>VBIZ01000062.1 GCA_005880575.1 Chloroflexota bacterium | reverse complement strand
CGCGCCGCCGAAGAGCCGGAAGCAGCCGTCGCCCGTGAACACGAACGTGTGGAGGTCGGGGTTCGCGGCCTTCGCGCCGAGGCCGATGCCGAATCCGCCGCCCATCGCCGACCCGTCGTGCGTCGTCCAGAACGGGATGTTCGGGTTCGGGCGCTGCGTGACCCACTGGCGGTCCTTGTAAGCGATGCAGACGTCGTCGACACCGAACGATCCCGGCCGCCACATCTTGTCGACCCTCTCGTAGAACTCCTGGAAGTCGACGGTGCCGGGACGCTTGTTCTTCGCGGGCTCGCGTGTGTTGAGGGACTCGGGTGCGGGCGCGGTGTTCGGACGGTCCGTGCACGTCGTCGCGAGGCGCGGGAGGATCTCCTCGAGCACGAGCCCGATGTCGCCGCGCACCTGGCGGTACTCGTGCGCCACGCGGTGGCGGAACTCGCCGTTCTTGTGCCCGTACGCCTCGCGCATGTCGGTGAAGTGGTAGACGTGGCCGGCGGGGATCTTCGCGAGGTTGAGCGAGTACTCGCCCGCGTCGAAGCCGAGCGCGATCACGACATCGTCCGTGCCTAGGCTCCGCCACACCTCCATCGCGCGCTCGTTGCCGCCGAAGCTGATGTGGCCGAAGCCGTAGTCGTTGGAGGGATCGACGGCGTTCGCGCCGTTCACGCTCCAAACCGTCGGCGCCTTGAGGATCTTCGAGAGCATCGTCGTGAGCGTCCTTGCGTGCGGAGCGAAGGCGGTCTCGCCGCTCACGTAGATGACGACGCGCTTCCCGGCGGAGACGCGCGGGAACTCCGCGAGGAACTCGGCGACGTCGCGTGCCGCGAACGTGCGCGGGTGCGAAGTCCACGGGACGTCCGTGTCCGTCTCGCGCGAGAGCACGTCGGGGTGGAACGCGATCGCGACGGGCTTGTTGTGCTTGAGGACGCGCTGCGCGCGGCGCAGACCCTCCTCGAGCTTGTTCATGTTGTCGACGACGACGAGCCCCTCGCCGAGCTCGGCCTGCAGCTGCGGAACGACGTTCATGCCGTACTCGCTCACGTCCTGGAGCGGCGCGTTGCCGATGGAGAGCGTCGAGTTAAGCGCGATGAGGTAGACGGCGGGGATGTTGTGGAGCTTCGCGTCGGTCATCCCGCTGCCGCCGAGCTTCGTCGCGGCGCCGGTCGTGGTCACGCAGCCGGCGATCTGCCCCGACGCGAGCCAGTACCCGATCGGCACGAACCCCGCGACGTACTCGCCGATCGTCAGCATCCGCGAGGCCTTGTCGGCGGAGTGCGCGAGCTCGTAGTACGGCTCGAGGTGCTTCGCGACGTGCACGACGCCGCCGCCGTTGACACCGGCGAAGAAGCGGATGCCCCAGCGCCGCAGCGTGTCGATCAGGACGGCGTTCCCGCTCTTCGCCTCAGCGAAGACCCCGGGCTCGCTTCCTCTTGCTCGTTCTAGCGCTGTCGCCATGTCCGCCCCCTTCCGAAATGAAGAAGGCCTCCCGTTTCCGGGAGGCCTTCAGAACTTTCTCTTTTTCGCTGTGAGGAGTGAGTCGCTACCCTCCCGGCCGCATGCGCGCCCTCTCAATGAGGACGACAATGACGACGCCGATAAGAAGGTTGCGCTGCACTTCGTGCTCAGTGAACCGGTTCCGCTGTGGTCGCGTCAAGTGAAATGGGTGTGAATGTGCAGCCTGCACGCCCAAAACCGACACATGTCGGGCTTTGGCACGCTCTGCCGATGCGGATTGCTGCCCTCGTGCTCGTCCTCGCCACGTCGTCGTGCGCTCGCAGCGGAACCCCCTCGCCGAGCGAAGCGCCGTCCCCGACCACGCCGCCGGCGACGGCGACCGTTACCACCCCGTCACCGACCCCGACCGCCACCGCCGAGTGCGCGACTCGGGTGCTTGGCGCGATGAGCGAAGAACAACGCATCGGGCAGCTCTTCCTGCTCGGGCTCGCGAACGATCAGCTCGGTACGGCCGAGCTGAGCGCGATCCGCACCTATCACTTCGGATCAGTGTGGTTCGTCGAGCAGAGCACCTCGGGCGCGCCCGCGGTCCGCAGCGTCGCCGATGCGGTCCAGGCGCTCGCGACAGCGGAGACGACGGCGAGCGTCGGCTTCTTCGTCGCGGCGAATCAGGAGGGCGGCATCATCCAGTCGCTGTCCGGCCTGGGCTTCAGCACGATCCCGAGCGCGCTCGACCAGAGCACGGTCGATCCGGCGACACTGCGAACGCAGGCCGCGCTGTGGGGACACGAGCTTCTGAACGCCGGTGTCAATCTCAACTTCGCTCCGGTCCTCGACGTCGTACCGCCTGGGACAGACGCGCAGAACGCGCCGATCGGCGCGCTGCAGCGCGGCTACGGTCACGACCCCGCGACCGTCAGCGCGCACGCGCTCGCTTTCATGAGAGGAATGGCCGACGCCGGCATTGCGACGACCGGCAAGCATTTCCCCGGTCTGGGTCGCGTGACCGGCAACACCGACTTCACCGCGGCGGTGGTAGACGACGTCACGACTCCGAACGACGCGTACCTCGCGCCGTTTCGCGATGCGGTCGCGGCAGGCGTGCCGATGGTCATGGTCGCGCTCGCGAAGTACCAGAAGATCGATGCGACGGAGCTCGCGGTGTTTTCGCCGACGGTCATGCGGCAGATGCTTCGCGTGTCGCTCGGGTTCAGCGGGGTCGTCGTCTCGGATGATCTCGGCGCGACCGTCGCCGTCGCGAACATCGCGCCTGCGGATCGCGCCATCGGTTTCCTGGGAGCCGGCGGCGATCTGATCATCTCGAAGACGGTCGCCCCGGCGAACGCGATGGCTGCGGCAATCTCAGCACGTGTTTCGAGTGACGCCGCGTTCAAAGCGAGGGTCGACGACGCGGCGCTCCGCGTTCTGCGCGCGAAGGTAACGTTTGGGCTGGCTCGCTGCAGCTGAGACGTTTCGACTCGTGAATACACTCCTCGCGCCGAATGGCATAAGGGGAGGAAGGGACATGGGCCTCCGACTCAGCAGCATGATTTTCGCGCTCGCCCTCATCACTCTCGCGACGGGTTCGACCGCCAGCGCTTCCGCAGCCCCGACGTACTACGTCTCGCTCGGCGATTCGCTCGCGGCAGGCACGCAGCCTGGACACCTATTCACGAACGAGAGCTACACCGACCAGCTGTTCGCCGATCTCCACGCGAGTAAGCCGACGCTCCAGCACGTGAAGCTCGGCTGCCCCGGCGAGACCACGGCGAGCATGATCACGCCGGACCTGCCCTTCGAAGGCCGCAACGCACACAACGCGTGTCGGTACCCGCACGGGTCGCAGCTGGCCGAGGCGTTGAACTTCCTGCACGCGCATCAGAAGTTCGTCGCTCTCGTGACGATCGACATCGGGCCGAACGACATCTTCCGCGGCGGCGGCTTCCCCGCGATCGCGGCGAATCTGCCGGTCATCCTCGCAGCGCTACGCGAGGCCGCCGGTCCCGACGTGCCGATCATCGGGATGAACTTCTACGACCCGTTCCTCGCCCCGGTGTGGTTCTCGAATCCGGCCGGTCTGGGAACAGAGATCGCACGGGCCGTGGGAGGCAACAACTTCTTCGGCACCATCTACGCGGCCGCCGGCGTTCCGGTCGCCGACGTCGAGAGTGCGTTCGCGACGACCGTCACCACGCCCATCGGCGGAGTTCCGCTCGATGTGCTCCGCATCTGCACCTGGACATGGATGTGCGCGCCGGCGCCACTCGGTCCGGACATTCACGCCAACGCCGCGGGTTATCACGTGATCGCGGTCGCGTTCGAGGCGAAGCTGTAGCGAGAGCTCAGGCGCTCGTCGCGTAGCTACCGCGCGACGAGCGCCACCTTGACGTTCGAGTAGGGACCGAGCCCGAGCGAGAGCGACATACCCGCGAAGAAGAGAACGATGATCGCAGCGCCGATCGCCACCGAGATACTTCCAAGAAACGGGTAGAGCGCAGCCGGCAGCACCGCGAACGCCGCGATCGCGACCGGCAGGACCGTGTCGAGCCAGGGCCGATTGTTGGTGAGACCGACCGGGCGGCCGAAACGCTGCGCCGCGAACCAGCCCGCGGTGAACAGAGCGATACCGAGGAACGCCGTCACCACGGAACCCTCCCTCGTGAAGACATAGATGCACCAGAGCGTCGCGATCACTCCACCGACGAGCCGGATCGCGGCGTACGGGACCTGCTTCACGATGCGAGCCGTTCGAGCGCGCGCCGGCCGAGGAGCGCGAGCTGCAGCGCAAGCCGCGAGTCCGCGTTCTTCAGATCCGCGCCGGTGAGCTTGGTGATGCGGCGCAGGCGCTGTCGCACTGTGTTTCGGTGCAGGTACAGGTCGCGGGCGACCGCGTTCAGGCTTCCGTGAAGACGCAGGAATGCATCGAGCGTGCGCACCAGCTCCGCATGCTGCTCGCCGTCGGCGAGCGGGCCGAGGATCCGATCGGCGAACTCGCGTATGTCGCTCTCCGGACGCCCCAGCACGAAGGTGTATGGGCCGAGGTCCTCGAACATCGTGACGACCCCGTCGCCGCTCATGGCGCGACCGATGACGACGGCCTGCTCCGCCTGCAGGAGCGCGAGGTGCGCGCCGGTCGTGCCGCGCTTCGGACCACCGACGCCGGCCGAGAGACCATCGTCGCCGTTCGCGCGCGCGAGGCGAATGCGCAGCGCGTCCGCGTGGGCGCGAGCGTCGACGGACGTCGCCAGCTCACGCAGGGCGGTGACGATGCCGGTGCGCGACCGCACCACGCGCGCGTCGGGGATGATCTCGGCGACCGACACGCGAAGGCGCGCCACCGTCGGGGCGTCACGCGATGCGAACGCGATCGCGAGGTACTCGGCCGGTCCGTTCATCGCGCGCTCTCCCCCGACTAACAAGAAAGGCCTCCCTTTCGGGAGGCCTTCTGGAAAGTCTGATTTCGTGATTCGCGCTAGACCCTGCCCCCCGAACGCGAGGTGTCCGCCCCACAAATGGGGAGGACGTGGACGAGGACGAGGTGCATTGCCATGTGAGAAGCGAGGCTACAGGGCGGAGTGCACAGGGTCAATCCCAAGGGCGTTGGCTTGCTTGGCAAGCGCAGGATTGCGCCGTTCGGGGACGGTCGCAGAAAACCAGGGGAGGTACGCATGGCAACGTTCATCACGCTCGCTCGCTACACGCAACAGGGCGTCTCGAAGGTCAAGGACAGTCCGAGCCGCGTCGACAACTTCCGCAACGCGGCGCAGAAAGCCGGCGGATCGCTGAAGAGCATGTATCTCACGCTCGGCCGGTACGACCTCGTCCTCATCACCGAGGCGCCGAGCGACGACGTCGTCGCCAGGCTCACACTCGCCACCGCATCGCTAGGGAATGTCACAACGGAAACGCTTCGAGCCTTCACCGAGGATGAGTTCAGGAAGATCGTCTCTTCGCTTCCGTAGACACGCGCGCGACCGTCCCCTTCGCCGAGAATCTGCCCCGATGACCAACCGGCTCGTCTGGTATCTAGTGGCGCCGGTATTGGCGGCCGTCTTCCTGTTCTTTGCGATCCTCGACGCGGGACCGACCTGGCGCGCGCTGCAACACGACGGCGTCGACGGTTGGTTCACACCTCAGAGTGAATCTTGTGGCCGCGCCTCGTGTCGCTGGGACGGCACCTTTCTGTCGGACGACCACACGGTGACGCGGACCGGTGTCTGGCTCGACGGGGCGCCTGCCGGTGTGCGGCAGGGTGTGGAGGTACGGGCATTCGATACCGGCGATCGAAATCGAGTCTTCGGAGGCGGCCCCGCGGCAAATGCCGCGTTCCAGTTTCTGTTCGCGGTCGGGTCGACGATCGTTCTCATCGCCTGGCTGATCTCGATCGGTCGGCTTCTGATCAGCAGTCGCAGCGGCGTGCCACCATCGCGTCAGTGAAGACCTATCGCGTCGGCGTTATCGGCGGCGATGGCATCGGTCCCGAGGTCACGGCCGCCGCTCTGGGCGTGCTCGATAAGTGCGAGAAGCGCTTCGGCTTCAAGACCGAGCGGACGAGCTTCCCGTGGTCCGGCGCCCACTACCTCGCGACAGGCGAGCGGCTCACGCTCGAGAAGATGGCGCCGTTCCGCGAGCTCGACGCGGTGCTCATGGGCGCGATCGGCCACCCGGACGCGCCGCGCGGAATGATCGAGCGCGACGTGATCATCGGATTGCGTAAGGGCCTCGACCTCTACGTGAACCTTCGCCCGGTCGTGCTCTACGACGATCGGCTCTCTCCCATCAAAGGCAAGGGCGCACGCGAGATCCGCATGACGATCATCCGCGAGAACACCGAAGACGCCTATACGCAGGAGGGGCAGCGAACCGGCGTCGGCACGCCACAGGAGGTCGCGATCGTGCCGATGCGCTTCACGCGACCGGGCGTCGAGCGGATCATCCGCTTCGCCTTCGAGCTCGCGGTGAAGAACGGGCAGAACCACGTCACCCTGGTCGACAAGGCGAACGCCATTCCGATCCAGGAGATCTGGCGCGACGTCTTCGAAGAGGTCGGAAAGGATTTTCCCGAGGTGCGACGCGACGCGATGTACGTGGACGCCGCGGCGATGTGGATGGTCCTCAAGCCGGAGCAATTCGACGTCGTGGTGACGACCAATCTCTTCGGCGACATCCTCTCGGACCTCGGCGCCGCGCTCGCGGGCGGCCTCGGCACCGCATCGTCGGGGAACATCAACCCGGGCAGAGTTTCGGTGTTCGAGCCGATCCACGGCAGCGCACCGAAGTACGCGGGCAAAGGTGTAG
>VBIZ01000061.1 GCA_005880575.1 Chloroflexota bacterium | reverse complement strand
ATCGTCGCGCACGTAGTGACGCGTGAGCCCGAGGAGCGCGACGATGATGACAAGACCGCCGAGGATCGGGAGCACCGTCTCGCGGCGGATGAAGCCGAACCAGAGCTCGAGCGCGATCCCCCCGAGCGCAAGCGGCACGAGCCACGCGGCCCATCCGAGGAGCGCGAAGAGCGCCGACCGCCACCACTGCAGCACGGCGCCCTGGTCGGTCGCGAGGGCGACGGTGGACAGAAGGGCGAACGCGAGGACCGCGATCGCGCCGATCTCGTCGCGGATCCGCGGTTCGATCGCCGGGGTCGCGCCGCGCCGTTTCGCCCCCGCGGCCCTTCTCGCCACCGGCTAGACCTGCATGATCACGGGCAGCACCATGGGCCTTCGCTTGGTGCGCTCGTAGAGGAAGTTCACGACGCTGTTGTGGATCGCGTCCTTCAGCGCGGACGGCTCGGCGAGGTGCTCACCCGTCTGCGCCTCCGCGAGGCCGTCGAGGATCTTCTGCTTGGCTTCTTCGACGAGCTGGGCGGCGTCGTGCTCGGGCACGAAGCCCTTGGTCACGATGTCCGGTCCCGCGACCACCGCGCCGGTGCGCTGCTCGATCGTCACCACGACGAGGAAGATGCCGTCGCTGCCGATCGACCAGCGGTCGCGCATGACCGACTGACTCACGTCGCCGACGCCGAGGCCGTCGACGTACACGACGCCGGACTGGACCTTCTCGCCGACGTGCGCGCCGTGCTCGTCGAACTGGAGGACGTCGCCGTTCGTGAGGACGAAGGCGTTCTTCGGGTCGACGCCGAGATCCATCGCGAGACGTGCGTGGCGCACGAGCATCCGGTACTCGCCGTGGATCGGCAGGAAGTGCTTCGGCCGCAGGATGTTCAGGAGAAGCTTCAGCTCCTCCTGGCTCGCGTGCCCGGAGACGTGCGGGCGGCTCTGCGGGTCGTAGATGACCTCGGCGCCGAGCTTGAACAGGTTGTCGACGGTGCGCGACACGAGCTCCTCATTGCCGGGGATCGGGGTCGCGGACATGACCACGGTGTCGCCTTCCTTGACCGCGACGTGGCGGTGGTCGCCCAGCGCCATGCGCGAGAGCGCGCTCGTGGGCTCGCCCTGGCTGCCCGTCGTGATGATGCAGAGCTCGTGATCGGGGAGCTTGCCGATCTCGTGCGCGCCCACGATCGCGCCCTCCGGGTACTCGAGGTACCCGAGCTCGCGCGCGGTCTTGGTGTAGTTCTCCATCGAACGGCCGACGATCGCGGTCTTGCGGCCCCACGCCGCCGCTATCTCCACGATCTGGCGGATCCGCGAGATGTTCGAGGCAAAGGTCGTCGTGATCACGCGGCCCGGCGCGCGCGACATGATCGCGTCGAACATCTCGGCGACGTGGCGCTCGGACTGCGTGTAGCCAGGCATCTCGGCGCGCGTCGAATCCGACATCAGGAGCAGCACGCCCTTCGCGGCGATCGCCGCGAGCCGCGCGAAGTCTGTCTGCCGGCCGTCGACCGGCGTGTGGTCGAATTTCCAGTCCCCCGAGTGCACGACCGTGCCGTACGGCGTGTCGATGGTGACGCCGATCGCGTCGGGGATGCTGTGGCACACGTAGTACGAATCGCAGCGGACGCTGCCGATGGTGAACGGAGTCCCCGGTGCGATCTCGCGGAACGTCGCGCGCTCCGCGAGCTTGTGCTCCTTCAGCTTCGTGCGGATGAGCCCGATCGTGAGCTTCGTGCCGTAGATCGGCACGTCGAGGAGATCACGCAACGCGTAGGGCAGCGCGCCGATGTGGTCTTCGTGGGCGTGCGTGATCAGGAAGCCGCGGATCTTGTTCTTGCGCTGCCGCAGGTAGGTGATGTCGGGGATCACGAGGTCGATGCCGAGCATTCCCTCGTCGGGGAACATGAGGCCCGCGTCGACGACGACGATGTCCTCGCCGACCTCGAGCGCGAGCATGTTCTTACCGATCTCACCGACGCCGCCGAGGGGGATAATCCGCAGCGGCGCGTTCGATTTAGCCAAAGAGCGTTATCTGCTCCACCGGCTTCTCCTCCGGCTCCTCTGCGGGCGGGGTGGTCGCGAGGAACAATGCCAGTGCCGCGAAGTCGGCGTGGAGCGCGTCGCGCAAGGCGGGCTGATGCAATGCGGCGGCCGGGTGATAGACGGGGAAGATGAGAAGGCCGTCGGCCGTCTTGCGCGGCTTGCCGTGAATGCGCGAGATCGACTCGCCGGGGAAGAACTTCCCCATCGCGTGGCGGCCGAGGGTGACGATGACGCGCGGCTTGAGAACCTCGAGGTGGCGCAGGAGCCACATGTGGCACGCCGATATCTCTTCCGGTAGCGGGTCGCGGTTCTCGGGCGGGCGGTGACGGACGACGTTCGTGATGAACACTTTTCGTCGGTCGAGCCCGATGCCGGCGAGGAGCTCGTCGAGGAACTGGCCCGCGGCGCCGACGAACGGCTTCCCCTGGAGATCCTCGTGGTACCCGGGCGCCTCGCCCAGGAAAAAGATCCCCGAGTCAGCGCTGCCGTCGCCGGGGACGGCCTGCCGAGCGCTCCGGTGGAGCGGGCAAGCGGTGCAGGCGCGGATCTCGTCGGCGACCAGCCGAAGATCGGTCGAGGCGTCGTTCAACGGGGTGATTATGCGGCGGGCGAAGGCTTGAGAGGAGCCTTTCGCGCGAGATAGACCACGTCGGTGTACGGCCGACGCGGCATCTCCTCGACCTCGACGACGAATCCAGCCCGCTCGAACATGGCGAGGGCCTCATCGCGCGATGGGAAGTAGAAGCGCTCGTGCCCGCCGCGTGTGAAGCCGAGCCCCACCGTGATCAGCTCCTGCGCGTACGTGATCGCGTACCGCGGGTCGGTGCGACGCTCCTGGGCCTTCACGATGAGCGGCATCCCCTCGCCGAGGGCCGCCGCGGCGTTCTTGAGCACGCGCTCCTGGTCCTCGAACGGGAGCAGGTACAGGACGTCCACGACCGTCACCGCATCGCAGTGAGGCGGCTGGTCCTTGATGATGTCGCCGACCTCGAAGCGCAGCCACTGCGTGTCCCGTACGGCGCCTCGCGCGACCTCGATCTTGCGCTCGTCGAGGTCGATCCCGAGGACGCGGCGGGATTCCGCCCCCTCGCGCAGGAGGCACGCGAAAAGACCATGCCCGCAGCCGAGGTCGACGATGAATCCCTTCCGCGGGACGAATCGCTCCACGAACGCGAGGTCCGACAGGAAGGCGCGGCCGTGCACGAAGAGGCGCGCCCCGAAGGGCGCCGCGCGGTAGCGATGGACCGCCCGGTTGAGCGCCGCGCTCGTGCTCGCCCCTGGCATCAAGGCACGCGCCAGCGCACGGCCTCGCTGCCGAGCGCGGTCCGGAGGAGCGGATCGGTGAGGATCTCGAGGTCGGTCATTCGCTCGTCGACGAGCGTATCGGCCGCGCGGAGGCGCTCATCGACGTAGCCGGGATGCGCGCCGATCTCCCCCACTCCGCCGTGGGTCGCGAGCAAGGCGACGCCCGCGGCATCGATGCGCGGACGCTCGGAGGTGATGTCGACGTACCAGCGGTTGCCGGGTATGCCTCGATACGCGACGGCGGAGGCGAACGTGGCCGCCCGGAGCGCCGTCTGCTTCGGTCCGGACCACGCGCGGGGCCCGCGGGCGCGGCGGATCCAGCGAACGCCCTCCTCGTGAGCGACGCGGCCGACGATCAGCGCGACCGGCGGCATGAGATGGACGTGACGGTGCGAGTCCCAGGCGAGGGGCAGGATCCCCCAGGAGCGAGCCAGGGCCGCCTGGGCGCGGACCTCCCCGGCGAGCTCGCGGGCGCGGACGCGGCCGCTGAAGAGCCGCTTGGTCAGCTCGTTGAGGCCGAGAAACCGGCCGTTGCCGTCCACCAGGCTGCGGACCGCCGCGGGGTCGCTGACGGGCCAGCCGCCGACAAGATCGATGTGCAGGCCGACCTCCAGATCCGGCTCCATCCGGGCCTGGGCCGCTGCTTCCGCGGATGAGTCCGCGGTCACGATGAGCGAGGTCGAGCGCACGACACCGCGACGGTGAGACTCGAGGATGCCCTTGGTGACGCCCGGCGAGAGCCCGAGATCGTCGGCGGTGATGATCAGGGTCACGTGCGGTACAGGCCGCGCATGTCGTTCCAACGGATGACGAAGAGGTCGCGCAGCATCTTGGGCGTGTCCGCGAGAAAGTCGATGCGCGTCTCGCCGTGCTGCCGCAGCGCGAAGGGGATCTCGCGAACCGTGTAACCCGCGGCGCGAGCGAGGTACAGCACCTCGGCGTCGAACGCGAAGCCGTCGAGCCGCTGTCTCGCGAAAAGGTCCTTCGCGGCCTCCGCCGTGTACATCTTCCCGCCGCACTGCGTGTCGCGAATGTTGGTCGGAACGAGGAGGTGGACGATCGCGCGGAAGACATCGCCCATCACGCGTCGCCACCACGGTCGATCCACCACGGACCCAGGGACATAACGCGACGCGATCGCGATGTCGGCGCCGGTGTCGAGCGCATCGATGAAGACATCGATGATCTCGACTGGGATGGTGAGGTCCGCATCCAGGAACACGACCGGGTCGCCCGTCGCGGCCTGCACGCCCGAGCGAACAGCCGCGCCCTTTCCGCGGTGCGGCAGGCGCAGCACCTTGAAGGCGAGACCGAGATGCCCATGCACCAGCTTGGCGCGATGGAACACATCCGCGGTGGCGTCGGTCGAGCCGTCGTCGGCGAGGATGATCTCGGCGGTCATCTCGCGGTCGCGAAAGAACTCGGCGCATCGCCCGAGGCTCTCCTCGATGCGACGCGCCTCGTTATAGGCGGGTAGGACGAGAGTGAGGATGCTCTAGCGGCGCGGCGGACCGCCGCGTCGGAACCCACCCCTGTCGCCGCCGGGTCGCGGGCCGCCCCGCTCGTCACGGTCGCGGTACCGCTCACGCTCGGCGCGCTGGCGCGTCTCGTAGTCGTTGCCGTTCTCGTTCACCGCACGGATCGAGAGGTTGACCCGGCCCATGCGGTCCACTTCGGCCACTTTGACCTTGACCTTGTCGCCGACCTTGACCGCGTCCTCGACGCTGTTGACGCGCTCGGACGAGATCTCGCTGACGCGCACGAGGCCCTCTTTGCCGGGAAGGTACTCGACGAACGCGCCGATGCTCATGATCCGCGTGACCTTGCCGTCGTAGACCTCGCCGACCTCCGGCTCCTTCGTGAGACCCTCGATCATCGCGCGTGCTCTCTCGCGACCCTCGGCCTTCGCGCCCGTGATGCGGACGGTGCCGTCGTCCTCGAGCTCGATGGTGGTGCCGGTCTCCGCCTGGATCGCGCGGACCATCTTGCCGCCTGGGCCGATGACCTCGCGGACCTTGTCCGGTTGGATCTTGATCGTCTCGATCCGTGGTGCGTAGCGCGAGAGCTCGGAGCGCGGTTTGTCGATGACGTTGCGCATCGCTTCAAGGATGAAGAGGCGCGCTTCGCGCGCCTGCTGGAACGCCGCTCGCATGATGTCGAGCGAGATCCCCTTGATCTTGATGTCCATCTGGAGAGCGGTGACGCCCTTGGCGGACCCGGTGACCTTGAAGTCCATGTCGCCGTAGTGATCCTCGAGGCCCTGGATGTCGGTGAGGACGGTCCACTTGTCGCCGTAGGTCACGAGTCCCATGGCGATGCCGCCGATCATCTCCTTGATCGGGACGCCGGCGTCCATCAAAGAGAGCGTCGAGCCGCAGGTCGACGCCATCGACGACGAGCCGTTCGACTCGAGCGTCTCGCTCACGACACGGATCGTGTACGGGAACTCCTCCTTCGTCGGAAGCACCGGAAGGAGCGCACGCTCGGCGAGCGCGCCGTGGCCGATCTCGCGGCGGCCCGCGCCGCGCATCATGCGCACCTCGCCGACCGAGAACGGCGGGAAGTTGTAGTGGTGCATGTAGCGCTTCGTGTCGACGGGCGAGAGCGTGTCGATGATCTGCTCGTCGCCGCCTGGCCCGAGCGTCGCGACGGAGAGGACCTGCGTCTGCCCGCGCGTGAATACCGCCGAACCGTGCGTGCGCGGCAGGACCCCGACCTCGATCGAGAGCTGGCGGATGTCCTTGGTCCCGCGGCCGTCCGGACGGAGGTTCTCCTCGGTAACGGCTTTGCGGAACTCTTCCTCGAGAAGCTCCTCGTAGACCGCGCTGACCTCTTCGAGCGTCAGGGGCGCGTTCTCACCGGTCGCGAACTGCGCGACTGCCTCGAGCTTCAGCTCGTCGAGGCCGGCTTCGCGTTGCGCCTTGTCCGGATTCCGGAGCTTCGCGCGGAGCCGCTGGCTGAGGAATGAGGTCACCGCGCCCAAACGCGCCGCGTCCGGGATGACGGTGATGTATTCCATCTTCGGCTTGCCCGCCGCGCGCTGCAGGTCCATCTGGGCGTCGCAGATCTTCTTGATGCCTTCCTGCGCGAGCGCGAGGGCCTGGATCAGGAAGTCCTCGGTGACCTGCTGAGCGCCGGCCTCGAGCATCATGATCGAGTCGCGCGTGCCCGCGACGATCAGGTCGAGCTGGCTTTGTTCCATCTGCTGGATCGTCGGATTGAGAGTGAGCTCGCCATCGACGGTGCCGACGCGAACGCACCCGATCGGGCCCTCGAACGGAGCGTTCGAGAGGGTGAGCGCTGCTGAGGCCGCGTTCACGGCGAGGACGTCGTAGTCGTTCTCCTGGTCGGCAGACCAGGCCGAGACGATGATCTGGACGTCGTTGCGGAAGCCCTTCGGGAAGAGCGGCCGGATGGGACGGTCGGTGAGCCGCGCGGTCAGGATGCCTTCCTCCGACGGGCGGCCTTCACGGCGCGGGAACGAACCGGGGATCTTCCCCGCGGCGTAGAGGCGCTCTTCGAAGTCGACCGTCAGCGGGAAGAAGTCGATCCCGGTGCGGATCGTCTTCGCGACGGTGGCGGCGGCGAACACAACCGTGTCGCCGTACTGGACCGTGGCGGCGCCGCCCGCCTGCTTCGCATACTTCCCTGTCTCGAAGGTGAGCGGCTTGCCGTTAATGGTCGCCTGGGAACGGGTAACTGGCATGTGGTTGTTGATCTCGGGTGCCTATGAAAAAACCGAGGGATTTCCCCTCGGTTTCCGCTTACGCGGGCGGTCTCACCGTCGCAGACCGAGTCGCCCGATGACTTCCTGGTATCGCTCCGGGCTTCTGCGGTGCAGGTAGGCGAGCAGCCGTCGGCGTTGACCGACCATGCTGAGCAGCCCGCGGCGGCTTGCGTTGTCGTGGCGGGCGGTGCGCAGATGTTCGGTGAGGTGCTTGATTCGCTCGGTCAGGAGCGCGATCTGGACCTCCGGCGAGCCGGTGTCCTTGTCCTCACGGCGGTACGCCGTGATCACCTCTTTCTTATTAGGGAGCGTCGCTGACGGCACCCGTTGTCCTTTCTTGATCCTTTGGATCTCTTATTCACTCATGAGTCTACCGGATGCGGACCGGTCAGCCGAGCGCTCGGAGCCGCGGAAGGAGCGCGGCGGCCTCTTCGGCGCGCTTCCGCGGGTCCCCCGCCGGGACGTTGCCGCCCCCGATCATGACGAGAATTTCGGTGAAACCAGCCGCGATCGTCGCCTTCGCCTTCTCAATCGTCTCCTCGGGTGACGTGAGACGCATCGAGATCGACCGCCGGAGCGACGCGGGATCGCGGCCGGCCTTGGTGCAGGCGGCATCGAGTGCCTTGCTCAGCGCCACGCCTTCCTCGAAGGTCGGGGCGTTGGAGTGCCACACGTCCGCATGGCGCGCGGTGAGGCGCAGCATCCGCTCGCCTTTCGACCCGATCCAGATCGGCGGGTGCGGTCGCTGGATCGGCTTGGGCTCAGCGATCGCGTCCTTCAGCTCGTAGAAGCGCCCCTTGTAGGTCGCGCGCGGCTCCGACCACAGCAGCTTCATCGCGCGCAGCGATTCGTCGAGCATCGTGACCCGGTCGCCGGCGCTCGGAAACGGGAGGCCGAACTGCGTGAACTCGGGCTCATTCCAACCCGTGCCGATCCCGAACTCGAGCCGCCCATTCGACAGGTGATCGACGGTGACCGCGATCTTCGCCATGAGGCCCGGGTGCCGGTAGAGGTTGCCGGTCACGTTCAGGCCCATCCGTGCGCGCTTGGTGATCGCGGCCATCGCGCCCAGCGCCGTCCAGCCGTCGAAGATCGGCGCGGTCGGATCAGGTCCGAGCGCGATGAGGTGGTCGAACGGCCAGATGTGATCGAATCCGGCCGCGTCGGCGGTGCGCCAGACGTCCACGTGCACGCCGATTGGATGGACCTGCTGGGAAAACTTCAGGCCGTAGCGGAGGGGATTCGTTCGTGAGGGCATCTCTGCCGAATCTAGCAATCCTCTCGGAGGGGTGCCTTTTGCGGTTTAGGGAAGACCGCATCCTTTCGCGGACGCTCCGACCGGCGACGCCTTCACGGAGAAGCTGTGCGCCAGCGCCTGCAGCTCGGCGAGCGAGCCAGCGGAGGCGGAAGCGAGGTGGCTGTCCGTCCAAAAGATCGGATAGAAGTAGCCGCCCGCGGGAAAGTCACCCGGAAATACGAGCAGGACGATCGTTTCCTGCTGAACGTCCATCGCCGGGTTCGGGCCTGGCAGGCGCTCGCGGTATCCAAACGCCGGGTAGGTCCGGCCCGAATCCTCAACGGTCGTCTCGATAAAGTCCGTGAACGGTTCCGAGACCGTCGCGGCCTGGAATTTCTGGAAGTACGTGTGGGCCTGAGCCGATGGGCTCCGTTCCGCGGACGTGAGGGTTTCCCGGGCGAAGATCGACGCCAGGATCCGGTGACCGGCGGATGAGCCCTGAAGCGTGATCCGCGAGAGCGGCTCGCCGTCGCTCTCCACTTTCACGGTCCACCCCGTCGGCGGAACAAAACGGACCCCGATGTACTCGCAGCTCGCGCCGGCTGCCTGCGTCGACTGTGCCAGTGAGCCCGGTGGTGTGCACGCGAGCGTTCCCAGGATCAACGCCAAGGCGAACCGGCCGCAAGCGTTGACCAGGTGCATCGTCACCCCGCTATTCAATGCGCTGGAGCTTCTGGATGGTGTGGCAATCCGGAGGCACACGTCCCGCCTTGCCCGCGATCGTCCAGACGACCTCGGCGACGTAGAGGTCTCCGTTCGAATCGACGGCCAGGCCGTGCGGGGCGCAAAAGCTGCCGGGAGCGCATGGGTTCGGTCCCCCGATCCGAGTGACCACAGTTCCGCTCGTGTCGAGGACGCTCACGCGACTGGGTAGGTCGCGCTCGATCGGTCCGCGCCTGAACGAGCGTTGGCCGGCGCCCCAGCCGAGCTCGGAAACGTACATGAGCCCGCCGGCGAGGACGATCTGCGTGGGGCGCTGGACGTCGGTGATCTCCCGGATGAAGCGGCCCTCCGCGGTGAACACCTGGATGCGGTCGCTCTCGCGATCGCATACGTACACGTTCCCGGTCAGGTCGACCGCGATCCCATGCGGGAGCATGAACTGGCCCGGCCCCGTCCCGGGCTCGCCCCACGACGCGAGGAGCTTTCCCGCCGCCGAGAAGCGATGCACGCGGGCGTTCCCATATCCGTCCGAGACGTACAGGTCGCCGTTCGGCGCGACCGCGAGGTTCGTCGGCCGATTGAAGGGTGGCGCGCCGCGCGCGACGGTCGTGATGTTGGATCCGTCGTACCCACTGTCGGAGGGTTTGCCGGCGTTCTCGCCGAGCATGAGCAGGAGCTTTCCATCGGGCGTGAACCTGCGCACCGAGTGCCCGGCGTCGTCGGTGCACCAGACCGAGTCATCCGGCGCGATCGTGATGCCGTGCGTGCGCATCGTGAATACCCCTTCGCCCCACGATCCGACGAAGCGCCCGTCACGCTCGTAGATGAGCACGGGATGCTCCGCGCGGCAGAAGAGGTACACGCGTCCTTTTGAATTGACCGCGACCGCGGCGACGTCGGGGTGCGTGTAGCCGGCCGGCAGCTGTTCCCAGTCGGCGACGGGGACGTATCTGGGTGCGGTCATGTGCTCATTTTCTTTGTCCGAGGCGAGCGCGCGAACCTGGATCCGCGATGCAGCGCTTCACCAGTGCCACCATCTCTTCGCCGCGCTCGACCGGCCAGATCGGGAGTCCGGCGTCCCAGCCTCCTGCGAGCCCGCGAAAGCGCCGATTCAATCCCGCCGTGAATCGGAAAGGCCCGCCCATTCGCGGCGGTTCCTTCGTCCGCAATCCGAGGTTGGTCTGCCAGGAGACCTTGTAATAGCCGACCGCCTCGATGCTTTCCCAGGGGACGAAATTCCAGCCGATCAGAGACTCTTGGAGAATCCCCTCCTGCAGGAGCGCTATGTACGTCTGGCCCCGAAACGACGCGATGACACCCAGGATTCCACCTGTTGCCAGCAGCACCAAGAAACCCGCGGTGACTTCGAGAAAGAGATCGTCCGGCGATGACGCAAGACCGTCGATCCCGAGGGCTCCTACTGCCAGAATCGCAACAAGTCCGACCAGAGCTTTCTTCCTCGACCATCTGAAAACGGCGGCCGGGCGCTCGGCGCCCTCCCACTGGACCATCACGAGTCTCGGCGCTCGACTGGGGCACTCACGAGCCTCAGCTGCGCCGCTCTCAGACGATCGTCAAACGAGCCGTTGGATCGGCTACGCAGAGTTGCACGACCCGCTCGAACTCGTGTCCACCGCGTATGACCGGAAGTGGATAGCTGAACTCCCAGCCGGTCAGCCGTCGCTGGAGCGGCCGATTGACTCCCATCCACCACGGCCCGTGGCGCGGAGTCGCATTCGTACAGAGCCCAAGGCTGAGGACTCCCGCGAGCTTGTGGAGACCGCTCTTGGTGATCATCTCCCACGGGACGAGCACCGGGCCGATACCCGTGCGGGAGTAGACCCCCTCCCGAAGGAGGGCAACGAACCCGGGCTTGCGCCAGTTGCTGACGAGCCACACCGCTAACGCGATGAACACACCCTCCATGGCAATGACGAATATTCGGAGGATGTGACTGGTGGTGTCGGTGCGTGTACCGATTCGGATAAGGAGGAACACGTAGAAGACGATGAGGGCGATCAGCGGAACGAACCAGATTGCCTGAGCCAGTCGCTTTCCCCGAAGGCCATCCAGCGTCAGGGGAAAGATGAGCGCGGGGCGCGGGACGCCGTCGATCTCGACGCTTCCGTGCTCCGGGGGAGTGTTCATATCAGTACTCGTCTCGTTTCCTCCACGTCACGCGCGATCTGCGCGGCGAGCTCCGACGGACTCGCGAAGGCGATCTCGTCGCGCAAACGCTTC
>VBIZ01000060.1 GCA_005880575.1 Chloroflexota bacterium | reverse complement strand
CGCGATCCACTCTTTGTCGTTCAGCGTGGATGGCGAGGTCGTCTGGTTGATGAAGGTCGGCTGGCTCCAGCTCAGCTTGCCGCTCGAATCGAAGGTCCCTCTGTTGACCGCGACGGTGTTCGGCGCGGAAGTGCGGTTGAAGCCGAGACCCGCGTAGAACACGTGGCCGCTGCTGTCGAACGCGAGTGCCGGGTCGCCGCCGGCGTCGTAGATCCCGCCGGTGAGTCGCTCGACGCCCGGGATGAGCGTTCCGAGCTTGCTCGGATCGCTCGACGAGCAGCACCACGTTGTGCCGCCGTCGTTCGAGAAGTACGTGCCGGAGTAGCCGTCGCCGAGCGCGCTGCACGGCGTGCCGCTCACGGAGCAGCTCCATGTGCGTGTGACGTAGTCGTTCGCCGAGGCGACGACCCGATTCGGATTATTCGGGTCGACGGCGATCGACGTCTCGTTCTGCGATGCCGCAGCCGTGTCCTGATTCACTAAGACCGCGGGCGCCGCGATGGTCTTTCCGTCGAGCGGGCTCGAGAGCACGTACGCGGGCGTGATCGTAGAGGCGACGGTCGCCGCATCTTCCTGGTCCGCCTCCTGCTCGATCAATGCCGAGAAGCGGATCTGCAGGCCCGCGGTGCCGTTCACCGATGCGACCTTGCCGGCGAGAGTGTTGAGGTCGTAGGTCGGCTGACTGGCGTTCGCGCCCTGCGGAGTTCCCGGGAACGCGACGACGAGCGCGGAGACGCCGAGCGCGACGATCAGATTGCGCAGTGAAGCTCGCAAATTTCATCTCCCCCTTCCGAATGTGCGCGAGGTGCGCGCGCGAATGGTAATGCCGCAGGATGATGCGAGATGGCCGCCGCTGCGAAACTTGCGCTCTCACTCAAAGGGACCGGCATCGTCTTCGTCGGAACCCGCGGCGCGGACATCAAGGGGCCGTCGCGCCGCGGCGCCGGTGTCTACGCGTGGGACACGCGTCACCTTTCGCACTACGAGGTGCGGCCGAGGGACGGCTCGCTTCGTCTCCGGTCGGCCGAGATCCTTCCGGACGGCGCGCTGCTTCGCTACTCGCTCGGTCGCCTGCAAATAGAGCGGCGCATTCGCGTCGAGAACACGATCGAGGACCAGTGGTCGATCGAGAACGCGGGTCCCACGGTCACCACGTTCGAGGCGGACATCACCGTCGACGCCGACTTCCGCGATCTCTTCGAGGTGCGTCGCCGAAACCGCAGCACCAAGGGACGCCGCGAGCCGGCGGCCGCAAACGGGCATCACCTCGTTTTTCGGTACGAAGCGGTCGACGGCGTGAAGCAGTCGACCGAGCTCCTGGCGCCCGTCGACGCGTGGCATACCGGCGACGGGCCGGCACGCGGGCGAGTGTCGGTGCGGGTCTCCCCCGGCGACCGGCGCGCGATCGAGATCGACATTCGCGTGCACTCCTCGCTCCCTTCCCCGCTCGTCGCGGATCGCGACTGGGACGCGTGGCAGCGAACGTCGACGAAGTTCGCGAGCGACTCGCCCGACCTGGACGCGTGGATCGCGCGCGGCTCGCTCGATCTCTTCATGCTCTCGGACCAGACTCGTGACGGGTTCTTTCCCTCCGCGGGGATTCCCTGGTTCGTCGCGCCGTTCGGGCGCGACTCGATCATGACCGCGCTCATGACGCTGCCGCTGCGCCGCGACCTCGCGCCCGCGGTGCTGCGAAAGCTCTCCGACAACCAGGGCACGCGCGATGTGCCCGAGCGCGACGAGGAGCCCGGACGGATCCCGCACGAGATCCGGCAGGGCGAGATCGTACGGACCGGCGGGGCATTCGGGACGCCGTACTACGGCACGGTCGACTCGCCGCCGCTCTTCGTGTGGCTCGCGGCCGAGGCCTCACGGTGGATGCCCGAGCGCGACCTTATCGGCGAGTTCGAGCCGAACATCCGCGCCGCGCTCGAATGGATGGAAAAGCGCGGTGATCTCGACGGCGACCTTTTCATCGAGTTCGAGCGCAAGCGGCCGACCGGCATTACGAATCAGGTCTGGAAGGATTCTGGCGACAGCTACCTGAACGCGAAGGGCAAGCGGCCGGGTGGCCCGATCGCGGCGGTCGAGGTGCAGGCGTACGCGATCGCGGCGCTACGCTCGCTCGCCGAGGTCGTCGCGAAGCGTGATCCCGCATGGTCCGCCGCGCTCGCCGCTCGCGCGCATGAAATGCACCAGAAATTCGAGCGCGCGTTCTGGATGCCGAACCGCTCCTTCTACGCGCAGGCGCTCGACGGGCACAAGCGCCTCGTCCCCGACATCGTCTCCAATCCCGGGCACGTGCTCTGGGCCGGCGCCGCGACGCCCGCGCACGGCCGCGCGACCGCGCGCCGCCTCCGCCAACCAGACCTCGCGAGCGGCTGGGGTATTCGCACGCGGAGCTCGCGGTCGAAGCATTACAACCCCGTGAGCTATCAGAACGGTTCTGTCTGGCCGCACGACACGGCGTTCGCGGCGGCAGGGATGGCGCGCTACGGCGACAAAGTCGGCGCGGCGCGGACGATCGCGGAGATGCTCGCCGCGGCGAAGGCATTTCCGGACTGGCGCATCCCCGAGCTCTTCGGCGGTCAGCCAAGGCGCACGGGCGTCGAGCCCAAGACCTATCCGGTCGCATGCGTCCCGCTCGCGTGGTCCGCCGCGTCGCCGTTCCTCTGCATCCGAACGATGCTCGGTCTCTCGGTCGCTCCTGACGGCGGCACGATCACGCTCGATCCGCTGCTTCCCGATGGCGTGAGCTGGTTCGAGGCGACCGGTCTTCGCGTGGGCACCGGCGTCATCGACGTGCGCCTCGAGCGAGTGCGTGGCCGTGTGCGCGCCGTAAGCGTTCAGGCGAGCGGCGTATCACTGACCACCGGCTGAGATAAGCCGCAGTACGATTGGCCGACACGCACGGGGAGGAGGAATCCCTATATGAATTCGCGCAAGTCATTGCTTGCAGTCATCGCGCTTGTCGCTCTGATCGTCGCCGCATGTGGTGGCACACCGGGCGCTAACACACCGAGCGCGAGCGCCGGCGCGAGCGCCGCACTCTCGGGCGAGATCCGGATATCCGGATGGTCGTCATCGCCGACCGAGGATGCGCTGCTCACCGACTCGATCAACGCGTTCATGACAGCGAATCCGAACGTCAAGGTGAAGTGGGAGCCGATCGCCAAGGACTACGACACCGTCCTCAAGACGAACATCGCGGCCGGCACCGAGGCCGACGTCTTCTACGTCGACATCTTCTGGGCCGACAGCATCATGAAGACGGGCAAGCTGCTCGCCCTCGATGACCAGATGGCGAAGACCGGAACGAGCAAGAGTGACTTCGTTCCATCGCTCCTCAACGCGTTCTCGTACAACGGCAAGGTCTACGGCATCCCGAAGGACTTCAACACGCTCGGCCTCGTGTACAACAAGGACCTCTTCAAGGCCGCGAACGTGAAGGAGCCCACCAACGACTGGACGTGGGATGACCTGAAGACCGCGGCGAAGGCGCTCACCAAGGGCGACGTCGTCGGCCTGAGCCTGCCCGCAGATGCGGCGCGGTTCATGCCCTTCCTGTGGGCAGCCGGCGGCGACCTCGCTGCGATCAACAACGACAAGGGCCAGGCCGCGACCGACTTCTACACGGGCTTCGAAGTCAAGGACAAGGTCTCGAAGCTTCCGTCCGAGATCGGCATGGGCTGGGCCGGCGAAGCGTTCGAGAAAGGCAAAGCCGCCATGGTCTTCGAGGGCGGCTGGCTTCCCGCCGACCTCAACAACAACTTCAAGAGCGTGAACTACGGCGTCGTGCAGCTGCCGAAGGGTTCGGCCGGCAAGGCGAACCTCATCTTCACGGTCTCCTACTCGGTCTCCGCGAAGACGAAGAACCCCGACGCAGCGTGGGCGCTCACCAACTACCTCACCGGCAAGGACAACCAGAGCAAGGTCCTGAAGGCCGGCTTCGCGCTGCCGACGCGGCAGGCGCTCTCGAGCGAGATCACCAACCCGAACTCCAAGGCGATCTTCGACGGCGCGCCGTACGGCAAGCCGTTCAACTACGCCGCGGCGAACACGGGCAAGGTGAACGACGAGATCAACAAGGCGCTCGAGTCGGTCATGCTCGGCAAGTCGAGCGTGAAGGACGCGCTCGACAAGCTCTCGACGACGATCAAGCCGCTACTGCAGTAGCTCGTGGCGGTACTCGCGGGAGGGGCGGTCCGCCGCCCCTCCCGTTTCCGCTCCTGGCGCGAGTGGATGACCGCATACCTCTTCCTTGCGCCATGGCTCATCTTCCCGCTCGTCTTCATCGCGGGCGCGATCGTCCTCGCCTTCTACTTCTCGTTCACCGACTACGACCTGCTCTCCGATCCCGTCTTCGTCGGACTCAAGAACTACGAGAAGGCATTCAAGGACGAGTCGTTCCTGCACGCGCTCCGTAACGTCGCGACCTACACCGCGGTCGTCGTCCCGAGCCAGACATTCATCGCCCTGGTGATGGCGGCGGTCCTCGACCAGAAGCTGCCCTTCCGGCGATTCTTCCGGGTCGCGTGGTACCTCCCGTGCGTCGCATCGAGCGTCGTCACGACGCTCATCTTCATGTGGCTTTTCCTGCCGGACGGCTTCATCAACGCCGCCCTCAGCTTCATCGGGATCAACCTGCGCATCAACTGGCTCGGCGACGAGGCCACCGCGCTTCCATCGATCATGTTCATGAACATCTGGGCGACGGCCGCGACCTTCATGCTGATCTTCCTCGCCGCCATGCAGGACGTGCCCGGTCCGATCTACGAGGCCGCGCATCTCGACGGCGCGGGCCCGATCCGGCAGTTCTTCCAAATCACGATCCCACTGATGCGCCCGGCGATCTTCCTGGTGGTCCTGCTCGGCACGATCGGCTGCTTCCAGCTGTTCGATCAGGTGAAGATCGCGACGAACGGCGGACCCAATGAGGCGACCCTCACCGTCACCTACCTGCTCTGGCGGGAGGGGTTCCGCGACCTGAACATGGGCTACGCGAGCGCGCTTGGGGTGATCCTGTTCGCCGTCATCTTCGTAATCTCGCTCATCCAGCGGCGCATCCTCGACCAGAGGCCGGATTACTAAATGGCGACGCTGGCGCGCAACCAGACCGTGACCGTGCAGCGACCGCGCTTCTCCTTCCGCATCTCGCGCGTCATCTTCCTGACGCTCGCGGTGATCGTGACAGTCATCGCGCTCACGCCGTTCATCCTGACCGTCTCAGGGTCGTTCAAGACCAAGAGCGAGATCCTCGACTGGCCGCCGACGATCATTCCGCAGGTCTTCCAGTGGCAGAACTACGTCGAAGTCTGGAACAACTCGCGCTTCTTCCCGCAGTGGATCCTGAACAGCGTCCTCCTCGCGGGATTCCACCTCCTCGTGTACCTCGGAATCTGCTCGGCCGCGGGCTACGCCTTCGCGCGCCTTCGGTTCCCCGGCGCGACGGTGCTCTTCATCGCGATCCTCGGCAGCATCATGGTCCCGGGCCAGGTCCTCTGGGTGCCGAAGTTCCTGATCATCAACCAGCTCGGCTTAGTCGATAGTCTCCCCGGTATCGCGCTCCCGGATCTTGCCGAGGTGTTCGGCGTCTTCTTCATGACGCAATTCTTCAAGTCGCTGCCGAAGGAGCTCGAGGAGGCCGCTTCGATCGATGGGGCGAGCACCTTCCGCACGTTCCGGCAGATCATCCTGCCGAACGCCTACCCCGCCCTGGCCGCGCTCGCGATCCTCCGATTCCAGGGCGAGTGGAACGGGTTCCAGTGGCCGCTCATCGTGGTGCGTTCGCCGGACCATCTGACGCTCCCGCTCGGGCTGGCGTCGTTCCAGGGGTTGTTCGGTGTGAACTGGAACTGGGTGCTCGCCGGCGCGATGTTCAACGCCGTGCCGATCATCATCCTCGTGATCTTCTTCCAGAAGTACTTCATCCGGAGCGCGGCGAGCAGCGCGGTGAAGGGATAACGCGCCTCCGGAGATCAGCGGGCGTAGTGGCGCGAGCAGCGCATGAGGATCTTTTGACCGCCCTGGCCACGAACGAACTCGATCCGAAGCTCGTTGGACGCGCTCGCGGACCAAACGCCGGCGAGGTCGCCACTCAGCTCATGTACGCGGAGCGACGGATGGCGGTCGTTGCCATCGAGCAGTAGCAGCGCCTTTACGAACCGACGCTGATCAACCTTCGAAAAGCGGCCGAACGTTTCGAGAAACTCCGCGCTGAAGCGGAGCGTCCCGAAAGGTTCTATCTAGCGCGTCCGGCGCGTCGGCGGCGCCTCGGGAAATTGCCGGTCTCGAGATCGCGCGCGGTCAACTCGAAGACGCGGCCGGCCCTGACGTCCGCCAGGGCGCGCGTCAGGGAAGCGATCGCCGCTGGCGTGTAGGCCCACCGATCCTCGTCAGGGATAACCGAGGCCCGGCGGAGCTGTACGGTGTTGCTCTCGACCTTTACCTCGAGCTGGGTGCCCTCAGTGATGCTGAGGCGACGACGAATGTCGACGGGCAGCGTGATGCGCCCTTGCCGGTTGACTGCGACAACGCTTCGTGCCATGCGTTGCATGGTGTGTGACAAAGTGTCACTTCGTCAATACCCGCGCGAAGGGCGCTACGCGAGCTCGACGGTCTCGCGCCATGCTGGAACCGCCGTCGCGAATCCCAGGGCTTTGACCTTCGGTTCGAAGGCCGCCTGCGCCGCGGGATCACCGTGAACGATGAAAGTCGTGCGCGGCTTCTTGGTGAAGTTCCCGAGCCACGCGAGGAGCTCGGGCTCGTCGGAGTGTGCCGAGAATCCGCTGATCGAGCGCACCTGGCAGTGGACCTCGAGGTCCTGACCGTCGATGCGCACCTGTTTCGCGCCCTGCTGCAGATGCGCGCCGAGCGTGCCCTCACCCTGATAGCCGACGAAGAGCAGCGTCATGCCCGGATCGCCGACGAGCGACTTGACGTGCTGGACGATCCGCCCGCCGGTGATCATCCCATTCGAGGCGAGGACCATGAACGGTCGCGCGGCCTGCTCGATGGCGAGCGACTCCTTCGCGCTGTTCGTCACGATGGCATCGGGGTAGTCGATGATCGAGTCGCTGCTGGCGATCAGCGCCCGAGCGGCATCATCGAAGTATTCGAGGTGCGCGCGGTACACATCGCTAGCCTTCCCGGCCATCGGCGAGTCGAGATAGAGCGGCAGGTGCGGGATGGTTCCAGCGCTAAGGAGCCGATTCAGCTCGTAAACGATCTCCTGCGTCCGGCCGATCGCGAATGAAGGCACGAGCAGCACCCCCTTCGCGTCACCCGTCAGCTTCACCGCTTCGCCCAAGAGACGGATGGCTTCTTCCTGAGGCTCGTGGGTCTTGCCGCCGTACGTCGACTCGATGAGCAGCCAATCCGCGGCCGTGACCGGAGTCGGGTCGCGGATGATGGGCGAGCCGGGACGGCCGATGTCGCCGCTGAAGACGATCACCCGCTCCTGGTCCCTCTCCATGACGCGGACGCGGATGATCGCCGAGCCCAGGATGTGGCCCGCATCGAGATACGTCGCGGTGATCCCTGGCGCGATCTGCACCTCGGCCCCGTAGTCGATGCCGCGGAAGAGCCCAAGGGCCGTGTTGGTCTGGTCGACTGTGTACAGCGGCTCGCGCAGCGCGGTGATGGCGGCCGGCGGCGCGTTCCGCGTCGCCGCCGCGGGATCCTCCTTCGTCGCGGCCGCGAGCTCCGCCATGGTCTCCTCGTCCTCGACCGCGGCGCGATCCGGATTCTTCTTGGCGAAGCGCTGGTGGCTCTGTGAAAACTCCTCCTGGAGCTTCGCGGAATCGAGCAGCACGAGTCGGGTGAGGTCGACGGTTCCCTTGGTCGCGTAGATCGGCTTGCTGAAACCGGATGCCGAAAGGTGCGGGATTAGGCCGCAGTGATCCAGGTGCGCGTGCGTCAGCAGGACCGCGTCGACCTCGCCCGGCGTGTAGGCGAACGGGATGCGGTTGCGGATCACGTCGTTCGGGCTGCCCTGGAACATGCCGCAGTCGATGAGCACGCGCGCGCGATCGGTCTCGAGGAGGTACTGCGAACCCGTCACCGTGCGCGTCGCGCCAAGAAAGTGCAGGCGCATCTCGGCCATCATGGCAGCGCCATGCCGCCAGTGCCCCAACCCGAGCCCTTCGACCCGCTACGGAAGGGCCTGTACACCGCCGACGA
>VBIZ01000123.1 GCA_005880575.1 Chloroflexota bacterium | reverse complement strand
CGACGTGTCGAGGCTCGGCGCCATCGTTAACAAGGGAACTACTCCGGCGGCTCGACCGGGCAACCCTCAATACAGAATCGCGGAAACGCCATCGGGCATCCTCAACTCCATCGGCCTGGAAAATCCGGGCGCCGCCGAAGTCGCCCGCAAATATGGGAAGGCATGGGCTGAGCTCGGCGTCGCGGTCATCGTGAACGTCGCTGGCTACAGCATCGATGACTACGTCTACGTCGTCCACGAGATGACCGGCACGCCGGGGGTCGTCGCGTATGAGATCAACGTGTCGTGCCCGAACGTCAAGGGCGGCATGCTGTTCGGCTGCGATCCGGACCTCGCCGCGGAGGTCACGCGCGCCGTCAAGGCCGAGACGGATCTCCCGGTGATCGTGAAGCTCACACCGAATGCGCCGGACGTCGTGGCTGTGGCGCGCGCGTGCGAGGAGGCGGGCGCGGATGCGCTCACCGCGATCAACACCGTGCTCGGCATGCGGATCGACACCCGCCGGCGCCGCCCGATGCTCGGAACGGGAAGCGGCGGGTTGTCCGGCCCCGCAATCCGACCGATCGCAGTGCATATCACCTATCAGGTCGCGCAGGCGGTCAGCATCCCGATCATCGGTGCGGGCGGAGTCACGAGCGCTCAGGACGCGCTCGAGTTCCTCATGGCCGGCGCGTCGGCGGTGCAGGTCGGCACCGCGACGTTCGCGGATCCGCTCGCGCCGCTCAAAGTTATCGCCGGGCTCGCCGCGTACGTCAAAGAGCACGGCCTCGAGTCGATCCGCGATGTGATCGGCGCGGCCCTACCCGCGCGCGAGGATTAGTCGGGGAGCAGCACCCTCGTCATCATCCTCGCGATCGGCGCTTCGATGAACCGAGCCGGGTCCGGCGACATGCTCTTGCGTTCATCGGACGCGTAGTAATCCCGGTCGGCCGCGGCGAACCCCTTCGGTCCGTCGTAGCCGAGGATCCAAACGAACTCATCCGAGCCGTCGATACGCCACGCGCCCGCGAACGTGAATCCAAACTTTCGCCGAAGCGGGTAGACGCCGCGGGACCACGCATCGAGGAACGCATCCATCGAACCCGCGCGGATCCGGTAGTGCCGTAGCTGGTACTCCATGCCGGCCTCCCGGCCGGAGAGTAGTCAGTCGAAGCGGACTACGCCGATGAATCGAGGATGGCGCAGCGGCCAGTCGGGATCGTCGGACACGCGAACAGCGTCGCGCAGAGCTGTGAGATCCGCTCCGGTCATCGAGCCGTCGCGGTGCTCGACTTCGATCTCACTATGGCCCCCGCGGTCATCGCGGCAATGGATGAGATCGCCGTTCCTCGCGCGATACGTGCCAGGTGAAAGTTCCCCGTTCATGACCTTGCCCCCTCCCCAGTGGGCTAAGTCCGGCGGATTGCGGTCGCCTTCCTCGCTAGCTTCGGACTACCGTTCCTAGCGCTCGCAGCAAGCGGCTGCGCAGCGGACGAAGCGCCGTTCGGCACCGTCCAGCGAACGAGCGATTCGAGTGGAACTCCGCCGGTTGCGGACCAGTGATGCGCGTCGTTCGCGTCCGCACCGTCGCAGTAGGCCCAAGCACCCTCGTGGATCGTTAATCCGCCGTTGCCATGGCGCGAATGCCCCGCCCGATGGTCGGGCGCCTGGCATTCCCAGTGGATGATGTCCCTCGTCGACAGATTCGACCTCCCCCAACGCGCCTCGCCGACACGAATTTGTTACGGCTGCCGACTACTGCACCACTACGCCAACGCCCCGTCATTACCGCACTTCATTGGAACGCGTGATTGCGTCGCGACTTTACTAATCCGCGGCGCTGGTCATATCCCCTTGCGCTTTGAAGCGATAACCCGCCCCAGGTACGGTCTCGATGTAGCGGGGCGCGCGCCACTCGTCTCCGAGCTTCACCCGCAGCTCGCGGATGTGCCGGTCGACGACATTGCTCTCGATCTCGAACTCGCCGCCCCAGATGGTGGCGAGCAGATCCTCGCGGCTGAGCGCCTTTCCAGCGTTCGCGGCGAGCAGGTAGAGGAGTGTCTGTTGGATCGGCGTGAGGTTCAGCACGCGGCCTCCGACGGTCACGCGCTGCTCGATCAGGTCGACTACCAATCCGTCGAGCCGGATCTTGGGAACGATCGTCACGGCAATCCCGTGCGCTCTTCGCATGAGCGCGAACGGGCGCGCCACGATCTCGTCGAGGGTGAAGGGGACTTCGAGGATGTCGTCAGCCCCGCGCTCGTAGGCGCTCAGCTTCAGGGCCGTGTCGCGCCGGCGCGTGAACGCGAGGATGGGTGCATGCCCATGCGTGAGTCCCCGTCCGACGATGTCAATGAATGATTCGAACAGATCCAGGTCGATGAACGCCAGATGCGGAACCCAGTCGTTCAACAGGCTCCGACACTCCTGGGGGGACGTCGTTCGCCGCGTTTCGTAGCGCCCGTGCTGGAGCGTCAGCGTCAGGAGATTCCCGAGGGTCTCGTTCATGATGATCAACGCCCGAGGCGTTTCGAACCCGGAATTGGCGCCCCCGCGGGCGCCCCCGCTGAGAGCTGCCACGCAAGTGGTCTACGCGTCGCATAACGGCCTGTCATGACGCGAACTCACGCGGTGGGGAGAAACCGGTACCCCTTGCCTGCAACGGTCCCGATGAATCGGGGTTTTCGCCAGTCATCTCGTAGTTTCAACCGCAGGTTTCGGACATGGCGATCGACCACATTGCTTCCCGCGATGTAGTCGGCACCCCAGAGTGCGCCGAGGATCTCCTCGCGGCCGAGCGTCTGGCCGGGATTGGACGCGAGCAGATAGAGCAGTGCCTGTTCCATAGGCGTCAGTACCGGCCGACGCTTTCCGACCTTGACCTTTTGATTCAGCAGGTCGACCTGCAGCCCGCCGATCTTGATGACGGGAATGAACGCCACGTCATCCCCGTAGCTCCGTCGCATCAATGCGAGGGTCCGAGCGACGAGCTCCTCGGGTACGAACGGCACCGCGATGATGTCGTCCGCGCCTTTGTCAAAGGCGGCGAGCTTTGTCTTGAGGTCTCCTCGGACGCTGAACACGATCGTCGGAATGCGTCGGTTGGCCACGCGCTGTCCGATGAGCTGCAGCTCCTCGGCGTCACGAGCGTCGAGATCGACGAGCAAAAGATGCGGCCGCCACCTCTCGAGCTCCGCCCTGGCGGTTTTCACATCGGGCGCGATATGGGTCTCGTACTTACCGTGATTCAGAGTCAGGGCGACGAGATTCGCGAGTGGTTGATCGATCACGACCAGCACTCTCGCGGGCCCGCGGAGCTGGTTTCTACCCACGTCGCGAGTCTAGGCGCGCGATGAAGGACCGTAATCGGCTAGCGCTTGAGAACGAGTCCGATCTTTCCGAAGGTTCCCCTAGGCTCCGCGAACACGCGCACGCCCCCAGCGCCATCCCGCACGTGATCGGGCGTCCGGTTCTCCGCGACGAACTCGATCTCCGAGAGCTGTGCGTGCGCCGCAAAGAGCCGCACGCCGATCTCGTGGACGAGGTGCTGGATCGATCGGCTGTTGAATTCGTGGAAGATGCGCTCAACCTCGTCGCGGACGGCTCGCGGTCCGAGGAAGCCGGCACCCTCCGCCACCCCGTCCTTCAGATCGCTGTAGCGCCAGTACACGGAGAGTCTGATGGTGAGGGGCCGATCCGCCAGCTCGGGAAGCGTCGTGTAGTCGTCGCGCGCGAACGTCGCGAACGAGCTACCCGTCGTTTTGACGAGCGCCATGCCTTCCCAGCCGCTCCTCGCCGCCGTCACCTCGGGCTTTCCATCGACTCCTTTTACCGCGACTTCGGCCACGGCCCCGTCCCCGCGCGTCGAGCGGAAGAGAACCTCGCTCGGGCCGCGCTCGCCGGCGGCCGCGTCGAGCGGCACCTCCCGCGCGGAGACGCGGACCGCCTCCATCACCGGATACGTCTGGATGAGGCGACGGCCGAGGAACGCGCAGAGTCCCAACAAGGTGTTGCCGCCGTACTCGGCCGCCATCGCATAAACGAAGTTCTTCATCGTGTCGGTCGCGACGACGTCGCGGTTGTCGCCGTCGGTGTAGGCCGCGAGGAAGCGCTTCCCGAACACGTCGACGTCCACCGAAGCCGCGAACGGCGCGACGCCCCGCCCGCCGAGCCGATAGAAGACGACGTGCGCCTTGCCGTAGCTGATCTCGGCCGTGGTCACGTCGCGGCACGCTTCAGTCGATCTTGCGCGATCGCGAGGAACTCGTCGATCCCGGTCGCGAGCTCTTCCGCGCGCGTGCGCCGGAGCCGCTCCCGAAACACAGGGACGATCTCGGACTGCGGCCGCCCCGCGACGAACACGACAAAGCGGAATCCGAACCGCGCTTCGTACTCCTCGTTCATTGCTGCGAGCGCCCGAAGGGTCGCGAGGTCGTGGGTGCTGCCTTGCTCTGCACGCGAGAGCGCGGAGAGCGATGCCGGATCAGCCCCGATGCGCGGGTGAGCGTTCAGCACGGCGATCCGTTCTCGCTCGCTCATCTGACCGATGAGCGCCCGCGCCGACTCGACGATCGACGCGGGATCGTTTCCGCGTACCCGCTCCGCGAGCGACGGAGCGCGCTCGAAGATCGCGTCGAGCTTCTGGCGCGCGATCGTCATCACGACCCGCGATAGCTCGTGACGGCGAACGGTGTCGCAAGCAGCGGGACGTGGTACTTCGCGTCGGTGCCGATTTCGACATCGAGCGCGATACGTCGAAAGAACTGGCCCTCGAGCTCGAAAACGAGCCGGTAGCGGCCAGGGGCGAGCGAACCCGCAAGCTCTCGGATGCGGCCGTCGCCGTCGGTGACGCCGCGAGCGATCACGGCGCCGTCGCGCTCCAGCGAGACCGCCACGCCCGAAGCGGGGCGGCCGCTCGCCGTATCGAGCACATGCGTGGAGAGGCTCGCCATGGGCGGCCGGTATCGTACGCCCGCGATGACGATGCTCCGCATCACGGCCGGACCCTTCACCTTCAGAGCGCGGCTCGAGGAGAAGGACGCGCCGAAGACCTGCGCCGCGATCCGAAAGCTCCTCCCGCTGCGCAGCAAGCTCGTCCACTGCAGGTGGAGCGGCGAATCGACGTGGGTCCCGATGGGTGAGAAGCGGCTCGGGGTCGATTTCGAGAACCACACGAGCCACCCTGCGCCCGGGCAGGTGCTCATCTATCCCGGCGGCATCTCGGAAATGGAGATCCTGTTCCCGTATGGCGCGACGATGTTCTCGAGCCGGGTGGGGCAGCTGGCCGGCAACCACTTCGCGACCGTAGTCGAAGGCAACGCGCAGCTCGTGGAAATCGGTCGGCTCACGCTCTGGGAAGGCGCGCAGGACTTCAGCATCACCGAAGAATGAGCGAGAAGGCCGACCTCGCGATACGCGGGGCGATCGTGGTCTCCGATGGCGCCTACGCCCGGGACATCCTCATCCACGATGGCCGCATCAGCGCGCTCGTCGAAGCCGGCGCCGCGAGCGCCCAGCGCGAGATCGACGCGCGCGGCCTCCTCGCGCTGCCCGGCGTGGTGGACGCCCACGTCCACTTCAACGAGCCGGGCCGAGAGGACTGGGAGGGCTGGTCCTCCGGGAGTCGGGCCGCCGCGGCCGGCGGAACGACGACCGTCCTCGACATGCCTCTCAACTCCATTCCGCCTGTGCTCGACGGCACCTCGTTCGACATGAAGAAGGCGGCGGCCGAGAACGGCTCGATCGTCGACTTTGGGCTCTGGGGAGGTTTGGTCGATGCCGATCCCGGGAGCTTGCGCGAGCTTGGCGAGCGCGGCGCGGTCGGCGTGAAGGCGTTCCTCTGCGATAGCGGCGTCGCCGAGTTTCCAGCCCTCCAGGAGCAGGATCTCGTGCCCGCCCTTCGAGCCGCCGCGCAGGCGGGGCTCGTGGTGGCACTCCACTGCGAGGACGACGCCCTCGTGCGCGAAGCGACGGCACGAGTGCGCGGCGAAGAGAGGCACGACGCCGCCGCCTGGGTCCGATCGCGGCCACCGCTGGTCGAGGTCCGCGCAGTGGCGGCCGCGTGCGCGGCCGCGCGGGAAGCCGGTGCGCGCATCCACATCGTGCACGTGTCGGCGATGGAGGCGCTCGGCGCGATCGGCGCGGCCCGGGACATGGGGACCGATGTCACCGCCGAGACGTGCCCGCACTACCTGACGTTCGATCAGGACGATCTCGCGCGGCAGGGCGCAGCGCTCAAGTGCGCGCCGCCGATCCGCGACGCTCGCAACCGTGCCGGCCTCTGGCGCGCGCTCATGCAGGGAAAGATCGACTTCGTGGCGTCGGATCACTCGCCCTGTCCAGCGGATCTCAAAGAGTCGGCCGACATGTTCGCCGCGTGGGGCGGCATCGCCGGTGCGCAGTCGCTTCTCAGCGCGGTGTTCTCCGGCGTCGCGACCCACGCGGAAGGAACGCTTGACGTACGCAAGGTCGCCGGCTTCGTGGTCTGGCGCCTCGCCGCGAGGCCCGCGAAGCGCTTCGGCCTCTGGCCGCGCAAGGGCGCGATCGCGCAGGGCTCGGACGCGGACATCGTGCTGTTCGATCCCGAGCGGGAATGGAAGCTTGACGGCGAAGGGTCGCGTACGCGTGGAATCGACCCCTATGTGGGCCGATCGTTCCGCGGCAAGGTTGTGCGCACGCTCGTCGGCGGTCGCACGGTCTATAACGAGCGCGAGACCGTAACCAATCCGGCGCGCGGGCGATTCATCCCGCGAGAGGAAGTGGCCGAAGGATGAGCACGATGGCCATCCACGACCTCGTCGAGATCGACGAGCGCAGACTCCTACGCCGCCTCGACGACCTCGCGCAACGCGGTGCGCTTCCCCAGGGAGGCATCTACCGGCCCTTGTATTCGCCGCAGTGGAGCTCCGCGATGGAGCTCGTCACCGGCTGGATGAAGGAGGCGGGCCTGCTCGTCAGGCGCGACGCTGTCGGCAATGTCTGGGGGCGGATCGAAGGGTCGCGAGGCGGACGTGTCATCGCGACCGGCTCGCACATCGACACGGTGCGTGGTGGCGGCGCGCTCGACGGTGCGCTGGGCGTCGTCGCGAGCATCGAAGCGCTGAGCTGCCTCTGGCAGCGATTCGGCCGGTCCACGCGAATCCTCGAGTGTCTGGCCATCTGCGAAGAGGAGGGCAGCCGCTTCGATACGAACTTCTGGGGCGCGCGCGCGATCGCCGATCGACTCGAGCCCGGGGAGGCCGACCGGGTCCGCGACGCTGACGGGGTGACGCTGGCCGACGCGATGCGTGGCGTCGGCCTGGATCCCGCGGCGGCCGGCACCGCCGTTCGCCGCGACCTCGACGTCTTCGTGGAGCTCCACATCGAACAGGGCCCGATACTCGAGGACCACGGCCCGCGCCTCGGGGTCGTCACCACTATCGCCGGGACCGCCCATCTCGAGATCACGGTCCGCGGCCAGCCCGACCACGCCGGAGCGATGGCGATGGATCGACGCCGTGACGCGTTCCTCGGCGCGGCCGCGATGTCGCTCGCGATCGCCGAGGCCGCGTCGCGGATGGGCCACCCCGCGGTGGCGACGGTCGGGACGATCGCCGTCGAGCCGTCGCAGGTGAACGTCGTGCCGGGTCTGGCGAGGTTCACCGTCGACACTCGACACCCTGAGCCGGCACGCCGCAGCGAGCTCATCGCCCAGATCGGGGATGTTTCCAAGAGGATCGCGAGCGAACGTAATCTGGGAGTCGAGATCAGAACGCTGCGCGATCGACCGCCGGTGGCCCTTTCGCCGCGCGTCGCCGACGTCCTTCGCCGAGCCGCCGTCGCGGCCGGTGTCGAGCCACGTGAGATGACGAGCGGCGCGGGGCACGACGCGCAGGTCCTGACCGCCGCGGCGAATGCGGGGATGCTGTTCGTCCCGAGCATCGGCGGCCGATCGCACTGTCCCGACGAAGCGACCGCGGCCGAGGATGTCGTTCTCGGCACGCGAGTGCTGGCGACGGCCCTCCGCGACCTCGCCTATCAGACATGAGCGTCCTGCTCCGCGGAGGCACGTTGCTTCCTCTGCGCGACGCGCCGCGTCCGATTGCCGGCGATCTCCTGGTGAGCGGTACGCGCATCGGCGGTGTGGGACAGGTCACGCCGACTCCCGACACGGAAACCGTCGATATCTCGGGTTGTGTCGTGATGCCTGGCCTCGTGCAAACGCACGTCCATCTGGTGCAGACGCTCTTCCGCGGTCTCGCCGAGGACATGCCCCTGCTCGGATGGCTGCGCACGCGGGTATGGCCGCTCGAGGCTGCGCACGACGAGGCGTCGGTGCGCGCGAGCGTTCGCCTCGGTCTGCTCGACCTACTCACGACGGGGACGACGACGATCCTCGACATGGGGACGACCCACTTCGGCGACATCGTCGCGGAGGAGCTCGTCCGCAGCGGGATCCGCGCGCGCTTCGGTCAGGCGATGATGGACACCGGCGAGGGCGTTCCGGCGAATCTCCTTGAGACGACGCGCGCATCGCTCGATGCGGGCGGCGCGCTCACCAAGCGCTGGCACAAGGCGTCGAGCGGCCGCATCGGCTACGTCTACATGCCGCGCTTTGCGCTCTCGTGCACGCGCGAGCTCCTCGAGGCAGTCACGCAGCTCGCGAAGCTCAGCGACCTGCTCGTGCACACGCATTCGAACGAGAGCGTCGACGAACGCACCGCGGTGACCATGGCGACGGGCCGCACGCCGGTGCAGTACCTGCTCGATACGGGCATCGCGTCCGAGCGGACGATCATCGCGCACGGTGTGCACCTCGACGACTCGGAGATCGACATTTTGAGAACGACGAAGACCTCCGTCGTTCATTGCCCATCGTCGAATCTCAAGCTCGGCTCCGGCATCGCGCAGGTTGCGCGGCTGCGGAGCGCGCGCATCACCGTCGGCATCGGCGCGGATGGCGCAGCGTGCAACAACCGCCTCGACGGATTCGAGGAGATCCGCCTCGCGACGCTTCTCGCGCGAGTCGTGAGCGGTATGGGAACGCTGAGCGGCTACGACGCGATGGGCCTCGCGACGCGCGAGGGCGCGAAGATGCTGCGGATCGACGCCGAAGTTGGAACGCTCGAGCAGGGGAAGCGCGCGGATCTCGTGGTGCTCGACCTCGAGAAGCTCGACGGGCCCGGTGGGGACCCGGTCGCACGCATCCTGTTCGGCGGCGGGTCGCGCGCCGTCCGGCACGTGCTCGTTGACGGCGAGTTCCTGGTGCGCGACGGACTACCGACCAAGATGGACGCGACTGAGGTCCGGGCTAAGGCCGCCGAGCAACTCGGACCTCTCATGAAGCGAGCAGGCTTGGCGTGAACCGGCCCCGCAGCGTCAGCCCGCGTCGCACCGAAACCCTCTCTACGTGACGGGGTCCCCCCGGCCTCGGACGCCTCGGCCGGCTCCCCGTCCCGCGGGGGCCCTCGGTGCGCCGCGGGCCGACGGTTGTCGGCGCAGTCTTCTTGCTACCGCACGTTTACATCGACGTACGCACCGACATTTTCGAGCCATTCGACGCCTTCGATCACGGGACGAACGTAAAGCCGGTACATGCCCGGCGCATCCGGCGCGCGAAGCTGCACTCGAAACCATGCTTGCTGGCCGGGGCCGACCCACGTCGTCGTCTGCTGCGCGGGACGATTCGGAGCGATCCACGCCGGGGAGGCGAGCATGCTCGGTGCGTCCGGCGGACTCCACGTGCCGAGACGCAAGGCAGTCGCCCTGCTCAGGTCCCATCCGGTCTTTCCCGTGTTCGTGAAGGCGATCACCCATTCGGCGGTCTGGCCGCGAGCGGCCGTTGGAAACGGCGACTCGCCGTAGAACGTGGCGTGGTACTCGGGCGCCGCCGGATAGGTCTGATCGACCAGCGATCCGAAAGCGACGACCCAGACGCACGGAAACACTCCGTTGCATGCGACGCCGAGTCCCGCGGCGCGGTACCGGCCGTCGTTGAGCTCGGCCCAGTGCGGCGGCGAGTTGAGCCAGAGCCGCATCGCGCCGTCAACGGCCGGCGCGCCCCACGCGATGATCTCGCTGGTGAACGCATCGCTCACGGGGTAACCCGCGTCGACCATGCGTTGCCTGGCCGTGCGCCCATCGCTCGAGCGGTGCGGGATGGCCGGCGGTCCGTGTCGCGCGACGTCGTCCGCCATGAACTGCGCGGCCGCTTGGAGGGTCGGAGTCGCAACGACCGTCGCGAGCCCACGCGACGCGCGATAGGCGTTCACTGCCGCGAGGAGCGAGTCGTGCAACGGCTCGGCCGTCGCAGTGGTCGATTGCGCGGCGAACGCGAAGAGCATCGCGGCCAAGCAGAGGCCGCGGGTCCAAAATCTCACGAGAGGGTCCCTTCCCCGTGCGCCCCGATACGGACCGACCGACTCTGCCACACGAGGCGGGAGAACTCAGGAGATGAGGCCCTCGGTCGTCGGCTACCTGCTCGAGGCGGCCCTTGTCTTAGCACGCACTTGCGCGACCACTTTCGGAATGCGTGCGGCTCGCGTCTCCGCTCGTTTTGCGGAGGTCACCCAGCCGATGAACTCCCTTTGGTGTGAGAACGAGAACGCGTTGAAGCCATCGCGCAATTTCGCCGCCGACAGCGCCGTCGCGAGATCGGCTGGCACCTCGACGGTCCGCGGAGCCGTGTCGACCTCGAGAGAGACGCGCGCTCGGCCGCCCGGCACGAGCTTCGCGGCCGCGCAGATCTCCTTGCGCGCGGGAAGGTAGTAGCGGCCGCCGTACACCGCGATCGTCGAGCGGTATTTCACACCGTTGAGAGTCACGCGAACCGGCACACGCTTGCCGGCCTCGAGCTTCAGGACCACGCGTTCGGGGATCTCGATCAAAAGCAGGGCCTGTGGGTTCGGCTGCGCGATCGTGCTGAAGGAGACCGCGGTCATGGACGAGCCGGCGTGGGCGTCTTCAGCGAGACCGCGGCGAACGCTGGCACCGGGCGCGTGAAGCCCTTGAGCGCGAGCTCGCCGACCGGAGTCGCCTCCGCGTCGCCCTCCACCGCCGCGTGCACGCGCTGGCTGAGCAGGATCTGTCCGGCCTTGGCCTCTGCTGAGAGACGCTGCGCGAGGATCACGACGTTGCCGATGGCGCCGTAGTCGTAACGTCCCTCGAAGCCGATCCGACCGAGCGTCGCGTAGCCGGTCGCGATCCCGACGCCGAAGCCGAGCTCGTAGCCGCGCCTCTGCCACGAACGCGCCATCTCGTCGAAGCGTTCGCGCATCGCACACGCCATGCGGACTGCCTGCAGCTCGTGGCGCTCGACCGGCAGCGGATCGTTGAAAAAGACCATCATCCCGTCGCCGGCAAAGTGCTCGAGCGTGCCCTGGTGTTTGACGATCAGCTCGCCCATCGCGCGGTGGTAATCGCGGAGCACGCCGAGCACTTCCTCCGGCTCGGCGGTCTCGGCGAAACCGGTGAACCCGCGGAGATCGCAGAAGGCCACGGTGATCTGGCGACGGTGACCTTCGAGCATCTTCGCGCCCTGCTCGCTTGTGATGAGCGCCGCGACCTGTGGCGAGAGAAACCGCGACAGCTCCTCCCGCTGTCGCTCGACCGTCTCAAAGAGCTCGACATTCGCGACCGCCATCGCGGCCTGGTCGGCGAAGGCACGGACGAGCGCAACCTCATCTTCGTCGAAGGGCTCGACCGCGTTTCGTACGAGCGAGATGACGCCGACCACCCGATCCTCGCGAAGAAGCGGAACGGCGAGAAGCGTGCGATTCTCGCCCACGCGCGACATCTCCGCGGCCGGCCCGGTCGCGCCGCGGTAGTACTCAGTCGTATCGGGCACGAGGATGTGCCGCTTTTCCAGGTGCGCGCGTCCCACAATCGTGTCGGAGCCGATGGGAATGTCCCGGCCTCCAAGGATGCGGCTGAACTCTGGATTAGCCATCTCGAAGACCCACATGCGGTACGAATTCGCAAGCGTGCGCCAGATCGCGACCTCGTGCGCGTGGCACAACCGTGCTGCGTGCTGTGCAACGGCGTGAAGCACCGGCTCGATCTGGAATGCAGAGGAGCCGATGACCCGCAGGACCTCACCGATCGCCGTCTGCCGCTCGAGCGCGTCCTTCAGGTCATCGTGGTATCGCTTGATCCGGAGCAGCGACCGCACGCGGACCGAAAGCTCGTGCTGCAGTACGGGCTTCTGCACGAAATCGTCGGCGCCCGACTCGAGCGCGCGCGCCTTGTCCTGATCCATGCTCGCCGTCATGAGGACGACCGGTAGGTAGCGCGTCTTGTCGCCCGCCCGGACGCGCCGGCAGAGCTCGTAGCCGTCCATTCCGGGCATGAGGATGTCGACAAGCAGCAGGTCGGGGTGCCGCTCGGAGACGATGCGCAAGGCTTCCTCGCCGGAGGTTGTCGTCAGGACCTCGTACCCGTCGGTGCCGAGGAGCGCCTCGAGCAACCGCAGGTTCTGCGGCGTGTCATCGACCGCGAGGATCGTCGCCGTGGTCATGCTGCGCGACCCCGCGCACAGAAGCCGCGCACATCAGCCGCGAAGGTCTTCACGTCGATAGGCTTTTGCATGAATCCGTCGAAGCCCGCCGCGTCGAACCGCTCGCGGTCGGACTTCATGACCGATGCGGTGAGCGCGACGACCGGGATGGATGCGGTCCGCCCGTCTCCGCGCAGGGCGCGAAGCGCGGCGATCCCATCCATTCGCGGAAGTTGGATGTCCATCAGGACGAGGGCGGGTCGTTCGCGTTGCGCGACGGCGATGCCGTCCTCGGCACTCGTCGCCTCGAGAGTCCGGAATCCGGCGAACTGCAGCAGATCCCGGGCGAGCTTCAGGTTCTTGTCGTTGTCCTCGACGATCAGGACGACTTCGCCAACGGTCATGCGGACACCTGCTGCGAAACGTGTACCCGCACCGGCAGCGTGAACGTGAATGTGCTTCCCTTGCCGGGCTCGCTCACCACCCGGATCCGGCCGCCGTGGAGCTCGACGAACCTCTTCGCGAGCGAAAGACCAAGGCCGGTGCCTTCCCGCGAGCGCTCTGTCTGCCGGCGGGCCTGCTGGAACTCTTCGAAGATCCGGCCTTGGTCCTCCGGCGAAATGCCGATGCCCGTGTCCTTCACGTTGACGACGATGTCGCCATTCGCGCGCGCGGCGGTCACGTCGACGCGACCGCCGTCGGGCGTGAACTTCACCGCGTTCGAGAGGAGGTTGAAGAGGACCTGCTTCACCTTCCGCGGGTCGGCCTCGACGAGATCGACGCCCGGCGCCACCTCGAGGGTGAGAGCGATCGCGTGACGAGCCGCACGCTCGCGCACCATCGTCACGCCGTTCTGGAGCGCCTCGACGAGCGAGAACGTGTCGACGTCGAGCTCCATCCGGCCGGCCTCGATCTTGGACAGATCGAGGATGTCGTTGATCAGGCCGAGGAGATGGCGGCCCGAGCTGAGCACGTCGTCGAGATACTCGGACTGCTTTGGGTTGAGCGGCCCGAACATCTGCTGGAGGAGCACCTCGGAGAACCCAATGATCGCGTTGAGCGGTGTTCGCAGCTCGTGAGACATCGTCGCGAGGAACTCGCTCTTGTGCCGGCTCGCGATCTCGAGCTGCTGGCTCTTCTCCTGGATCTCCTTGAAGAGCTTGACGTTCTGGATCGCGATCGCGGCTTGATCCGCGAACGTCTCGACGAGCTGAACCTCGCGCGCCGTGAATGGCCGGACACTGACCCGAGTCAGGACGATGACACCGAGAGGCTCGCCGCCCTGCACCATGGGAACCGCGAGAACGGTCCGGGATTCGGTGATCCGCACGGCCCGGGAATTCGCGAGCAGGTCCGGATCTGTCGTGATGTCGGGGAGGTGGATCGTTCTCTTCTCGCGGAAGGCACGCCCGAGGAGGCTCGGCTGCGCGTCGGGCGCGGGCGACGTTTGTGGGAGCGAATCGAAGCGCTGTCGGAGCTCCTCGGTTCGGGCCCACCGCGCCGGCGTGGGCCGGATGCCTTCCTGTCCCTCGAGAATTTGTATCCAGCCGGTCCAGCCGAGATCCGCATCGCACAGGCGCGCCGCACTCTCGGTGACGGTCTCGAGAATCGGCTTCAGATCGAACGCGGAGCCGCTGATGACCTTGAGAACCTCGCTGATGGCAGTCTGCTGCTCGAGCGCTTCTTTCGTGGCGTTGAAAAGCCGCACGTTCTCGATCGCGATGACGGCCTGGTCCGCGAACGTCTCGACGAGCTGGATTTCCTTCTCTGTGAAAGGCTTCATCTCTGTCCGCCACATCGCGATCACGCCCACAGCTCTCCCTTGACGGAGAAGCGGCACGCTCAGCAATGTCCGGAAATTGCCGAGGCGCTGCGCCTCCCAGTATTTGTAGTCAGTGTCGGCGAACACGTCCGGGATGTGGACGGTGCGTGCCGTGGTGAAGCTGCGACCGGTCGATGTTCCCTCGTCGTCCGCACGGATCGGATTCGTGCGCTGCCACTCCCGCATGAGCTCGGCCTTTTCGCCGACCGCCGCCGTCATGCGCAGCAGCTGGCCGTCCTGCTGGTATACGAAACCGTTCTCGGCACCCGCGAGTCGGGTCGCGTTCGCGATGACGGCGTCCAGAACCGGCTGAAGCTCGAACGTACTCTGTGCGGTGACCCGCAGGATCTCCGATGTCGCGGTTTCGCGTTCGAGGGCCTCCTTCGTCTCATTGAAGAGACGGGCGTTTTCCATGGCGATCGCGGCCTGGTCGGCGAAGGTCGTGACGAGTCGGATCTCCTCATTGGTGAATGGGTCGACGCTCATCCGAGCCACGCCGATGACCGCGATGACTTCGTCGTTTTTGAAGATCGGGACACCGAGCCCGGCGTGTACGGCAAATTCGCGGTTGACCGGCCATTCGTACTCCGGGTCCGATTGCGTGTCGCGAATGTGGACCACGGCTCGGTCGAGGGCGACGCGGCCAACGAGCGTCGTCCTGGTGATCGGTGTCGGATGCGCGTTTTCGTATTCGATGAGCTCCGGCAGGCCCCCGCTCGACGCGACAAGCCGGAAGACGTCGCCCTCGCGCCGGAACAGGTACGACCAGTCGCCGCGGCACAGGTTCTTGGCGTTCTCCAAGACGACCTCGAAGACCGACTGAAGGTCGAAAGCCGAGCGACTGATCGCCTCCAGCACCTCGGACACGGCGGTCTGCTGCTCGAGCGACTCCTTCGTCTCGCTGAATAGGCGAACGTTCTCGATTGCGATCGCGCCTTGTGCCGCGAATGCTTCGAGCAGAGAGATCTCGCGATCGTTGAAGGGCCTCAGCTCCTTACGGCGGAGCGTTATCGTGCCGATCGCCCGTTCCCCGCGGAGGATCGGCGTCACGAGGCCGGTGTGGAAGCCCAGCCGGATTGCCAGCTCCCGGCCGCCCGGATAGTCGTCCGAGGACCAGAGATCGGCGACGTGGATGGTTCGGGCCTCGAGGAGCGCGCGACCGTTCACCGTCAACCTCGTTATCGGCTGTAACTCCGGCCCCTGATTGGGAAGCGCACCCGTGAACGCCACAATGCGATACGAATCGCCCTCGACAAGCGAGACCGTGGCGTTCTCGGCGGCGCAGTAGCGCGCCGCACTGCGTGCGACCGCGTCAGCGATCGTGTGCAGGTCGGTGTTCGGTTTCGAGACCATCTGGAGGATCTCGGCAAGGGCGGTTTGCCGCTCGAGAGACTCCTTCGTCTCCTTGAAGAGCCGGACGTTCTCCATCGCGATCACAGCCTGATCGGCGAAGGTCCGGACGATCTCGACCTCTCGCTCGGTGAAGGCCCGCATCTCCTCGCGTGTGAGCGAAAGCACGCCGACGACCTGGTCGTCTCGCATGAGCGGCACGCCGAGCGCGGTGTGGTAGTTGCCAAGCTTGGCGCTGATCCTGCTGTCCTCGGTGTCCGCTTCGGCCTGCGCGTCGAGGGTGTGGAAGATGGCCTTTGACCGAACGACGTGCCTCGTGATGAAGCCGCTGTCGACAGTCTGCTCAATTCCCTCATAGCGTTGGATCCAGGCCGGGTTGATGGCCGTCGCCGCGGCGAGACTCATGCGCTCTCCTTCGACCCGCCAGATGACCGCGACCGACGCGCCGATGAGACGCTTCGCGTTGTCGGTGATCGCCCCGAGCATCGGCTCCAGATCGAAGGCGGATCTGCTCAGGACGCCCAGGACATCCCCGATTGCCGTCTGCGTCTCGAGCGCCTCCTTCGTTTCGTTGAAGAGCCGCACATTCTCGATCGCGACCGACGCCTGGTCGGCGAAGGTCTCGAGAAGATCGATGTGCTCGGGCGTGAATGGCCTTGGCTCCGATCGTCTCAGGATTAGGACGCCGACAATTTCGTCGCCGCGGGTGAGCGGAACCCCGATGAGCGAGCGGACATTGAAGATACCCACGCCGGCGTCGTATTCGGGATCGGCCTGCGCGTCCACGATCGTCGTCGTCTTCCTATCCATCAGCACGCGACCGGTCAGACTGCGCCGGTTCGCCTCGATCGGCTGATTTCCCCAGTTCCGCTCCATATTTTGTGGGTCGATGTCACCGACGTTCGCGACCAGTCGCCAGCCATCGCTTCTTAGCTGCGCGATCGACCCGTTGTCTGCGGCGCAGAGCCTGACCGCGTTTATGGCCACGCTCTCGAGGACGCGGTCGAGATCGAATGCCGATCGGCTCATGTCCTTCAGGACTTCCGAGATCGCGGTCTGGCGCTCGAGCGCCTCGTTCGTACCTTTGATGAGGCGAGCGTTCTCAACGGCCACGACGGCCTGATCCGCGAAGGCATGGACGAGACCGATCTCGCGATCGGAGAATGGGCGCACCTCGTTGCGGGTCAGCACGAAGACGCCAGCCACCGTCTCGCCCCGAAACAGCGGCACGCCGAGCATCGTTCGGTAGCCGGCGAGGCGCTGTAAGTCGTTCGCGGTGTAGTCAGGGTCGATGAGCACGTCGGGGATGTGGATGACAGCGCGCTCGGCGGCGGTGCGGCCGATGAGCGTCTCGCGGCCGGGTTTGCGCGTCGTGTCGTAGGCGACCCGCTCGTATTCCGGGTTTGGAGGCCCCCAGAACGCGGCGGTGCGGTAGACGTCGCCGTCGAGCAGGTGAATCGAGGCCCGCTCCGCGCCGCACAGGCTGGCCGCCCGATCGAGGACCGCGCCGAGGACCATCGGAAGCTCGCCCGGAGCGCGCCGCATGACGCCCAGGACCTCGGCGAGCGCGGCTTCGCGAGCCCGCGATTCCGCGAGCTCCCGCTCGAGGTCTGCCGTTCCGCCCAACTCCTCGCCTCCCGAGTGCGGCCATCCTAGTCATCGCCTTGCGAACACGGAAGTGATAATCCCGGCGTGAGCGTCCATATCGCCCGGCAGGTCGACGATGTACTGGAGAACCTTTCGAGCGTTAAGAACGCGACAATCCTGGCCGGTGGCACGGACCTGCTGGTCGAGATCAACTTCGGACGACAGCGCCCTACCCACATCGTGGCGATCGATCGCGTCGAGGAGCTCAAAGACCTCTCGCGCAACGGCCACGTCCGGATGGGCGCGGGAGTTACCTACACGAGGATGCTCGAGACCGACATCGGGTCACCCGCGCTTCAGGAGGCGGCGCGCACGATCGGCTCGCCACAGATCCGCAACGCCGCCACCATCGGCGGAAACCTCGGGACATGCTCGCCGGCCGGCGATGCGTTGCCGGTGCTGGCGGCGCTCGACGCGACCGTCGTACTCAAGTCCAGCAAGGGCGAGCGGCGCCTAGCCTTCGGCGATTTCATGACCGGACCGAAGAAGTCCGTTCGTCGTCCCGACGAGCTCATCGTCGCGGCTGAGTGGGATGACGCCGGCGCGGCGCAGACCTACATGTTCGCCGCGACACGGAACGCGATGGCCATCTCGATCTCCGGACTCGCGCTCGTGGCCGACCGCGAGCGTCGGCGCGTGGGCGTCGGCCTCGGGTCCTGCGGGCCGACGATCATCCGGGCGAGCGAGGCTGAGCGCTTCGCAGAGGGCTTGTTCGAGGAAGCAGGCTGGGAGTTGCCGCACCGGCCGAGCGAAGCAGCCGCGAAGGAGTTTGGCCGCCTTGCGGCGGGAGCGGCGAAGCCGATCGACGACGTCCGTGGCACCGCCGCGTATCGGCGCCATGTCCTCGCCGTCATGGGAGAGCGTTCGCTCACGCGAGTCGCGGCGATCGCATGAGGATCAAGCTCACGGTGAACGGCGAGGAGCGCGAGGCCGAAGCTGCGGACCACGAGAGCCTCCTGACCGTTCTCCGCGAAGACCTCGGGCTGCCGGGGAGCAAGAACGCGTGTGAGCAGGGCGAGTGCGGATCGTGCTCGGTGCTTATGGACGGCGAGCTCGTCTGCGCGTGTCTCGTGCTCGGCGCGGCAGCCGCCGGGCGAAACGTGCAGACCGTCGAATCGCTGACCGACGGCGAGAAGCTCCATCCGGTGCAGCGGGCGTTCATCGATGCCGGTGCGGTGCAGTGCGGCTTCTGTACGCCGGGCCTCGTGGTCGCGACCTATGCGCTCCTCAAACGTAACCCGGAGCCAAGCGACCAGGAGGTGCGCGAAGCGCTTTCGGGGAACATCTGCCGCTGCACGGGGTACGGGAAAATACTCGAGGCGGTCCAGACCGCCTCCGCCGCGATGTACCGGCGATGAGAACGGCCACACCACGCACCAGCGTCCGTGGAGGTGTCGGCGAATCGGTCGAGCGCCCGGATGGTGTTCCCAAAGTGAAAGGTGAATTCCAATACGGCAGCGACCTGCGTCGGGAGGGCATGCTGTTCGGCGCCACGCTGCGCAGCCCACATCCCCACGCACGCATCGTTTCGATCGACGCAGCCGCTGCGAAGAAGATGAGCGGGGTGAAATCCATCATCACGTCGGCGGAGCTCCCGACGCGGGACCTCTTCGGTCTCATGAGGCTCGACCAGCCGGTGCTTGCCACGGGGCGCGTTCGCTACGTCGGCGAGCCGGTCGCGATCGTCGCCGCCGAGACGGCCGAGGAGGCACGCCTGGCTGCGCGCGCGATCGACGTCCGCTACGAGCCGCTCGCGTCGATCACCGACCCGGTCGCGGCGCTCCAGCCGAATGCGGCGACGCTTCATCAGAAGGGGAACGTGATCGAAGACGTTCTCGTCGAGCATGGGGATCCGCACGCTCGCGCGGACGTCGTCGTCGAAGGCGAGTACGAGCTCGGCATGCAGGACCAGGCCGCGCTCGGGCCGGAGGCCGGCCTAGCCATCCCGCGGCAGGACGGTGGCGTCGAGCTGCACATCGCGACGCAGTGGCTGCACGAAGATCTGCGTCAGATCGCGCCCTGCCTCGGGTTGCCGGAATCGAAGGTGCATCTCGTGCTCGCGGGAGTCGGCGGAGCGTTCGGCGCACGCGAGGATGTCACGCTCCAGATCCACACGTGCCTCCTCGCACTCGCGACCAGGCGTCCGGTTCGGATGACATATGGACGAGAAGAATCGTTCTACGGACACGTCCACCGACATCCGGCGAAGCTCTGGTACAGCCATGGCGCGACCAAGCACGGGGAGCTGATCTTCGTGCGCGCGACGATCGTCCTCGACGGCGGTGCGTACGCATCATCGAGCCCAGCGGTCGTCGCGAATGCGGCATGTTTCGGAGCGGGGCCGTATCGCGTACCCAACGCGCGGGTCCACGCGGTCGGCGCGTACACGAATAACCCGCCGACCGGCGCGATGCGCGGCTTTGGGGCGGTGCAGTCCTGTTTCGCCTACGAAGCGCAGATGGACAAGCTTGCGGCCGCCCTCGACGTCGATCCGGTCGCGCTCCGCGAGAGAAACGCGCTGCGCAACGGCGACCGAATCATCACAGGTCAACCTGTCGAAGGGAGCGCTCCCGTCGCCGACATCATTCGTCGGTGCGCCGATGTGGCGATGCCCGATGGCGCGATCCCGAACGAACCCATCGCGCTTCCCGGCGGGCTCGGGAACCTCACGCGCGGCGAAGGAGTTCGGCGCGGCGTGGGCTATGCGGCGGGCCTCAAGAACGTCTGCTACTCGCACGGCTTCGACGACTTCTCGACGGCGCGCGTGCGCCTCGCGCGGGATGCGCGCGGGCCGATCGTCCACGTGCACACCGCCGCGGCGGAGGTGGGACAGGGGATCGTGACCGTCTGCGCGCAGATCGCCCGCACCGAGCTGGGCGTCGAGCGCGTGGAGGTCGACCGTCCTGACACGACCATCGGCTCGGCCGGATCCTCGTCCGCGTCACGTCAGACCTGGATGACCGGCGGCGCCGTGCTCGCGGCCTGCCGTGAAGTGAAGGCCGAGCTGCTCGCGCGAGCCCGAAGAGCCGGACGACCGCCGGACGACCTGACCGCATTGCTGGACGAGCCGATCGATCGGACGGTCACGCACCGCCATCGCGACACCGAACCGCGCGATCCGAAGACCCAGAACCAGGGCCACGTCGCGTTCCTCTTCGCGGCGCACCGAGCGGTCGTGGACGTGGATGTGGACACTGGACTGGTGAAGGTCGTGCAGATCGCGACGGCGCAGGATGTCGGGAAGGCCATCAACCCGGTGGCCGTCATCGGTCAGATTGAAGGCGGTATCGCGCAGGGGCTCGGGCTCGCGATCATGGAGGAGGTTCAGCTCCGTGACGGGCACGTGCGCAACGCGTCGTTCACCGACTACCTGTTGCCCACGACCCTCGATATGCCGCCGGTCGTCGCTGTCCTCATCGAGCATCCACACCCCGACGCTCCATACGGCGCGAAGGGGGTGGGCGAGCCGCCGACGATATCGAGCACGCCGGCGATCGTCGCTGCGATCCGCGCGGCCACCGGGAAGGAGCTCAATCGCGTGCCGGTAAGTCCGGACGACGTCGTCTTCGGCGTGGCCTATCGGTCTGGCTGGCGCATCGCACCCGGCGACGATCCGCGCCGTGCGGTGCGTGCCTAGAGGGCGATGCCCTCCCCGCCGCCGGACGACGCGCGCCGCATTTTCAGCGGGATCGGAGCCACCTACGAGCGAGCGGGAGCACTACTCTCCTTTGGTCAGGACGCGCGGTGGCGAGAGCGGCTCGTCGACTCGGTTCGGGCCGCGCCCGGCGATGTCGTTCTCGACGTGGCGACGGGGACGGGACTCGTGGCGCGCGCGGTCCGCGAGCGCTACGGATGCGACGTCGTCGGACTCGACCGCAGCGCGGACATGCTCTCCGCCGCGGCGGCCCGCAACGGCCACATTCCACTGGTCCGGGGCCGCGCCGAGTCGCTGCCGTTCCCGGACGCATCCTTTGACCACCTGACGTTCACGTACCTGCTCCGCTATGTCGACGATCCCGCCGCGACCGTCCGCGAGCTCGCCCGTGTCGTCAAGCCAGGAGGGCGCATCGCCGCGGTCGACTTCGGCGTGCCGACGAACCCAATCCTTCGAGCGCTCTGGCGCGCGTACACGGCGATCGGATTGCCGACTATCGGCCGCGCGATATCACCGCAGTGGGCGAGCATCGGCGCATTCCTGCGGGGAAACATCGAGCGCTTCAACGTGGCGCACTCGCAACACACGCTCGAGCGCGACTGGCGTGAGGCGGGACTGGTCGACGTCCGTGTCGATCGGATGAGCTTTGGCGCGGGTGTAGTTATGACCGGCGTGAAGGATGGCGCCACCGAGGGCCCCCAGGGGCAGGGGCCCCTGGGCGCGGAGCGACCGACGGGGAGCCGGCTCCGGCGTCCGGAGCCGGGGGGACCCCGGCGCGAACAGAGGGTTTCGGTGGCGCCATCCGGAAAGAGGCCCTCGGTGGTGCCGGCGGCTTTCTACGCACTGGCACCTGGAGGCTGGCGCGATTACTGGACTCTGCTGCATCCGCCTTACACGCTTTGGCATCTCTCATACGTGCTGCTCGGTGCGGCGTTGGCTCCGATGCCGGATCCGCGGATCGTCGCCGGCTCTCTTGTTGCGTTCTTCTTGGCCGTCGGCGTCGCAGCGCACGCGTTCGATGAGCTTCAAGGAAGACCCCTTGGCACGCGCATTCCGTCGAGCGTGCTCCTTGGCTTGGGTTCTCTTGGCTTGATTGGCGCGGTCGCGCTGGGAGTGGTCGCGGCGTCGATGTTGGGTCCGTGGTTCTTGGTGCTCGTCGTGATCGGCGCGGCGCTGGTCATCTCGTATGGACTCGAGCTTCCGATCGTTCACTCGGACGTCGGATTCGCGGTCGCGTGGGGCGGATTTCCCGTGATCGCGAGCGCCGCCGCGAACGGCGCGCCTCTCGTGGCAACGATC
>VBIZ01000059.1 GCA_005880575.1 Chloroflexota bacterium | reverse complement strand
GTGTCGACCCTCGGATGCATGCCGTGCAAACCATTGCGCGGTCGCCTGCTTTGGTGAACATCACCCACACAGGGGATGACCTCACCTGGGTGGGCTGGTAGTACTCGCACTGGGAGTAACGGGGGAAATGACGGGGCAGATGGGTGATTCCGCGAGGCGCCTTGTGGCGGCCTTCTGTGCGCTCGTCCTCGTCGCGGTGGCGCTTCCAGGGACCAACTGGACAGCCGCACCGACCGATCCGGACCTCGCCGCCGGCGACTACGCGATCGTCCAGGTCGCCCATGGCACGGCCGG
>VBIZ01000058.1 GCA_005880575.1 Chloroflexota bacterium | reverse complement strand
GCTCGCTTCAGTCCGACTCGCGTGTGGCCTATCTCGCCGCCGACGCCGTCGTGAAGGCCTCCGGCGGGGAGGACCACTACGAGAGGGGCCGAGCCCAGCCGAGTCCCGCCACCCAGGTCATCGACGCGAATCGGGCGTGGACCGGCGCGACCGGACGTGGAGTCACCGTCGCGCTCATGGACACGGGCATCGCGGAGCATCCCGACCTCGCGGGTTCCGTGGTCGCGCGGAAAGACTTCGTGAAAGATGGGGCGACGCTCCTGGACCCCTCAGGTCACGGCACCTTCATTGCGGGCCTGATCGCTGCGCACGGCGAGACGTTCCGCGGGGTCGCGCCGGACGCGAAGCTCGTTTCACTCCGCGTGCTCGACCAGAAGGGCAACGGGACGATGCACTCGGTCCTCGCGGCCTTCGACTGGCTCCTGCAGAACCGCGCGGCGATGCACATCAAGGTCTTGAACCTGTCGTTCGGCGCTCCGCAGCGGTCGAGCTACCACCGTGAGCTCCTTGCGGGCGTCGTCGAGTCGGCGTGGTTCGCGGGGGTTACCGTCGTCGCCGCGGCCGGCAATGAGGGACCCGCCCCGCGCACGGTCGCGATGCCGGGCGCAGACCCGTTCGTGATCACGGTCGGCTCTTTCGCGGATCAGGGCACGGTCGCGCTGAACGATGACCGCGAGTCGGTCTTCTCGAGCCGCGGACCGACGCGCGACGGATTCGCGAAGCCCGACGTCCTCGCACCCGGCGAGCACATCGTCTCGCTCCGCGTTCCGGGCACGGCGCTGGATCGTGATGGCGCGAGCGCTTCATCGACCGGCGCCTACGCGCGCCTGAGCGGTACGTCGGCATCGACGGCGATGGCCACCGGTGCGGCGGCGGACGTGCTCGAGGCGCACCGTGCGTACACCGCGACACAGGTGAAGGGCGCGCTCATCGCAGGCGGGCGGAGGATCGTCGGCACGAAGACGCCGGGCCTTGACGTCGACGACGCGCTGACCGTTCGGCCCGCGCGGGTGAACGTCGGGCTCCTGCCGTCGGCGGTGCTGCTGCGGCTTCTGGCAGCCAGCGGGAACCTGTTCGGTCCAGGCATGTCTTGGGAGGGGATTTCCTGGGAGGGCATCTCCTGGGAATCCGTGAGTTGGGAGGGCGTGGCATGGGAGGCCGTGTCATGGGAGGGCGTGACGTGGGACAGCGTGTCGTGGGAGCTACGTTGATGAAAGGAAGAATCGATCTCTACGTCGGCTCCGTGACGTTCGCGGGCTTCATCGCGCTGCTGGCGGCGACGCGCAGCCAACGGCTCGACGTGCTCGACCCGATCATGATCGTGGTCCTCGTCGGGCTCGCGTGCCTCGCGCAGCGTGTTCCGGTCTTCCTCTTCCGCTCGAGCGCGATCTCGGTCTCGTTCGCCGCGGTGATCGCGGCATACGTCCTGTATGGCACGGGCGCGGCGGTGTGGGTCAGCCTGGCGCAGGCGCTCGTCAACTCGATGACGCCGCGCCGCAAGCCGATCCGCAAGGCCGCGTTCAACTTCGGCTCGTTCGCGCTGTCGGCCTTCGCCGCCGGCGAGCTCTACCGTCTCACCGGCGGATTGACGCCACCGGGTGCGATCGCGCCGACGCTCGTTTCGGTGACGGTGTCGGCCGCCGCTTACTTCCTGGTGAGCACCACGCTGACGTCGGTCGCGATCGCGATGTCGGAGGGGCAGGACGTCGTCTCCGTGTGGCGCACCAACTACAGCTGGATGCCGGTCAACTTCGGCGCGACGGCCGTCCAGGGAGCGGCGCTCGCGCTCGCGTACCAGGCGCTCGGGCTCTTCGGTGTCTTCGTGTTCACCGTGCCCCTCGGAGTCGCCTGGTACTCGTTCCGCCTCTACATGGCGAAGTCGACTGAGGTGCGCCAGCGCAATGAGGAGCTCTCCACGGTCAACGAGCTGCTCCGCCAGACGAACGACCGGCTCGAGCAATCGCACGTCTCCGTGATCGGCGCTCTGATCGGGGCGCTCGAGGCAAAAGAGTCACACCTCTCCGGTCACGCCGCGACGACCATGCACTACTCCGTCGAGGTCGGCCGCAAGCTGGGCCTCGGCGCCGACGAGATCGCGGCGATCAAGCTGGGCGCGCTCTTCCACGATGTCGGCAAGATCGGCGTTCCCGAGTCGCTCCTGTCGAAGCCGGCCGAGCTCACCGACGAAGAGTGGGTCGAGATGCGCGCGCACCCCACGATCGGTGCGAGTCTCCTCGGCAACGTGCCGATGCTCGAGCGGATCCGTCCGCTCGTCCTCGCGCACCACGAGAATTTCGACGGGACCGGCTATCCGTACGGACTCAAGGGCAGCGAGATCCCCCTCGCCGCGCAGATCATCTCGGTCGCCGACGCCTACGACGCGATGACGAGCGAGCGGCCGTACCGCATCGCCCTCCGGCCGAAGCACGCGCTCCGTGAGCTCCGCGCGAACGCCGGGACCCAGTTCAACCCGGTCGTCGTCGAGGCGTTCATCCAGGTCTGCATCGAGGAGCGCCGGCGCCGCGCACGAGGCAAGGAAACGGTTCAACCACACCTGCACGAGCACATGTACCAGCAAGCCCTCGAGGCCGTGAAGGTCGCGAGCTAGCAGGAGGGAGCACCAGATGCGAAAGCTGAAGACGATCCTCGTCGCGTCGCTTGTCGTGGCCTCGCTGTACGCCGCGGCCGGCACAGCCTGGGCGAAGAGCGACATGGGGCACCGCGGTACGTCCTGGACCGACGACACGGACACGAGCGAGCCGACCGTGCCGGACATCGGCATCCTCGGCATCAGCTGGGAGTGAGCACTAGCCTCGCGCTCTAGGCCCCCGCGAACTCAGGAAGGTCGAAGAGCTCCTCCAGCGCATGGATGACGCGGTCGGGGACCGCGTCGCCCGAAGCGGTGTCCAGCGCGTCCTTCTCGGTGAGGCCCGTCGTGATCAGCACACCCACTGCGCCCACGCGATGTGCCGCGACGATGTCGTAATCGGTCGAGTCCCCCACCACGACGACGCGCCCCCCAGCCAGCGGCGCCCCCGCCCTTCGTATCGCTTCCTCGAAGAGGAAGGGTTCGGGCTTACCGATGCAGATTGCTTTCGCGCCTGTCGCGACCTCGATCGCGGCGACGATCGTCCCGGCGCCCGGAAGGAGCCGCCCCTCGACCGGGTACGCCCGGTCCCGGTTCGAGCAGACGAATGCCGCGCCGGCGAGGATGGCGCGCTGCGCCTCGGCGATCTTCGCGTACACCAGGTGCAGGTCGAGGCCCACGACCACGGTGTCCGGCGGCGGCGGCAGCTCGAGCCCGACGAGGTACCGGCGCATCGCGCCGGGATCCACGCCGTCCGCGGCTGCGGCCGGCGGCGGATGGATCCCCGGTAAAGCGTCCGCGTCGCGCACTGCGATCCCGACCGCGCGGATCTCCTGACGGAGCCCGTCCGCGCCGATAACGAGGACGTCCTTCGGTTTTGGGATGCGGCGTTCGAGGTAATGCGCCGTCGCGTAGCCGCTCGTGACGATGTGGTCCACGTCGCCGCCGAGCCCGAGCGTGGTCAGGCGGCGCAGGTAGTCGAGTCGGGTCGCCGTGGAGTTGTTCGTCGCGAAGAAGACGTCCCATCCCGCGCGGCGGAGCCGGTCGAGCGCCTCCTTCGCGTACGGCATCACCTGCGAGCCGCGATAGAGAACGCCGTCCATGTCGAAGATCGCGATCGGCATCGCGCGACAGCCTAGCGGCGGGCTACGGCACACCGCCGAACAGGCTGAGGTTCAGTGCCCCGGCCAGGGGAATGACTCGGCCGCGGTACGTGAACGCGCCAGCTCGCACCTGTACCGTCTCGGTGCGGCCGCTGGAGAATTCAAACGTGAACGTGAACGCCTTGACCTGGACGAACTCGGATTGTTCCGACGGAGTCACCGCCGAAAGAGCGCGGACGATGCTGGCCTTCCACCGGGTGATGTCCTGAATTCCGCCGCGTTCGACTTGGTCGAGCACGACCGTATCGGCGAGAAACAGCGAATGCGGATCGTTGACTGAAATCGGCGGCACCGGAAGCCAGCTGCGTACGAGATCGTCGAGCGTTCCGTCATGGACGAATGCACCGGTTCGGAGCTTGCCCACAGACCCGTAGTCGTTCCCGCGAGTACGGATGACCACATCTCCAAGCGCGATCTCGTACAGAGGAAAGGGATCCTCGAGCATGAAGGGCAGTTCGCCTTCGGAAACGCTGAAGCCTTTGGAGAGCGAGGCGCGCAGATCGACGAGCTCCGCGGTGGTTAGGTTCCGCTGCAGGCCCGGCAGATCCGGGATGCGGATGGTGGCCCCGCGCGCTGTGAGCTCGGCGAGACGCGAGGGAGATGCGAGCGCGTATGAGGCGAGCTGTTGGTAGGCGGCCGCCGGACCCGTGTAGATCTTGCCATCCACGAAGAGAAGGCTTCCATCGACCACCACGTCGAGCTTCGACCCGTCGTTCCAGCGCGCAAGGAGCAGCGGACCGTATGGCGGCGCGGGGAGGTCGGTGCGCTCCTTCGCGAGCGAAGCGAGCCACCACACCGCCATGCGCGACTGGGCGTCGAGATCGACGCTGCCGGCCTCCGCGAGAGTCGCGATCAGGCGATCAGGGACCGGCCGCCCGAACGCGAGGGGCGTCGCCGGCGCCGCGATGGGCGGGCTCGGCGGCCGTGCCACCCCAGAGGGCGCGAGCAATGCGTACACGTAGACGGAGCCGACGCCGCCGAAGTCAGCGGCGAGCTCGTAGAGACCACCGTCCGCCCGTACATAGGCGTCGATCAGCTTTTCGGGGGCTGGTTCGATCGCGTACGCGACTGCGCCGCGGGCGAGGTCCACCCGCTCATATCGCGACTGCGCGATTTGAGGGGTAGATGTGTACGAGTAGTCGAGCCCGGCGGCATCAGCCCCGAACGAGTCGCGTGTCGCGGACGGCTGTGGTCTCCCTCGGCGACGTGGATAGATCGAGCCACCCTCCGATGACACCGCCCGAAGGAGTGCCCCCGTAGGGCCGTCGATCTCGTATTCGATCGAGGCAAAGCGATCGGACCCCGCCCGCAGATAGAGCCGGTCTCCGTCCACGAGCAGGGCGTTGGCCTCCTGCTCGACGTATGGCAGCGCGATCGCTCGCTCGAACTTTCCGCCCCCGTACACGACGACCCGGAGGCGCGCCCGGTCCCAGATGTAGATGCGGTCGTTCTCGTCGACAGCAAGCGACCCCGGCCCGCGAGGGGTGACGCCGCCGATGCGGGTGGCCGTCGCACCGAGCTTGTCGACAGTCGGGGGCGCGTACGGGATCGACAAAAGAAGCCGCGGCGTTTCCTCGCGCGCCACGATCGGCGTCGCGGATGGGCTCGCTGAGGACGCGCTCAGCGAGGGCGACGACGTAGATGACGGCGACGGAACCTCGGCCTGTTCGCACGCTATGACCGATGCCAGGAGCATGATGCCGAGCCAACGCATAGTGGTGAGTCTGCCAAGCACCACAGGTCCGCGCGTATGAGTTCGGGTCCTATGTCGTAGGAGTTGCGGCCTGAACGGCCAAGATGGCGGCGCGAGACCGGAAGTCGCTCATCGGTCGCGGAAGGTCGGCGAGGAGGATGCGCCCGTGTTCGTCGCGAATCACGCTTGCCGCGCCGAGCATCGAGACGCTACGGTCGCGGTCGGCCGCTCGTGTCGATCGCACCGCCGGCATTCGGCGGCGTTCCGCGGCGCACCTCGTTCTTCCCGCGTCTCCGATACGCCCGCCACGCTCTGCCCGTTACGGAATCGCTGTGCCGCTCCTCCACGAACGTGTCGACGCGTGTGAGCAGCACCGCGAGCAGCGCGGCAGCGATGGCGCGCCAGAGCGTGAACAGGAGCAAGCGCACGCATCCGCCCAAGCAACAACCCACGAATTACGCCGCGATGCCGGACTGAACGACCGGTAACGTGTGCAACGCGCGAGGTACGAGCAAGACGGATGCCCTCGCCGGCCTGCCGATGTGCTCGTACGCGATATCCAGGGCCTCCTCGACGTCGACGGCGGCGCGCAATTTCGCGAGACGCACGACCTCCGGCGCTTCCGATGCCGCGACGATGATCTGACACCACTGCAGCGTGAGCGCGACCATGACCGCGCGCTGCTCGCCGCCGGCGAAGTGGCGGCGCGCTTCCTCGACCACGGCCGCGGGCGACTCGGCGCGCTCGAGCGCGGCGAGAAATCGCTGCTCTCCCGGTCCGTCGCCTGCGCCTTCCTCGAGCCTGGCCGGAATGATGATCGCGCCGCCTTCACGAACAACAGGCGTCGGCGCGAATCGCAAATAGGTCGCGGCGCGCGATGCCTGATAGAGGTTCACGTCCTTCGGATGGCCGACGCCCGCGATGACGATGTCGTACTGCTTCGGGATGGGCTGCGTGTACAGCGCAGCGGCCTTCGCCACCAGATCGGAGAGGACCGCGTCCGGTTCGCCGGCAGCCACGGCGACGACTCGCTCGCGATCGTCTGTCACGACATTGAGGCAGAACCGCAGACCGGCGCGTCGCGCTATCTCCCGCACGGTCTCGTGGAACGGATTGCCTTCGATCTTCGCGAGCCGCACGCCGGGATCCTCGAGGAAGCGCATGCCATGCGTCGTGGTGATGGTCGGCTCGCCGCAGCACCCGATCGCGACGGTCTTTCGGCCGCCCGAGTATCCGGCGTATTGATGCGGCTCGACGATGCCGGTCGCCACGACAAGATCGGCCTCTTTGATCAGCTT
>VBIZ01000122.1 GCA_005880575.1 Chloroflexota bacterium | reverse complement strand
CGCGTCGGAAGCGCAGGTCGGCATGGTGCGCGACGGCGACAACTACCTCGGCGTGCTGACGCTCTCGCACATCGGCCGGCTGCTTCGCAGCGAGCAGCCGACGTGACCGCGGGCGAGCCGCTCATCCGCTGGGACTGGCTCGCGAGCCACGCGGGGGAGATCGGCCAGCGTGTCGGCCAGCACCTCGAGCTGACGGTCATCGCCGTCACAGCGGGTCTCGTCATCTCGTTCGGTCTTTCGCTGGTCGCACTTCGCATCCCGAGGCTGTACGGACCGATCACCTGGACGACCGGGATCCTGTACACGATCCCGAGCCTCGCTCTCTTCGCCCTGCTCGTTCCGTACACCGGGCTGTCGCTGCTGACCGCGGAGATCGGTCTCGTGAGCTACACGCTGCTCATCCTCATTCGCAACATCGTCGCGGGCGTTCGCGGCGTTCCTGAAGAGGTCCGCGACGCGGCTCGTGGCATGGGCTACACCGATCGTCAGATCCTCTGGCGCGTCGAGCTCCCGCTCGCGCTTGCGGTCATCTTCGCCGGCATCCGGGTGGCGACGATCACGACCATCGGGCTCGTGACCGTGACCGCGCTCATCGGCGAGGGTGGCATGGGCTACTTCATCACGCTCGGCATCCAGCTCTTCTTCAGCACCGCGCTGATCGTCGGCGCGCTCGGCTCGGTCCTCCTGGCCATGCTCGCGGACGCCTCGCTCGTGCTCGTGCAACGAGCGCTGACGCCGTGGACGCACGCCCGATGAAGGCGCTCGGCGATCTCGTTCACTGGCTCACGGATCCCGCGAACTGGCAGGGGTCGCACGGCATCCCGGTCCGTCTCCTCGAGCACATCGAGCTCTCGGCGATCTCGGTGATCGTCGCTCTGCTCATCGCATTGCCCATCGCGCTCTACCTCGGCCACACCGGACGCTGGGGCTTCATCGCGATCAACGTGGCGAACGTGGGAAGGGCGCTGCCCTCGCTCGCGCTCCTCGCATTTGGGCTCGTCATCGCCATATCGCTCGGTCTCGGCCTCGGGTTCTGGCCGACCGTGTTCATGCTCGTCCCGCTCGCGATACCGCCGATCGTCACGAACGCGTACGTCGCGATCCGCGAGGTCGACCGCGACATCGTCGACGCGGCGCGCGGCATGGGACTGAGCGAAGGCCAGATCCTGCGATCGATCGAGCTCCCCCTCGGCCTTCCCATCATCCTGTCGGGCATCCGGACCGCGGCGGTGAACGTGGTCGCGACCGCCACGCTCGGCGCCCTCGTCGCCGGCGGTGCGCTCGGGCGGTTCATTGTCGACGGTCTGGCGTTACAGGAGTACGACCAGCTGATGGCCGGCGCGCTCCTCGTCGCGCTCCTCGCGGTCGCCACGGAAGTCTCATTTGCTGCACTCGAGCGAGCGACCGTTCCCGCGGGAATGCGGGTAGTCCGGTGAGCGTTTCCGCTCGTATCGACCCTTTGGCGGGTCATACTCGACGCGAGGCCGGCAGCCTAAGCGCTACGGCCGGGGAGGATCCCACATGAAGCGCGGCAGAACGCTCTTCGCCGCCCTCGTCGCGATCGCCGTGGTGGCGAGCGCGTGCGGTGGCGCCGGCAGCGGCGGCAGCACCGGAGGAGCAGCGGCAACGGCATCGCCTGTGACGCGGCCGGATGTCATCGTCGGCTCGACGAACTTCTACGAGCAGATCACGCTCGGCGAGCTTTACAGCCAGATCCTGGAGGCGAACGGCTACAAGGTCACGCGGCGGTTCAACCTCGGGAACCGCGAGATCGTCGAGCCCGCACTGGAGTCGGGCCAGATCGATCTCGACGCCGAATATCTCGCGACGCTGCTCGCGTTCCTCGACAAGGACGGCAAGATCGCGAAGCCGACCACCGATCCGAAGGAAACGCAGACCGGCTTGCAGAAGGTCCTCGATCCGAAGGCCCTCACCGTCCTCGACTACGCGCAGGCGACCGACCAGAACGGGTTCGTCGTCACGAAAGACACCGCGACCTCGAAGAACCTCAAGAAGCTCAGCGACCTCGTGCCCGTCGCTCCGACCATGGTCCTCGGGGGGCCGCCCGAGTGCCCGACGCGTCCGTTCTGCGCGCTCGGCCTCAAGAACGTGTACGGCATCACTTTCAAGGACTTCAAGCCCCTCGACAGCGGCGGTCCATTGACCATCACCGCGCTCGAGGGCAAGCAGATCGACGTCGGACTGCTCTTCACGAGCGACCCGAGCATCGTCGCGAAGAACTTCGTGCTCCTCGACGACGACAAGCACCTGCAGCTCGCCGACAACATCGCGCCGGTCGTGCGCAACGCGCTGCTGCAGAAGGACGACGGCACTCTCAAGCGCCTGCTGAACTCGATCAGCGCGAAGCTCTCGCAAGCCGAGCTCAACGACATGAACAAGCAGGTCGCCGTCGACAAAGCTGACAGCAAGGTGGTCGCGGCTGCGTGGCTCAAGAAACAGGGCCTCATCAAGTAATCCCGCAACGCTGGCTCGCGCTCGGCGGCGCGCTCCGCACCGGAGCCGCCGCCGCGGCGTGGGGCACGGCCGGCGAGACCGAGGTCTTCGCGATACACGAGGACCGCGAAGTCTGGGACCGCTACTGGGACGGAAAGTCATGGCACGCGTGGGAGTCGCTCGGCGGCCCGTTCGCCGGGCAGCCCGCCGCCGCGGCGCGCGACGCCGACCGCATCGATGTGCTCGCGATCGGCATCGATGGAGTGCTCCGCCACCGGTGGTGGGACGGAACGCGCTGGGTCGAGTGGCGCGACGTCGCCGGCGCGCCACGGGGCGGCCGCGCCGTCTCGTGCGTCTGGAGCGGAGCGCGACTCGACGTCTTCGTGTGGGGCGCTGACGGCGCTCTGCACTATGCGGATCTCGCATGACCGAACGATTCGACTTCGTCGTCATCGGCGCCGGGGCATCGGGCGAGGCCGCCGCGAGCTACGCGCGCGCTCGCGGCGCGACCGTCGCGCTCGTCGAGCGCGACCTTTTTGGCGGCACGTGCGCGTTCTGGGGCTGCATGCCGTCAAAGACGCTGCTCCACGCGGCGCAGATCCGCGCGTTGGGCGGCGACTATTCGTGGGAGAAGGCGTCCGCGCGGCGCGATTACATGATCGTGCGCGAGGGCCGTGACTACCCCGACGACTCAGGTCACATCAAGGGATACAAAGCCGTGGGCACCGTGCCGATCCGCGGCACCGCGAAGCTCGCGGGGCCGGGCAGGGTCGTCGTGCGAAGCGATGACGGAGCGCGCGAGATCGAGGCGCGCGACCTCATCATCGCGGTCGGCTCGGTCCCGAAGATGCCGAAGCTCGAGGGCCTGGCCGAGGCGGGCTTCTGGACGAACAGGGAAGGCACGAGCCTCCGCGAGCTCCCGAAGAGCATCGTGATCCTCGGCGCGGGGCCGTCGGGTACCGAGCTCGCGCAGGTCTATGGGCGTTTCGGCGTGCGAACGGTCCTGGTCAGTCCCCGGCAGGTGAACCCGACCGACCATCCGCGCAGCTCCGCTTTGCTCGCGAAGGCGCTTCGCGCATCGGGCGTCGACGTTCGCGAGAACGCGCGCGCCGAGCGCATCCGGCCGCGCGCCGGAAGGGGCGGCGAGCATGTCGTGGAGCTGGCTGACGGGTCGACGGTCGAGGGCGCGATCATCGAGCTCAACGTCGGGCGCACCGCCGCGCCGGCGCTCGCCGGTCTCGGCCTCGATGCCGTGGGCGTTCGGTACGACGGTGGCGACTTCCTCAAGGTCGACGACACGCTTCACGCGGCGGATCACGTCTATGGGATCGGCGACTGCATCGGTCACGAGCTCTCGACTCATCTCGGGCACTACGAGGGCGAGACCGCCGTAAAAATCGCGCTCGGCGACAACATCCGCGCCGATCTCAGCGCGACGCCCCGTGCCGTGTACACCGATCCCGAGACCGCCGGCGTCGGCCTCTTGCTCGACCAGGCGAAGGAGCGCGGCATCGACGCGCACGAGCTGACCGCCGACCTCGGGACGAGCGCCAAGGGGTACGTCAGCGAGTCGGAAGGCCACGTCTCGATCGTGATCGATCGCGCGAACAGGGTCCTCGTCGGTGCGTTCATCGGAGGACCCGCGGCGTCCGAGGCGATACACGAAGCGGTGCTCGCGATAAAGCAGCGAACGCCCATCTCCGTCCTCGCCGACACGATCCACGCTTTTCCGACCGTGTCTCGTGTGATGGGTGGGCTATTCGCGAAGGCCGATCTGAAGCTTCGATGACGGCTGAGGATTTCGTCACACTCCTCGACTGGCGCCGGCGCGTGTCCGACCTCTACTCGGGCGTCCGCGCAAAGCTCCCATCCGACGCTCCGGCAGCCCACGCGCTCTGGCGATCGACACGGGACGAGCTCTTTCGCACGCACCCGCAGTCGCCCCTTCTCGAATCCGATCGCGCGGCCTTCGGTGGCCTGCCCTACTTCGCGTACGACCCGAGGTTCGCGAAACGCGGTCGGGTGCGGCCGCTTCCCGAGGAGCGCTACGACGTCGGGACGAGCACCGGCGGCGTGATCCCGTTCGTGCGCTTCGGCGCGGTCGACCTCGACGTCGGCTCGCTCGAGGTCTTCTGGCTCGACGCGTACAGCGGCGGCGTGTTCCTCCCGTTCCGCGACGCGACGGCGGGAAAGACGACCTACGGCGGCGGGCGCTATCTCCTCGACACGGCCAAGAGCGCGGACCTCGGCGCAGCCGGTGACGACCTGGTGCTGGATTTCAACTTCGCGTATCACCCCTCCTGCCGCTACGACCCGAAGTGGGTTTGTCCGCTCGCGCCGCTCGGCAATAGGCTGCAGGCCGCGATCGAAGCGGGGGAGCGGATGTGAGCGCTCGAGAGCGCTGGACGCTCATCGCCGCGGTCCTCGGATCGTCCATCGTCTTCGTCGACTCCTCCGTCGTCACCGTCGCGCTGCCGCGCATCGGCCGCGAGCTCCCCACGACGGTGCTCGGCGTGCTCGAAGGGCAGCTGTACGTCTACACGGGTTACCTCCTCACGCTCTCGGCGCTCCTGGTCCTCGCCGGTGCGCTGTCCGATTACTACGGCCGGCGGCGCATTTTCCTGATCGGGCTCGTCGGTTTCGGGCTGACGAGCGTTTTGTGCGGGGTCGCGCCGAACATGGAGTTCCTCGTCCTCTCGCGAGTTCTGCAGGGCGCAGCCGGCGCGATCCTGGTACCGGGATCGCTGGCGCTCCTCACCGCGAACTTCAGCGGCGAGGCCCAGGGCCGCGCGTACGGCGTGTGGGCCGCGGCGACGGCGGCGACGACCATCCTCGGACCGTTCATCGGCGGGATCCTCGTCGACACGATCTCGTGGCGCGTGGCTTTCCTGATCAACGTGCCGCTCGTGATCGTCGCGGTCTGGGCGACGCTCCAGCATGTCCCCGAGAGCCGCAACGAGCGCGCGACCGGGCACTTCGATTGGCTCGGTGCCGCGGTGGTGGCGATCGCGGTCGGCGGCCTCAGCTTCGGCGCGACTTACGGTCAGCAGCGTGACTGGCGCGATCCGCTCGCGTATGTCGTGCTCGCCGCCGGGGTCGTTGCGACGATCGCGTTTCCGTTCCTCATGGCTCGGAGCCGCGAACCGCTCGTACCCCTCGACCTCTTCCGCTCGCGGAACTTTACGGTCACGAACATCTCGACGTTCCTGATCTACGGAGCCCTCTACGTCAGCTTCTACTACCTCGCGCTTTTTCTGCAGGGCGTGCTCGGCTATTCCGCCGCAGCCGCGGGTCTGGCGGGCATCCCGGGCGGACTTCTTCTTGTCCTCCTCTCGACCCGATTCGGCGCGCTATCGGCGCGCTACGGCCCGAAGATCTTCATGACCGTGGGTCCGCTGCTGATGGCGATCGGCGTGCTGTGGTTCGCGCGCGTCCCCGCGACGAGCCCGGCGTGGGTCTTCATGCCCGGGAACCCTTCGACGTGGGTCCCGCCGGGTCAGTACTTCATCGACTTCTTGCCCGCCCAGATCATCTTCGGATTCGGGCTCGCGCTGATGGTCGCTCCGTTGACGACGGCGCTCATGACGAGTGTCCCGGTCCGCAACTCCGGTGTCGCCTCGGCGGTGAACAACGCGATCTCCCGTGTGGGGCCGCAGCTCGCGGGTGCCGTCATCTTCGTCGCCATCACCGCGAGCTTCTACTCAGGGATGGCCGCGCGTCTTCCGGGGACGGACACATCCGACCCGAGCTTCCGCACCAGGTACCCGCCGCTGACTATCACAGAGCCCTGCCTCACCAGCGGCACTCCCACGCCGTGTCCGCCCGAGGTCATCGCGCGCGTCGAGGCGGTCCGCCAGCAATCCACCGAGGCCTTTCACCTCGCGATGTATGTCGCTGCCGCGCTCCTCTTCGCGGGCGCGCTAGTCAACGCCGTCGGTATCTCGAACGACGTCGCTCTCGCCGCCGCGAAGCGCGAGCCCGCTCCGGCAGCCTAAGTTTTGCCGCAACGAGCCGTAGCCACACCCTTGAGCCTTGACTTCATTGGTAAGTGCAGACTAACGTAAGCTCCATCGCGCAAGACCGCAATGGGAGGTCTACGTGGGCGATCCGGTCACCAATTTCGAGATCAACAGCGCGGACCCGGCGAAAGCGCGCCGGTTTTACACGACGGTTTTCGGCTGGAAGATGAACGAGGTCCCGAACAACTACACCTTCGTCGACACGGACGCGGGCGGGAAGGGCATCGGCGGCGGGATCGGTCCCCTCCGCGGGCCCAAGCCGTTCGTCACCTTCTACGTCGTCGTGCGGGACCTCGCCGCGACGTTGAAGAAAGCCACCGACGGCGGAGGGAAGGTCGTGTTCCCGGTTACGAAGGTCGGACCGACCACGACGATCGCGATCTTCAGCGATCCGGATGGAAACATCATCGGTCTCACCGACGGCAAGTAGCGTCGACTAGAGAAGCAGTCCCGCGAGCGCCTCAACCACGCCCTTCTGGTGAACGCGCGTGCGGAAATCGTGAAGTGGGTGCGGCGGCAGGTCGTATTCCGCGCTGACGCCGCCGCGCCGCGTGTAGAGAACGGGGTAGATGTCGCCCGCGGGATTCTCCTCCAGCGTCGCCGCGACGGCGTCGGCGGGACCGGAATCGAGAAAGCTCTGCAGCGGCAGGATCCCGTCGTCGACTATTCCGCGCTCGGGATCGCGTCGCAACACACGCGCGAGGTACGACTTCTGGTGCCAGAGCTCGGGCGCGTTGGTGACCTCCCCCAATAAATAGGAGACGATCTCGGCGCGAGACACGACGGGCCGTTCCGGGTCGATGCCGAAATGCTTTCGCGCGACCTCGCGCGCGAGGATGCGCCCGTTGTAGCGGTGCCCGTTCACGCCGCCGGAGTTGCTCGGCATGCCGTGCTTGCGGAGACCGGGCGATGCTTGGTGGATCGTTCCGCCGAAGTAGACGCCCGGGACCGACGCGCTCTCCCAGTACGGGGTCTGTGCGGGCAGCTTGTTCCGGCCGACGGTCGCCACGCCGAGCTTGGGCAGATCCAGGATCGGGCTCGTGAACCCGGTCGCCGCGATCACATCCTCGACCTCGAAGACGAGCTCGGCCGCGCTGTCGGCTTTGCGCGTGTGCACGCGGAACGTCTCGCCGGTCCGTTCGACGCGCTCGATCGATGCGTCGAGGACGATGACTCCGCCGGCGAGAACGTGGTCTTCGTACGGCTGCACGTATCGCGCGCGGACTCCGACCAGCGAACGTGTGTTGATCGAGAGCTTCGCGGGGGACGGAGACGCGAGGACGATCTGCCGGGCCCACTGCAGGAACCCGGTCGCGAGCTCGAAGCCCGAATTCTCCTTGCCGACGATGAAGACGCGCCGTCCGGCGTAGGTCTCGGCGGGGCGCGTCTCCGCGTAGTGCGGCACGTCCTCGATGCCGGGTATTTGCGGACGCCAGGGCTCCGCGACGCCGACCGCGAAGATGGGGACCTGGCAGCGATACTCGCCGTCACTCGTCTCGAGCACCCAGCGATCGCCGTCGCGCCGCGTTCCGGTCCAGCGGCAGCGGTAGCGCACCGCAACGCCGGTGCGGGCGGCGAAGGCCTCGAGGTTCCGCTGCATCTCGGGCCGGGATGGGTAGTACGAAGTGCCGTCCATCATCTTGCACATCAGCGCGCGGCAGTCCTGCTCTTCGGGCAGAAGGCTGTTCCAGTCGTAGCGCTCGTACTCGCGGGTCCCCTGCTCGAAGGGCGCATAGGGCTTTGTCCAAGAAAGCAGGCGTTGGAAGAAGGGCCACTTGCGGAACATCCCGCCCGCGCTCTCATCGGCCGAAATGACCGCGTGCTTCACACCGAGGACGCGGAGCGAGTAGCTGATCTGGAGACCCCCGGGACCGCTGCCGACGACAACGACCGGATACTCGCCGGGCGGGTGGGGCTCGTCGGTCAGGCGCCCCTCCGCGTCACGTTCGCGAGCTTCCGTGCTTCCGCGACGAGAAGGCGGTAACAGACTCGGGGGTGGGTCTGAAGAAACTCCCGCAGCAGGTCTCCCGGCACAACGAGGCAGCGGAGCGGCCTGGCCGCGATGACGTCGGCGACCGGAGGCTCGCCAAGCAGAACGGATATCTCACCAAAGAAGTCACCGCGGCCGAGCGTGCCAAGACGCTTGCCTCGCGCGGCGAGCTCGGCCTCGCCCTCCAGGATGATGTAGAAGGAGGATCCGGAAAGACCTTCGCGCAAGACGCGTTCGTCCTGAGCGAAATAGCGCTCCTCGAGCGAGTGCGCGACCTTCTCAAGCTCGGGACGCGTGAGGTCCGCGAAGATCGCGAGGGTGGCGAGGGTTTCGGTGATGTCGTCGGGGGCGCTGCGCATGGTGCTTGTCTACGGCGTGCAGCGGCTCTTGGCAAACGGAAGAAAGAGCAGAATCGAGGCAGGATGAGCGTGGGGAGAGGGTTGCCGGCCGGCACCCTGACATTCCTTTTCACCGACATCGAGGGCTCGACCAAGCTCCAGACCGAACTTGGCACGGACCGGTACCAGGACGTGCTCGAAACGCACACGCGCATCTTGCGCGACGCCTTCAAAGACGGCGGGTTCGAGATCCGCGTCGAAGGCGACGCGCTCTTCGTGGTCTTCCCCGTCGCCGCGCAGGCCGTGCGCGCGACCGCGGAGGCGCAGCGCGCGCTCGGGGCGGCGACCTTTCCTCACGGCGCGACCGTCCGCGTCCGTATGGGGATGCACACCGGCGAGGGCCGCCCCGCGACGGCCGAGGCCGGCGCCGACTACGTCGGCATCGATGTGAACCGGGCGGCCCGCGTGGCCGCGGCAGGCCATGGCGGGCAAGTGCTCCTCACCGAAGCGACCGCGACCCTCGCGCGTCCCGAACTTGGCGACGGCGTGTCGTTCCGGGACATGGGGGATTTCCGGCTGAAAGACATCGCGAATCCGGAGCACCTGTACCAGCTCGTGATCAGCGGATGCGCCGCGGACTTTCCACCGCTCCGGACTCTCGATCGGACGGCGACGTTCCTGCCGCCGCAGCCCTCGACGTTCATCGGCCGGGCGCGCGAGATCGCCGAAGGCCGGCGCCTTCTCGAGAAGGCGCGCCTCGTGACGCTCACCGGACCTGGCGGCACCGGAAAGACGCGGCTGTCGCTGCGCATCGCCGAGGAGGCGGCGCCTCAGTTCGGCGACGGGACCTTCTTCGTCCCGCTCGCGCCGATCAGCGATCCGGAGCTCGTCCCGTCGACGATCGCACACACTCTCGGCGTACAGGTGAGCGGCTCCGAGATGCCGCTTCCGCGTCTCCTCGATCACCTCAAGGGAAAGCGCATCCTCCTCGTGCTCGACAACTTCGAGCAGATCCTTCCCGCAGCGCCGGTTGTCGGCCAGCTGCTGGGCGCCAGCCCCGCGCTCAAGGTGATTGCGTCGAGCCGAGCGCCACTCCGCATCTCCGGCGAGCAAGAGTTTCCTGTGCCTCCGCTCGATCTGCCCGATCCGCAACATCTGCCAACGCTCGAGGTGCTGGCGCAGTCCGACGCCGTGCGACTCTTCGTCGAGCGCGCCGGTGCGGTGCGGCCGGACTTCAAGGTCACGACGGAGAACGCGGCCGCCGTCGCGGAGATCTGCAACCGGCTCGACGGCTTGCCGCTCGCGATCGAGCTCGCGGCCGCTCGCGTGAAGGTCCTGACGCCGCAGGCGATGCTGCCGAAGCTGCGCGAGGGCCTGAACATACTCGCCTCGACCGCGCGGGATCTGCCTGAGCGGCAACGAACCCTGCGCGGGGCGATCGCCTGGAGCTGGGACCTACTCAATCCCGCGGAGTGCAAGCTCTTCTCGAGGCTCGCCGTCTTCGTCGGTGGCGGGATGCTGCCGCAGATCGCGGAGATCTGTGGCCCCGCGAAGGAGCTCGCAGGCACCGACGTGCTCGACGCGCTGAGCAGTCTCGTCGAGCACAGCCTCGTGCGTCAGTCCGAGATCGCGGGCGAGCCGCGATTCCGAATGCTCATGACCATCCGCGAGTTCGCCCTCGAACGGCTCGCCGAGAGCGAGGAGCGCGGTCTCATCCGGATGCGCCACGCACGCGCGTACGTCGCGCTTGCCGAGGAGGCGCGACCGCACGTTCAGGGGAGCGATCAGAAGCGGTGGCTCGATCTACTCGAGGATGAGCACGACAATCTTCGTGCGGCGCTGGAATCCTCGATCGAAGACGGTCGTGTGGACGACGGGTGCCGCCTCGTATACGCGCTCTGGCGGTTCTGGCAGGTCCGCGGTCATCTGGCCGAGGGCGAGCGCTGGTGCGAGCGCATCCTGGCGCTGCCGACGACGGGAGTGTCGCCGCTCGTGCTGATGCGTGCGCTCGAGGCTTCGGCCGGCATCGCGTATTGGCGCGGCGAGATCGCGACCGCAACGGACGGATACACCAAGGCGGTGTCGATCGCCGAAGCTCACGGCGGCGATGCCGAGCAGGCGCATGCCGAGTACAACCTCTCGTTCGTCTACGGGATCCCCGGATCCGATATTCCCCGAGCCCTCGAGCTCCTGCGAAGCGCGCGGCAGAAGATGGTTCGACTCGGCGACCGTGCTGGCGTCGCGCGCGTCGCCTGGGGGCTCGCGACTTTCTTGCAGTTCGGGCGACGAGGCGAGATCGATCCGTCGCGTCTCGAGGAAGCGCGCCTTGCGGTGCAGGAGGCGCTCGCCGTTCACCGCACCGGTACGAACCGCTTCGATCTCGCCTGGAGTCTTCATCTCGCCGGCATGATCGACGTCAAGCGAGGCGAGTTCGGGAGCGCGCTCGCCCAGTTCCGCGAGGCCGCTCAGATCTTCACGGAAGACAACGACCTCTCGGGCCTGGTGATCATCGCGAGCAACTGCGCCGAGCTCGCGGGCTATCAGGGTGACCGCGAGCGGCAGGCGACGCTCGTCGGTTTCGCGACGGCGCTGTCCGAGCGTTCCGGAACGGGCATCCTCCGCGAGATCTCAACCCAGGACCGGCGTGCCGAGGCGAAGGACATCGCGCCGGAGTTCAGACCCGCGTTCGAACGCGGGCGCACGATGGAGACGGCCGCGGGGATCGCGTACGCGCTCGACGAATCAGCCGAACTCGGAGAGCGGCTCGAGCGGCGCGGTGGCGCGTGACAGTACCGCGGCCACGATCGCCGCGACCGGCAAGGCGAGCGCTGCGGTCGCGATGAACGGCAGGAGCGGGTCGGCCTCGTAGAGGAAACCGCCGACCGTGCCGCCTGCGCCGAAGCCGAGCGCGAACGCAACCTGGTACGTCGCGTAACCCTGCGCCGCGCGCGCGGGCGGGATGATGCGCTCCACGGCGGACGCGACGACTGGATTCGCCGCCTGCGTCGCCCCGAGAAGGAGCGCGGCGACCGCAACGAACGGCTCGGCCCGCCCGGAGAGCGCCATGAGGACGCTCGCGGCGGTCATCACGCCGGCGGCGCCGAGCAGCGCGGGCACAGCGCCGACCGCGTCGGCGAATCGACCGGCCGCGACGGCGAGACCCGCCGCGCCGACCGAGACGAGGCCGAGGTAGATCCCGAGGCGATCGAGGGGGATCGCGGCGACCTCGCGTAGGTACACCGGGAGGAACGCGAGCGACAGGATCGAGAGCATCGCCGCGAACGGCGTGATCGCGAGGAGGATCCAGAACGTGCGCGGCGGCCGGAACGGCCCTCGCTCGACGTGCGGTGGAACGGATCGCAGCCCGAAGGTGAGCGCGGCGGAACCTGCGAGCAGCGCGGCCGCGATCGCGACCGCGGCGCGAAATCCGACAGACGCCGCGATCACCCCGGCGATCGGCGCGCCGATGATGTTTCCGGCGAAGTACGCGCCGAGCACGATCCCGAGCGCGCGGCCCAGCTCCGCGCGCGGTGTGGTCGATGTGACGTACGCGATGATCAGCGGAAGCCCGGCTGTGCCGGACCAGTAGAGCGCGGATCCCACGAACGCGCCGTGCCAATCGGTGAGTGGCACGAACGTCGCGACCCCGAGCGCCGCGCAGAGCCACGCCGCGGTGAGGACCGGCTTTCGGCCGATTCGGTCGGCGAGATAACCGGCCGGCAGGAAGCAGAGCACGGCGACGAGGTTTCCAGCGCCGAAGACGATCCCGATGTCCTGCGCGCTCGCGCCGAGCTCCCGCATGTACAGCGGCCACACCGCCGAGAGAAGCCCGAACCCGCATCCGAACAGCACCTGCGCCCCGGTGAGGAGCCAGATGTCGCGCGACAGCTTCAGCTGCGGCCCTTCACGATGCCGCGCGCGCGACGCTCCTCGAACTCGCCGCGCGCTTTGCGGAGGACGTCGGGGTCGGCGAGCACGTCAATGGCCGTGAGCGCGAGCGCCTTTGCGGCGACGAGCGCGTTCTCGTGCGCCTCCTGACCCGCCACCGCTTCGCGGAACGCGATGGAGTGGCCGGGGATCGACTCCTGCGAGATCGCGATGTACGGGTGGATCGCCGGAAGCACCTGCATCACGTTACCCATGTCGGTCGAGCCGACGCGCTCGTCGTCGCGCGCTTCGAACACTTGGACGCCAAGAGAGCGCATGTGATGCGTCCACCGGTCGGCGAGCGGTGTCGAGAAGACCATGTTCTCGTACCCCGCGTTCTCGTTGACCGTCACCGTGAGCTTTGTTCCGGTCGCCTTCGCCGCGCCCTCGGCGCACGCGGTGAAACGCCGGAGCACCTCCTGCTGGTAGCGGCGATCGAGGGCGCGGATGGAGAAGCGCGCGGCCGCGTAATCCGGGATCACGTTCGCCGCGCTGCCACCGTTCGTGATGATCCCGTGGACCCGCGCGTCCGGTCGCAGCTGCTGGCGCATCGCGTTCACGTTGTTGAAGAGCTGGAGCACGCCGTCGAGCGCGTTGATCCCGAGGTCTGGTTGCGATGCGGCATGCGCGGATCGACCGCGGAACTCGACCATCACACGATTCGACGCAAGCGAATGCCGGCCCGCGAGCGATCGGCCGGAGGTCGGATGGATCATCATCGCGACGTCCACGTCGTCGAAGCCGCCCGCGCGAATGAGCGCGACCTTCCCGCCACCGCCCTCCTCAGCCGGGGTGCCAATGGCGGAGAGCTTGCCGGGAAGCTGGTCCATCACCGCGCGCACGCCGACGGACGCGGCGACGCCGATCATCGCGATGAGGTTATGACCGCAGGCGTGTCCGATCTCGGCGAGCGCGTCGTACTCCTGCAGGATCGCGACCGTCGGTCCGGGACCTCTGCCCTTCGCATCCCCGCGATACGAGGTCTCGACGTTCTTGTAGCCGCGCTCTACCGCGAACCCGGCGCCCTCCAGGAACTCGGTGATTCGGAGCGAAGCCTCGCGTTCCTCGTATGCCAGCTCCGGTTTCGCGTGAATGGCGCGCGACAGCGCGAAGAGCGCATCGCGCCGCTCGTCGATCGCCTTGATCGCGCGCTGGGCGAGCGCCTTCGGGTCGCTCAAGGCGACTGGTGCCCTGCGATGAGCGCAAGGATCACGCGATCGAGCGCGCGATCCGCCTCTTCGAAGAGGAGTGCCGCCTGCTCCGACGCGAGACCGCGGCGGCGGGCGACATTCGCGATCTCGGCCATGAACCGCGCGCGGAAGAAGAGAAAGGCTTGAGTGCCCTCGCCGAGCGACAGTCCGTGCCGGCGCGCCTCGACCCCGTACTCGCGTCCGAGCAGCTCGGCCTGCGCGATGAGCTGATCGCGGCCGACGGCGCGCGTGGTATCGAGATGACCGAGAAGAAGGTCGCTCATGCGAACCCCTCGCTCGCGGAACCACCGGAGCGAATCCTCATCGAAGCGACCGTACCAATCTTGATCGGCGAGATCCACGCGAACGCGCTTGCGGAATTCTGCCGAGACGCGATCCGGGGCCTCGCCGAGGGCGGAGAGCGACTGGCGGCGCGCCTGCCGAGGGCGGGGAAGCATCGCGTCGATCGAGGCGCGCATGAAGCGACGGTGCCCACCCGGTGTCGTGAAGACCTCGACCTTCCCGGAGTCGGCCCAGCGACGCAGCGTGTCGGGATCGACGCCGAGGATCCGGCTCGCCTCCCCCAGCGTTAGCCAGTCACCGCGCTCGAGCGTCGATGTTTTCGAGATACCGCAAATCTAGGCGAATCTGTCGGTTCTCGTCGGCGGTAGTGGTCCAGTTTGGTCGGCAGAAAACACGAGCGCGGCTCCCGACCGAGCCGCGTTCACAGATCGCGCGAGCTGACGTTACTTGCTGGGCTTGGGCTTCGTCTCGGTGATGATGATCCCGGAGCAGCACTTGCCGCAGCAGGCTCCGCAGGCACAGGCCATGACCGAACCTCCGACTCCGATGTGCGCCCCACTATGCCACGCCCTTCAATAACTGGACCACTACCTCGTTGATGGAGAGTCCGGTTTCGGGTTGGGGTATCGGCCCGTTTTCTCACGGAATTCCGCAAGGCCCGCCTCCTCGCGCGTGATCCGCTCTGCGATTATGTGAAATCCACCTCGAACGTCACCGTCACGCCGCCGGCGCTCGTCGTGAAGATCGTCTTACCGGCACCGGGCCGGTTGTAAGGAAACGGCACGTCTCCGTTGACATCGACCGGCGGGAGCCAGTTGACGACGAAGGTACGTATACCAACCTCGTTCACACTCTCGGTCACGCTCGCTCCAGGCGGTAGATGCCGCGCGACACAGTCGGTCGTGTTGCGCGCACGGTTCGAAACGCAGCCACTCACGCCTGGCGCGAGCGACGGGTTCGGGGTGGCTGTCCACGTCGGCGTTGGTCCGACTCGTGTTTGCGGCGGCGGGATGACCGTGGCCGTCGACGTCGGCGGTCGAGGAGTTGGTGTCGCGGGCGTCGGGGTCTTCGGAGCGAGAGTGGGCGGGGATGTCGTCGGACTGGCCGGAGCGGTGGGCGACGGCGTCTGCGGCGCATTCGTCGTCGCGGCCGCGGAGGGGATGAGCGTTGTGGCAGATGACGCGACGCCACTCGTGTCGCCGCAACCGGTGAGGAGGAAAACGATCGCGACGAGCCCCGCCCGCCAGGACTGCTGTGCCATCTTCGGCGAGGATGCGGGCGGAGCAGTTCCGCGCGGAAGTGTGCAGGTTCGTCGCAACTCCGGCCGTCGCCGTGTTATGGGCGATCAGCCCCCGCCGCAGCCTCCGGTGGCGGCGTCCGCGAAGCTCAGCGCGTTGAAGAGGACCATGCCGACCGCGATGAGAACGAGCTGTGCCGAGACGACCAAGAGCACCATCCGCCACACGCGGCTGGGCTGCGGCGGCTCCGCGGGCGTCTCGGGGATGCTTGTGGCGTCGATCACGCCCGGAAGTTTATGACGGCGATGCACCGGTGACGGGGCACAACCGAGCAACCGCATGCAAGAGCGTCCACTAGGCGGGGCGGGCGAGGAAGCATACGCTCGCCGACCATGCGTATGGTCGGATCTCTTATCGCGGCAGTGCTGGTCTTCGCGGTCTTCTCGGCGAGCGCCGACGCGGCGGCGACTCTTCCGGCATTCGATTCAGCGATGAGTGGTGTCATCGCGCAGGGGTACGCCGGCGGTTCTCTCGCCGTGATGCGCAACGGCAGCCTCGTCTATGCGCGGGGCTACGGCTTTGCCAACACGTCGAACGGCAGGGCCGCAACAGCGACGACGCGCTATCGACAGGCGAGCATCAGCAAGCCGGTCACAGCGTCTCTCCTTCGCATGGTCGTCGCGACCGGCGCACTCAGCTTTGAGACTCGGGTGTTTCCTTTCCTCGGTGTGATCCCGGCCGACCCGCGAGCGAACGCGATCACGGTCCGCATGCTGAAGGACCACACCAGCGGGCTGGGTGGGGACTATTTCTTCGAATCGAAACAGGCCGCGGCGTATTACGGAGTCGCATCGCCGCCCGGCGTCGGCACGATGGTCCGATGGACTGCTCACTACTCGCTCGCCGCCGATCCAGGTACGGTCTACCGCTACAACAACACCAACTACGCCTTGCTGAGTCGCGTCCTCGAGATCGCGACGGGCCGCACGTGGATCGATCTCGTGCGCGACATGGGCGCGACCGCGGGAATCAGCTCGTGGCGGCTCGGAGTCAGTCTCCAGAAGCCATACGACGAGGCTCGGTACTACGAAGCGAGCTCGTCGCGCTACACGCAGAGCGTGTTCGATTCGCGGCCGGGCACGGTTGAGTGGCCGTACGGCGGCTACAACCTTCAGTCATTCGGAGGCGCGGTGGCGCTCGTGAGCACGGTCGTCGACATGGCCCGATACGACCAGGGCGTGGCGACGGGGATTCTTGCCGCGGCCGAGGACCATCCGATTCCAACCCGGCCCGGCTGGAATTACACCTACATCTACAACGGCTCGATGCCCGGCCACTACACCTTCCTCATACGCATATGGAACTCTTCGGGCCTGACCGTCATTGCCGGCGCGTTCAACCACCGCGACGCGGGAGCGATCGACGGCACGATCAACAAGCGGATCATCGACGCCTACAACGCCACGTCCGTGTGGCCCGCCGTCGATCTCCCGGGTGCCTACTAGCCGCAACCAGCGATCCGGCCAACCGGCAGAAACCGCGTGCCGGGCTGCGAAGTAACGGCTAGGACGCGACCCCGGCGGCGCGCTTCATCTGACCGATCGCGCGGTCGCGGTCCTGCTTGGTGAGCAGGCGCTTGCGGATGCGATAGGCCTTCGGTGTGACCTCAAGCAGCTCGTCGTCGGCGAGGAACTCGACCGCGTCGTCGAGCGATAGCTCGCGGATGCCATCGAGCTTCGCCGCGATGTCCGAGTTCGAGCTCCGCATATTCGTGAGGTGCTTCTTGCGGACGACGTTGACCTCGAGATCGCGCTCGCGAATGTGCTGGCCCACGACCATGCCTTCGTACACCTCGACGCCGGGATTCAGGAAGAGCTGGCCGCGGTCCTGCGCGGCGTTCAGCCCGAACGTTGTGGTCGTACCGTCCTCGAAGGCGATGAGCGAGCCGAGCTCGCGTGTCGCGATCGCGCCCGCGAGCGGGCCGTAGCCCTCGATGAGCGTGTTCATCACCCCCCGTCCGCGCGTGGCGGTGAGGAAGGCCTGTCTCAGCCCGAGCAACCCGCGGGTCGGGATCTTGTAGACGGCGTGCACCATCCCGTCGTCGCGGTACTTCATGTCCTTGAGCGTTCCGCGGCGACGGCCGGCGAGCTCGACGACGGCGCCGAGCTCCTCCTGAGCCACCTCGATCTCGAGCTGCTCGTACGGCTCCTGCGTCTCGCCATCGACTTCCTTGAGGATGACCTCGGGCCGCGAGACCTGGAACTCGTAGCCCTCGCGCCGCATCGTCTCGATAAGGATCGCGAGGTGCAGCTCTCCGCGACCGCTCACGACGAGCGTGTCCGCGGAGTCGGTGTCGGCGACGCGGAGCGCGACGTCGCGCTCGAGCTCCGCGTAGAGGCGCTCGCGGAGCTTGCGGCTCGTGACGAACTTCCCTTCGCGTCCCGCGAACGGGCTGTTGTTCACGCTGAAGGTCATGCGGAGGGTGGGCTCTTCGACGCGGATCGGTGGAAGCGGGCGCGGATCGGCCGCGTCGGCGATCGTGTCGCCGATGCCTGCCTCGACGCCCGAGACCGCGACGATGTCGCCGGCCGCCGCTTCATCGACCTCCTCGCGCGCGAGCCCGTTGAAGGTGAAGAGCTGCGTGACCTTGGCCGACGTGAGGCCGCCCTGGTGATCGATGCGCGCGACGGCCTGGCCCTTGCGGAGCGTGCCGCTCTGCAGACGACCCACCGCGATGCGGCCGATGTAGTCGTCGTATGTGGTCGTGGTCACGAGCAGCTGCGCCGGCGCCGCGGGGTCGACGTCCGGTCCCGGGATGCGGTCGATGATCGCGTCGAACAGCGGCTCGAGCGTCGTGCCCTCGTGACGGTGGTCGGCGCTCGCCGTCCCGAGGATCGCGTTTGTGTAGAGGGTGGGGAACTCCGCCTGCTCCTCGGTCGCGCCGAGGTCGAGGAAGAGATCGAACGTTTCGTTCAGCACGTGGTTCGGCCGCGCCTGCGGCCGGTCGATCTTGTTCACGACCAGGATGGCGCGATGGCCCCGGCGGAGCGCCTGGCGCAGCACGAATTTGGTCTGCGGCATCGGGCCGTCCACCGCGTCGACGAGCAGCAGCACGCCGTCGACCATGTTCATGATCCGCTCGACCTCGCCGCCGAAGTCGGCGTGGCCGGGCGTGTCCACGATGTTGATCTTCACGCCGCGGTACATCACCGCGGTGTTCTTCGCCATGATCGTGATCCCGCGCTCGCGCTCGAGGGCGTTCGAGTCCATCACGCGCTCTTCGACGTGCTGGTTGTCACGGAAGATCCGGCTCTGGCGGAGCATCCCGTCGACGAGCGTGGTCTTGCCATGGTCGACGTGGGCGATGATCGCGACGTTGCGGATGTCTGTGCGCTTCACAGATCAATTGTCGGGCATGGAAGACCTCGCGGAGTGAGTGTTTCGACTCTAAACAGCCCCAAACGCGCGGTGGGTGAGGCCGCTAAGCCACGTTGACGACGAAAGTGAAGGTGCCGGTGACGGGGCTAGTCGCAGTGTTCAGGGTCACGAGCATCTGGGTGCTGTAGATCGAATCGCTCGCGTTCTGAGAGACGCCGGGGAAGAAGAGCTGCGACGTGTACGTCTTGCCGCTCACGGTGACCTTGAAGTGGATGTGCTCGGTGCGGCCCGGGTAGAGCCCGGGGATCACCGTCTCGAGGCGGTACGCGCCGCTCTGGTCGGTGAGCTGCCAACCGCGGAGGGTGTAGCCCGAGTTGTCGTAGCTGCCGTTGCCGTCGGCCTGCCAGAAGTCCAGCTTCGCGTTCGCGATCGGCTGGCACGACGTCGAAACGACGTACCCCGTCAGCGTCAGCGGCGTGCCCGCGACCCCAGCGGTCCGCAGCGTCGCGTTCTGCGGCGGGTTCGCCTTGTAATACGGACCTTCAGTGAGCTCGACGAGGGGGGCCGCGGGTGCGGTGCACGCGAGCGCGGCGTTTGTGGTGGCCTGCGTGGCCGCAGCGGCCGCGGTCGGGGCGCTGCTCGCGGTAGTCGTCGACGTCGCAAGCGGGGTCGGGCTCGGTGAAGCCGCGGTGGTGCCCGCGCACGCGGCGACGAAGGTAAGCGCGAGGGCGAGGAGAGCGATCCGCATGCGCGACATCATGAACGCCGTCTCGCTAAGACCGCTCTAAGACTTGGATAGGACGTTCATGAGCATCGGACCGGCTTGCCTTTCGGCGTATCGGGCGACGGTGGGACCACCGCGAACATCTTCGCCAGCTCGGCCGGCATCACGTGCGATGGCTCCTCGTCGAAGATCGCGCTCGTGCGCTCGAGCGCACGAGCGACGAGTCCGCTGCAGATGAGCTGTCCGGGAAATCCGAAGCTGAGCTTCAGGCCCGTGAGGAGAGACAGCGTGATGCTGACGATGGTCGCCCAGTCGTAAGGCTTACCGACCCAGTGTTCGGCGAAACCGACCATCTCCCTCCGGTCCTCGTCGGACGCGTCGATGTGCACGATCGTGTACTGAGTCCCCTTGTAGGCCGCGAGTGTGTTGCGCTGTACGCCAGGGCCAAGCGCCTCGATGATCGCGCCGTCAGCCGAAACGACGAGCGCGGTGTGATTCCAAAAGGTGTAGGGCCGGTCCTTTCCCGCGAAGCGCAACCCCTGCCCGAAGTGGATGACGCGGCTCCAGAACTCGCCACCGTGCGTGAGGATGAAGTCGCCCGGCAGGGGATCGGGATCGGTCTGGCCCGGCGGAACGTGCTCGAATCTCGTTTTCATCATCCTCGGAGCCTACCGGGGCACGGAGCCTGCACGATGAAAACGTGGTGACAAAAGCCCGATGACGAAGCTGCGCACGTTCACGGTCTCTGGCACGGAACCTGATGTGGTGCCGAGCCGCGCACGACCGACCAAGCCGCCGGCCAAGCTGATCTCCGCGCGCAAAGCCGCGGCCCTCTCGAGCGGCGGCGGCAAGCTCCCGCCGCGCATTCGCGAGGAGCTCGAAAAGGAACCGGTCCCGATCCGCACCCGTCCGGTCAAGCCCGAGAAGGGTCCGCCGACCGAAACTCGCTACGGCAAGCGCGAGCCGCGCGGCGGGGCTCACGATCACGCTGCCGAGATGCGCGACGCGACGCCGTCACGTCGCGGCGGCAACCGCCCGCCAGATCCCGGCACACGGCGCGCGAAGGAAGCGCGCAAGGCTCCCAGCCACTAGCTAGGGTCGCGCACCGATCCATCGCAGATATCGCTCGGCCGATGCCTTGACCGCCGGGATCCCGCCTGAAGCCATGACGCGATCCCACCACCCGCCGTAGATGCGATCGAAGCGGTACGGGCGAACCCGATCGACGATGCGTCGGATCTCGTCCGCGGGCAGCGGAATGAGGTTCGGGTAGCTCCGCATGAAGCTGACGAAGCGGACATCCGGCACCACGGTGATCGTGTCGCCGACCAGCAGCGCGCCGCGCCCCGACGCGCCGTCGGCCCAATGCAGCACTGCGCTTCCGTCGAAGTGTCCGCCGCACTGGACGAGCGTGACGCCTTGCGCGAGCTCGCGCGTGCCGCGCCAGGTCACGATCGCAGGATCGTCGCGCTGAACCCACTCGCGATCCGCGGCCGGGATGTAGATCGGCGCGCCGCCGAACGCGTGACTCCACTCGACCATGGCGCCGTAGAAGTGCGGATGCGAGAAGGCGATCGCGCTGATCCCGCCGCGCGCGCGGATCGCCGCGATCGCGTCGTCGTCGATGTAGCCGACGCAGTCCCAGAGCACGTTGCCGTTCGCCGTCCGCACGAGGAGAGCGCGCTGCCCGATCCCGAGCGACGGCGTCACACCCACGCCGACGAGGCCGGGCTCGAGCTCGCGCAGCTCGATCCGGTGGTCCATCAGGCGGAGCTCCTCGATCGTGGTCCAGCTCTGCCCGCCCTGACGCACGTACTGACGCTCGTCCTCGCAGATGGGGCAATGCTTTGGCGGCGCCTCGCCCGCTGCCTGCTGGACCGCGCAGGTCACGCAGATGTACGACCTCATTCGGCGGCGGCCGGCTCGGCGAGCGCGTTGTCATCGCCCTCTCCGGGCTCGTTCAGGTTGTACTCGCGAAGTGGCGTGAAGTAGGTGACGATCACCGCGAGCAAGGCCGAAGCGCCGGCGACCGCGAACGCGGCCGACGAGCTCGCGATCGCGACGACGAAAGAGAGGAACGGCGCGGAGAAGCTATTCGAGACGAGCACGAGCGTACGGAACGCCCCGTTCGCGCGTCCGCGGATGTGCGCCGGCACCTCACGCTGCCGCGGCACGAAGGCGTAGATGATGAAGCCCATCCACGCGGTCTCGCGTGCCGCGAAGCCCGCGACGATGAGCCGCCAGTCGCGAGCGAGCGCCATGAGCGACACGATCACGCCGGCCGCCGCGGCCGAGCCGAGGAGGGTGTGCCCGAGCGGCCGACCTCGCGCCAGACGCGGCGCGATGAAGCTCGCGAGCACCGTGACCGCGCCCGCGAGCGAGAGCGCGAGCCCGATGGTGACCTCGTCGAGGCCGTTCTCCTCGCGGAGGACATAAAGGATCAGCGTCTGGATGCCCTGCTGCCCGAGGTTCGCGATGAACATGAGAACGAGAAGCCATCGCAGGACCCGGTTGTTGAACACGAACCGGAACCCATCGGCCATCTCGTTCGCGATGTTGCGCGCGGTGATGGCGGCCGTCGGGCGATGCTGGTCGTAGATCGGCGGCATGAGAAAGAACACGAAGAGAGTTGGAACGAACGCCAGTGCCGCGATGTACATCGCGTTGGCGGTGCCGAACGCGGCGATCGAAAAGCCTCCGATCGTCGGCCCAAGGATGCGAGCGGCTCGGTCGATCCCGAAGTAGGCGGCGTTCGCGCTCGTGAGCTCGTCGGGCTCGACGAGC
>VBIZ01000057.1 GCA_005880575.1 Chloroflexota bacterium | reverse complement strand
AGAGCTTCGACACCGCGACCGACGACGGCCTCCGGAACCGCGCGCTTCTCGAATTCCTTGCCGCGACCGGCTGCCGCGTGTCGGAGCTCGTCGCGCTCGATCGCGACAAGCTCGAGCTCGATCAGCGTGCCGTGAATCCCAAGGACGGCGTGCGCATCGCGGACGAGCTCACAGTCTTCGGCAAGGGCAGCCGCTATCGCCGCGTGTTCCTCCGGATGCGCGCGCGCGAGTGGCTCGAGCGGTATCTGCGAAGCCGGAAGGACAAGGACCCGGCGCTCTTCATCACCGGCCGCAAGAAAGAAGGCGGCTCGTACCGGATGAGCGTGAAGATGGCGCAGACGATCGTCGCCGAAGCGGCGAAGCGGGCCGGTCTCGCTGAGAGCGTCTCTCCGCATTGGCTGCGTCACGCGGCGATCACCTCGTGGGCGACTCAGATGAACGTCCCGGCGGCGCAGCGCCTGGCCGGACACCGCAATGTCGCGACCACAAGCCGCTACCTCGGCAGCACCGACGCCGAATTGAAGGAGCTCTACAAGAAGCGCTTCGGTTAGGCGCCGCGGGGTCCGGTTCGCGATTGGTGTTGAGTACTCCTTGTTGGCTGGTTGAGCGGGGCTATCAGAGGATTGGCCTCCGTGAGTGAGATCGTCTTGGGCGACCATGAGGAGACCGCAGGCCTCCTCAATGAGGCTGGTCTTTGCTCAGGGCCAGTGGCTCCGTTCAGGCGACCCATCACCGCAGCGATCCTGACCGCGCTCGTTTCGGGCCTGCTGCTGACGATGAACGCGGACGCGGCGACCGCGAGGCTCGTCATGACCGCCTCAACGATGACGCCGACTGCCGGGGAGCCGTTCTCGCTCACGGTCACGGCCGTGGATCAGAACGGGAACGTTGATCCGACGTACGCGGGCATCGTCCACTTCGCGACCAACGACAGCTCCCCCGACGCGGTGATGCCACCCGATTCGCAGCTGACGAATGGAGAAGGCACGTTCTCGGCGACACTCATTCAGGCTGGTTCGTGGCCGACGATCACCGTCTCCGACGCCCCGGCCTCGCTCAGCGCAACCTTGACGTTCACGGTGAATGGTGCCGCGGCGGACCACTTCGCGCTCTCGCTCCGGACCGGTCCGACGGCCGGATACCCCTTCAGTTTCTTTCTGATCGTCGTTGATCGTTACGGCAACCGGACGCGCTCCTATGCAGGTACGGTTCACTTCACGACGAGCGATACCTCGGCGGGCGTGGCGTTACCGCCCGACCAGGGGGTCTGCTGCGCTCAGGTCTTTTTGAGTGCCACGCTCGATCAGGCCGGCCCGCAAACGGTCACGGCGACGGATACGGCAACGCCAAGCATCACCGGCACGCTCCACGTCGGCATCCGTCCAGGGCCCACGGCAAGCTTCAAGCTCGACACTCCGCCCACGGCGACCGCTGGTGTGCCCTTTGACATCACGTTCACGCTCCTGGACCGGTTCGGGAACGTCGCGACCGGCGCAACCGTCCCGTACACCGGTACGATCCACTTCACCAGCAGCGACTCGCTGGCGACCCTGCCTCCCGACTACACCTTCCAGCAGTCCTACTCCGGGGACACAGGGACGCGCATCTTCACCGCAACCCTGATGACGCCCGGCCACCAGACCATCACCGCGACCGACACAACAAATGCGAGCATCACCGGTACGAGCCCGACCATTGACGCGATGCAGGCGGATGCGACATCGAAACTCGTCGTGACCGCCTCAACGATGACACCCATTGCCGGCGAGCCATTTGCGCTCACCGTCACGGCCGTGGATCAGAACGGGAACGTCGCTCCGACGTACACGGGCATCGTGCACTTCGCGACCAACGACAGCTCCCCCGACGCGGTGATGCCACCCGATTCGCAGTTGACGAATGGACAAGGCACGTTCTCGGCAACGCTCGTCCAAGGGGGCTCGCAGGCGGTCACCGCAACGGATACGGCGGCGTCGAGCATCACCGGGACGCTCAACGTGACGATCCGTCCGGGGCCCACGGCAAGCATGAAGCTCGACAGCCCGTCCAACGCGACAATGGGTCAGTCCTTCGCTTTCACGTTGACTCTTTTGGACCGATTCGGGAACGTCGCTACCGGTGCGGCCGTCCCATACACGGGCACGATCCACTTTACGAGTTCCGATGCACTTGCGACCCTTCCCCCGGACTACACGTTCCAGCAGTCCTATTACGCGGCCGATACGGGGACGCGGAGCTTTAGCGCGAGCCTCGTGACACCCGGCCGCCAGACCATCACCGCGACCGACACCGCAAACGCGAGCATCACCGGGACGAGCTCGACCATCCAGGTGCTGATGCCGTCTGTCGGCGCGGGGCTACGCCGTCCCTGATCAAGCTCAGAGGGATCGGAGCGAGCATAAGCGTGGTGGTGCCGTCGCTTGGGTGTGGGCACAGTTGTCCCTGAGGGTTGTAGCAGTTAATTAGGCCGCACCTCAGACGACCGGTCGCAAGAAGGCGGGCGGTTCGTACCGCCATGATGGATGTCCCGGCCGCAGCGGTGACGCCTGTTCCGCTAACCCTGTGGGTGACGAAAGAGGTCGGTGGTTCGGACACCCATCGCCCCGGCGAGAAGGTCCCAGAAAGCGGGCGAGCTTTGGCGCACGTCTCCAAGCGGCTGATGTACGAAGCGGCACCCGTCGGCCTCGGCGGAAACGATGAAGTTCGGCCCTGGCCTTCGGAAATCCAGTCGATACCGAATGCCGTAAGAGATCGGACACCACGACCGAGATTCGTCGACTCGGGGCATTTCATCGATCGCATGGTGAATTGCACGGATGAGCACTGGATCTGAGATCGCCCAGTCAGCGCCGCCCGTGACTTCATCTGGAGGGGGTCCGACAAGTTGAACGCGCGAGACCTGTAGGGATGACTCGGGGGCGAAGAGCCAGGCCCCTACCGCGACCGCGACGAGGAGTCCCGCGATCAAAAGAATTTCCGTAGCCCGCGGACGTTTCGGGCTCACGCGCTACCTCCTGGTGGGCCGCACGGCAGGGTTACAAAATATCGGCGGCATAGCAGTTAACTACGTGTACCTCAGATGACCGGGACGATCTGGCGACGGATGCTGGCGCGAATGAGGTCTTTCGCCGCGCTCGGGCTCGTCGGGCTTTTCATCGCGTGCACGTCGGGCGCGCCGGTCCCGGACTCGTCACCGACTGCCGTGGCGACAGCGGCTCGCGCTCCTTCTCCGACGGCGAGTCCAACGATCACGCCCGAGCCGACGCTCGCTCCACGGCAGATACCGCATGTCCCCGCCCTGCAGCCGAATCCGTTTCTCGAGCGAGCGCAGATCACGATCGACGCCGAAGAACGGCCGGGACAGCCATGGGAGGCGACGGCTTTCGTCGTGACCCGATCCACGGTGGACTCGGCATATCGGGCGCAGGTCGCGAAAGCGTTCGCGGTCAGCGGAGACGGCTTCGTCGGTGCGGCCCCGGACGGGACGGCTCCGTGGCGCGTTTGGTTCGACGTGAAGGGGATCGTCGCGATGAACGAACGGACCGGCGACGTCCTTTTCCTTGGTCCCAATACGGATGACGGCACAGCGCCCTCCGGGCCGGCGGTCCACGATCCGGGTCAGGACCAGATCAAGCTGCTCACCCGCCTCGGCACCGTCGCGCAATTCGATTACACGTTGCTGTCCGAATTCCACGGCGGCGACACGACGGCCTCGGTCGAGCAGGTTGTCGACGGCTCGTGGTTGCTGCCGGGGACGCGGACGACTGTCGCCTTCTTCCCGTGGTACGGGACAGCCGACCGACGGAACGGCACCGCGATCTACGCGACGGACGAACTCGGCCTGTTCACCGCAGGCGGTCAGCTCGCGGAGCTCGTTCATCGCCCGATCGCCGGTATCGCGGTGCAAGCGGTCTATGACATGAGCTCCACCCTGCCCTACGGCGAGGCGGCACGAGAGCTAACAGCGGCGCCGAGCCGGTACCTTAGGTTGCTCTCGGTGCCGCCGACCGAAGCGATAAAGCTTCATGTAGACCCCGCGAACGTGGCTCAAGGTCACGCATGGGCCGGGGCGCGGCGTGCTCTTACGCACGAAGACGACACGCTGGTGCCGGTGTGGGTCTTCTACGCCACGGGCACTACGGCCAGCGGAAAGCCGGTGAGCGCGATATTCACCGTCGATGCCATCCGCCCGGAGTACCGCGTGGCCCCGACATCGAGCGCGCTGAACCTCACGGCCGACTCTCTGCTTCGCACGCAGCTCGCGGTCCTCGCCGGGCATCGCCCCGGTCTGATGAACGCCGAAGAGGCGCTCCGCGACGAACTCGTCGGATTGGCCTGCGCCTCCGGCACCTACACGCTGTCGAAGCCCGACACGGATACCGCGATCGCGAGCGTGACGTGCCCTGGCGGCAGAGCGATGTCGCTCACCCTGCGACGGGCATTCCCGGGGCTCGAGCGGTCGATCTGGTATTTGAGCGAGACGCGCAAGTAACGCGCGGGCAGAGCCATCTCACAATGACCTCGGCCGCCTCGTTAGATTGACGTGACGCTGCAGTTGACCAGTGAGACGCTCGCCGAAGGCGTGGCCGAGCTCGCCCGCAGGGACCCGCACCTCGCCGCGGTGGTCGCGCGCCACGGCGCGCCGCCTCTATGGGACCGCCCGGCTGGCTTCCAGACCCTCGTCCAGATCATCCTCGAGCAGCAGATATCGCTGTCCGCCGGTCGCGCCGCGTACGAAAGGCTCGAGCGACTCGCGGGTGCCGTGACGCCCGAACGGGTCGCGGCTCTCGCCGAGGCGGACCTCCGAGGCGCCGGACTCACGCGGCAAAAGAGCGGGTACATCCGAGATATCGCGAAAGCGATCGTCGTGGGCGACTTCGATCCCGATGCACTCGCGACTCTTGACGACGACGAAGCGCGAGCCGCACTGATCAAGCTCAGAGGTATCGGCGCATGGACGGCGAACATCTATCTCCTGATGGCGCTCGGCCGCGCCGACATCTGGCCGTCGGGCGACCTCGCGCTCGTTGCGGCGATGCGCGAGGTCAAGCGCATGCGCTCGCTACCGACCGCCGAGCGCGTCGAGCGCATTACGCGCGCGTGGAGTCCGTGGCGGGCCGTCGCGGCGCGCGTGCTCTGGCATCACTACCTCAGCACACCTCGGGCGCGAGCGACCGCTAGCGCCGCGAAGCCGTCCGCGCGTCGAATGCCTGCCCCGTCTCGACGTCCGGACCGGAAAGGTCCGCGGTCGGTACGCCGGTCGACAAAGCCTTCGCGAGCCAGAGCTGGAGCCGCTTCGTCCAGGTCAAAGGCTCATAGGCCTCGAGGTGGTCGTACACGCGCTTGAGCATTGCGCGATCCGCGTCGGTGAACATGTCGTCCTCCTGCAAAGCTTCGCGAACGATGCGTTCGAGATCGAGCGTCCCGGGACATTCCGTCGGCACGATGGCGTGATGCGGTAGGACCGTCGTCCCCACCTGGAGCGCGAGTCCGTAGCGGCTGGCGATGTCGGCATGCAGTCGCGCTGACGCCGCGTAGACGGCATCCGTCGGCGGCATCGCCGGACCGGCCTCGTGCTCGATGCCGATCGAGCGCTGGTTCACTGAGAACAGACCCGCGTGGTACGCGGTGTCGTCCTCGCTCACAAGCTGCGCGACACGGCCGTCAGCACCGACGACGTAGTGGGCGGAGAGGATGCTCGCCGGGTTCAGGAACCTACGGATCGCGCCCTCGAACATCACGACGGTCCAGTGGTCGACGATGAGCTCGACGGAATTGCCGCCGCGCCCGACGGTGTAGTTGCTTGCCGGCACCGGACCTCGCCACTGGATCGCCATCTCATAGTCCAAACGCCGTGAGACCCTAGAGCGTGATGGCCCGCGGATTGCTCGTTGTGCTGGTGTTACTCGCCGCGTGCGCACGGCCCGCGGCGGTCTTGCCGTCCCCAGCGCCGAGCGCAACGACCACGGCCGCCCCGTCTCCGAGCCCGACTATCTCGCCCTCGCCGACGCCCTCCCCCACTCCGAGCGTGCTGCCGATCTTCGACGCGCACATGCACTACAGCCGCGAGTCGTGGGCGGCGTACCCGCCGGAGAAGATCCAAGCGCTCCTCGACTCACTCAGCGTGACGTCGGCGCTCGTCTCGAGCGCGCCGGACGAGGGGACGTTCCGCCTCAAGGCGGTCCTCGGCGACCGCGTCATCCCGATGCTCGGCCCGTATCGCAACGGCGCCGACGTCTTCTCGTGGGCGCGGGATGGGACGATCGTGCCGTACGTCGAGTCCGCGTATCGCGCCGGCCAGCATCGCGGATTCGGAGAGTTCCACCTGAACGTCGGGCAGATCAGCCTCCCTGTCGTTCGGAACGTGATCGCGTTCGCGCAGTCGAGGAATCTCTTTCTGCAGGCGCATGCCGACGCGCGCGCCGTCGCCGAGCTCCTGAACTACGTGGGCTCAGATCAGATCGTTCTCTGGGCTCACGCCGGCGTGACCGCGACTCCCGAGCAGATCGATGCGCTCCTCGCGAAGTGGCCGAAGCTATCGGTCGAGCTGTCGCTCCGAGACGACATCGCGCCGCAGGGTCAACTCGATCCGAAGTGGCGCGATCTGCTTCTCAGGTACAGCGATCGCTTCATGGTGGGCACCGATACGTGGACCGTGGGCGGCTCGTACACCGGCAACGAGCGCTGGGATGCCTACGCGACCATCGTGAATCGGATCCGCGGGTGGCTCATGCAGCTGCCGGATGATCCGCGCGCGGCGATCGCGTACAAGAACGCGGAACGGTTTCTGGCGCAACTCCCCCGCTAGACCTGCGGCGGAGTGGCGGGCGGCTCCGGCTCGACGACGATCGGCCGCGATCTGCGGGACCGCATCACGATCGTCCCGCCGAGCACCAGGAACAGGACGAGCAGGACGATGAGGCGCGGCCAGTCCGGGTAGATGCTCTCGGCGGTCAGCACCCGCTCGGACGCGCCGGTGAGGTCGAGATGCCACACCAGACGCGAGCTGTCGCCGGGCACGCCGTTCGTCGCGGTGACGATGCCCGGGAGGCTCACGAAGTAGTCGTACGTGATGCCG
>VBIZ01000056.1 GCA_005880575.1 Chloroflexota bacterium | reverse complement strand
GGCAGCGAGGAGAGGCCACCGAGCGACAGCGCGGATGCCTTGAGGAACACGGCGAACAACGCGAGCGCGTCCATCCCTAGCCCACCGAGCTCTCGCGTGAAGTTGGCGGCTCTCGGCCGAGGGCGAGAGCGCCAATCGCGGCACCCGCACCGATCGCACCGAGCGTGGGGATCCCGAGGAACACGGCAGCCCCAAGCGAAGCGAGACAGACGCCGACGTCGATCGCCGCGTGAGCGCGACTCCTGCGTGCCGTCGTCCGCACAAGGAGCGCGGCCGTCGCGATCGTCATTCCACCGGTCACGGGCGCGACGCCCGCGAGTGCGGCGCGCGCGATCGGCGACGCCGCGATCAGGGCGTATGCGGCGGTGAGCGCCACCGTGATCGCGGCCGCCGGAATCATCATTCCGGCTACCGCGGCGACGACGCCGCGCCAGCCCGCGGCGCGCCTGCCGACAAGACCGGCGAGCGCTACGAGGTGGATACCGGGGGAGAGCTGTGAGAGCGCCCACGCCTCGCCGAATTCGCGAGCGCTCATCCACCGCTCGCGTTCAACCGCGAGGCGTCGAATCAGTAGCAAGGTACTAGTACCGCCGCCCACGGATTGCGTTCCCACAGTCACCCATGAGCGGGTCAACCTCGCCAGCATGGCCGTTAACCTAACGGTGATGGATGTGGTGGGTCGCCAGGAAGCTGCTGTCTTCACCTGGAACCCCGTGGAACAGATGTGGGTTCAGGAACGTGGCGGCGCGGCTAAACCGCCGCCGGCCCCACACGACGTCCACGCTATTCAAACGTGGTTCCTAGACACCGATGAGAACGAGTGGATCCAGACCGTCCTCGGCCCGATGGGACGTCAGCTCGCGGCCCAGTGGCGAGGAGCGCACCGCGTCCCGGAAGGGGCCGTCGCTCGTCAGCCCAAGGCGACAAAGAAACGGAGCCCGCTCCCGTTTGTCATCGCCGGCGTGGTGCTGATCGCTCTCATCGGCGGTGTTGCCGTCGCCGCGCCAGGTCTCATGAATCCGAACGCGACGCCGGCTCCGTCGAATGCGGTCGGAGTCACTCCAGGGATTTCATCGGCGCCATCGACGGCGCCGAGCGCTGAGCCGACGGCCGCCCCGACGCCAGACCCGACCCAGGCGCCGGCCACGTCCGCTCCGACACAGCGTCCCCGGCCGGCCGGACCGTCATACACACTCAAGAACGGGACGGTCGTCACGTATACCGGGCCGGTCACGGCGACGCGCAACGCGACGCTTCCCGCGTCGTTCGCGGTGGTCCTCGCGAACGGTCGGGTCGGGAGCGGCTCGTTCGGCATCTTCCTCAACGACCCCGTCACCGTGTCGAACCGGCGCGCGGTGAACGGCACGCTCGACGGGAACGGGCGCATCCTGCTGCAGATCCCGACGAACGTTCCGGCGGCGTCGTACCAGCTCCTGTTCTCGTTCGGTGGCGAGACCGCGCAGATCACGACGGTGACGGTCCGCTAGCCCGAGTCGGCTACGGGGCGCGCACCGTCACGATCCAGAAAACTCCGAAGTCCTCCATCCACTGCGCGCCCTCGACGAGCGGCCGGATGGCAAGGCGGTAGGTGCCCGGCGTCATCGGCGCGACGATCGTGAACTGGAACCAGGCGACCTGATTCGGGCCCACCCATTCGGCAGGCTGGGCCGCGACGCGGTTGTAGCGAGGCCATCCCGTGTTCGGCGATCCGGCGCCGCCGTCGCCGCCGAGCATCGATGCGCGATCTTGCCCCGGCTCCGGATTCCATGTCCCGAGATACGCGACCTGGCCCATCGCGTCCGCAAGCCAGCCGCGCGTGCCGCTGTTGTAGTACGCGACGACCGCCTTCGCGGTCTGGCCCGGGCACAGCGTGGAATACCCGCTCTGCCCGTACCACGACGCATGGAAGCCGCCGAGGCCTGAGGCGACCGTCGCAGGAGCGGCGATCCCCGGACCGTCGCTGCGCTGGCAGGAAGTCGGTGACGGTGAGGGCGTCGGTGTTGGAGTTGGGGTCGGCGCGACCGCGCCGAGCGCGCTCACACGACCCGCGAGGACGGTCGCCTGCCCGAGCACTCCACCGGCCACGCGCGACGACTCGGTGGTCACGCGATAGATCCCCGTCGGAACATCGACGAAACCGAACCACCCCGTGCCGTCAGTCGTGATCGTGCGTGTCACGACTCCCGGGCTCGGCTCAAGACGCAAGACAGTTCCGGTAAGCGGCGTGCCGTCGGTCGCGACGGCCATGCCGCGCAGGTGTCCGAAGATGGGCTGCGTCTTCCAGGTCATCGCGGTGACCGGTGGAGCATCGGTGAATACGGGCGGCGAGACGGTGTCGTACTGCGACGGCTGGGTCAGCGCCTTGATGAGCTCGGCGCGGCCGACCGCGCCGGTTCGCATGCCCGCGTCGGTCATCGCGTCCGGCGTTCGGTACGAGTAGCCCACCCAGCCGATCGCCCTGTTTCCGGCAGCGCTCGGAGCGAGAGCCCGTCGCACCTGGCTCACGCTCGAGGCGATGTCGTTCAGGTAGAGCGCCGACCCGATCGCCACCGAGCGGCGGTACTGATTGTCCTTCGCGAACTCGTTCCATTCGTCGTACATCTGGTGCTGATTTGCCAGGGAGTCGCGCTTGTAGTTCATCAGCATCGCGGTGTCGACGATCCCTTCACGAAGCCACCCGCGCCAGTCCTGCAGCTGCTCCGCATATGCACGCGTGTTCTCCCAGCTGCCGGTGGTCTGGGGCCCGTACCCGTACGTGATCAGGTCAGCGGACACGCGGATCGACGCCTTGAGAGCGGTCGAGTCGAGGTAGACCCGCCGGACGATCGCCGTGACCTGGTCGCGACGCCACGCGGTCCACTGCTGATCGGTGTTGGACGGCGTGTCCGTTCGGCCGGTCTCGGCGCGGAAGCGCGCAACGGCGGTCGGGTTGTAGCCCCACGAAGGCACCAGCGAGCCGAGATTGCCATCGGGATAGCGGATGCGGTCGAGGTTGATCCCATCGACGTTGTAGTTGCGGACGATGCTCGTGGCGGCATTGGCGACCCACGCCGCGGCGTCAGGGTGGCCGGGGTCGAGCATCCAGTCGTCGTTTAGCTTCGGGAGCCCGTCCGAGCGCGTCATGACCCAGTTCTCGCGACCCTGGGCCGCAGGCCCGTGAAGGTTGAAAATGTGATTTGGGTCCTTCGGCGGCGTGACGCTGTTCCACATGGCGTTTGCGATCACCCACGCGTGGACTTCGACGCCCTGCCCGTGCGCCGTGTCGATGAGCGCTTGGAGCGGGTCGAAGCCCGGAGCGATCGACTCATGCACGGGAAGGCCCGAGCGCAGGCAGAAGCAGTCGCCCCGCCGCACGACCTGCGCAACGATCGCGTTCGCGTGCACGGCCTTGGTGGCCGCGACGAGCGCGTCGATCTCCGCCTGGTCGTTGATGCCTTCGCCGAAGGCATCCGCCCAGAAGGCGCGGAACTGGCCCGTGGTCGTCGCCGCACCGAGCGGAGGCATCTCCGACGGAATGGCGGCGAACATGCTGGCCAGGTACCAAAAGACAGCCGCAAGCGTGGCTAGCTTCAGTCTGTTTTCCCTTCCTCAATGCGTGTAACGGCTCGCCGAGGACAAGTCTTCGGGGGGTACGGGATCCGAGTCAAGCGAGCGAGCGTGCGTTTTGACCAGAGAAGGTCGTACCAGTCTGCGATCAGTACGTTCGTGCCACGCGCACGCCCGAGCGTATTGTCCGCGCCGTGAACGAAGAGGCGGTCGCGCGCGTACTTGCGAGCGCGCCCGTCTTCAGCGCGCTGAGCGAAGCCGAGCGCGGCGAGCTCGTCGCTCACCTTCGTACCCGGCGGTTCTCACGCGACGAGGTGGTTTTTCATCGCGACGATCCGGCAGGGCATGTCTACGTGATGCTGTCTGGGACGGTGAAGGTCTCGATCCCCGACGAGGAGGGCCACGAGATCGTCGTCGCCGTCGAACGCGAGGGCGCGGTCTTCGGCGAGCTCGCGCTCTTCGACGATGCCCCACGCTCGGCCACGGTCACCGCCCTGGACCAGACCGAGGTCGTGACGCTCGCACGCGAGGACTTCCTCCGCGTGCTCGAGAGAAGTCCCCGTGCGACTCGAGAGATCCTGAGGCTGCTCGCGCGCACCGTGCGGCGCGCGTCGGGACGGATCGAGGACCTCGTGTTCCTCGACGTCCCAGGCCGCGTCGCGAAGTGCCTCCTCGATCTCGCGACGGCACACGCACGCACGGAGGTCGAGCTCACTCAGGACGATCTGGCGGCGTTCGTCGGCGCGACCCGAGTCTCGGTAAACCGAGCCCTCGCCGATCTCGAGGCACAGGGAGCCATCGTCGTCGGCCGCCGGCACATCGCGGTCAAGGAGCCTGCCCTCCTCCGCAAGCAGGTCCGTTACTAGGGTCCGCCTAGACTCTCTCGTCCGTGAAGGTCGAAGAGCTTCGCAAGATGGCGGGCACGCTCGCCGACGTGCTCCCGATCGAGATCCTGCCTGAGCTCGATCGCCAAGAGCTCGCGGGTCACATGACTCTGCGGAAGTTCAAGCAGGACGAGGTTGTCTACCACCAGGGAGATCCCGCCGCGCATTGGTTCGTGGTCTTTGAGGGGCTTGTGAAGGTGCTGCTGCTCGACGAGAACGGCCGGGAGCTTCTCATCTCGCTGCACTCGCGTGGCGAATTCTTTGGCGAGCTCGTCATTTTCGAGGACAAGGTTCCGCGCGATGGAACCGCCGTCTGTGTCATCCCGACGAGCGTCTTCCAGATCGACCGCGATGGCTCCCTCGCGGTGCTGAAGCGCAACGAGGAGGCGCGCGGGCACATGTTCGAGCGACTCTCGCGCAGCATCAGGAAGCTCGAGGGTCAGGTGGAGGACTTCGCGTTCCTCGACGTCACCAGCCGCCTCGCGAAATATCTCGTCGAGGTCGCGCGTCTGGGCCGGCCGTTGCCGCTCACGCAGGACGACCTCGCAGCGGCCGTCGGCTCCACGCGGATGACGGTGAACAAGCTCCTTGCCGATTTTGAGCGACGGGGCCTCATCGACGTCGAGCGTCGCAACGTGCGCGTGCTCGACGAGAAGTCGCTGCTTCGAGAGATCCGCGTCTAGAAGAGGTTCGTGAGCCAGCGCATCCGTTTATGCGCGGGATCCGGAGCGCGTTCCGACGGCTCGAGCCTTGCGAGGTCGTCGTGCAACGCGAGCGCGAGCGTCCGCGTCGCGTCCTTCGTCGGCGCCTCGCGTGCCACCACCCGCGGCGTGCCGGCGATCGTGACGAGCTCCTTTCGAAGATAGAGCTCCGCCGTTCCCGAGAGCCACACCGGGAGGATCGACGCGCCCGACCGGAGGGCGAGGTATCCGACGCCGCGCGCGAAGGGTCCGAGCGACGACTCGACGCGCGAGACTCGGCCCTCCGCGAATACGACGACGATCGCACCGCGCTCGAGCGCGGCAAGCGTGGTCGCGATGGCGGCCCGGTCCGCGGTACTCGAGGAGCGCTCGATGGGGATCACGATCCCGACCGCGCGCAACACCGCGCGCCACCACCAGACCTTCCCCGTCCCTTCACGATCGCCGAGGAGCCGGACGTCGGCGGTCAGCGGAAAGGAGGCCGCGAGGAGGAACCCGTCGGCCCAGCCCTGATGATTGGCCACGACGAGGAGGGGACCGTGCGCCGGCAATGCTCCCTCGTGACGCACGCGGAAGAGCGCCGCGAAGATGCCGCGCACGATCAGACGGGCCATCCGTGAACGCACGCGATAAGCCTGAGCCATCGGCGCAAGAGGCGTGAGTGGGCGGGCCTACCCCGCGAGTGTGTCGGGCGACACCTAGGACCCGAATGACGTGATCGCGAGGCCGACCAGCGCCGCGAACATCGCGATCGTCACGGTCCACCCGAGCACGGTGAGCACGCGCCCGATCGTCTGCCGCCCCATGACCTTCGTGTTGCGCGCCGCCAGCATGATCACGACAAGAAGGAATGGCGCCGCCACCCCGTTCAGGACCGATGTGAAGAAGAGGGCGTCGATCGGCTTGACGCCGGTGAAGGGGATGATGAGGCCGACGATCGTCGCGAGCGCGACGATGCCGTAGAACGGACGCGCTTTGCGCCAGTCCTCATCCAGTCCCTCTCGCCAGCCGAACGTTTCGGACACCGCGTAGGCCGATGCACCCGCGAGGACCGGGACCGCGAGGAGACCTGTCCCGATCATTCCGACCGCGAAGATGAGGCCGGCGAGGTCGCCCGCCAGCGGTCGCAGGGCCTGTGCCGCATCCGCCCCCGTCGAGATGTCGGTCTTGCCGCTCGCATTGAGCGTCAGCGCGGTCGCCAGGATGATGAAGTACATGACGAGGTTCGAGACGAGCATCCCGATCGTCACGTCGATGGTCGCGATGCGGAGCTCGAACCGGGTCGCGCCGCGGCGCTGCCCCCGGGTTTTCCGGCCCGCCGCGCGCTCTTCCTCCACCTCCTGACTCGTCTGCCAGAAGAAGAGGTACGGCGAGATGGTGGTTCCAAGGATGGCCACGAGCGTCGCGATGTAGGCGTGATCCGTCGAGATAGTCGGTATGACGGTCGCGCGCAGGGTCTCGGCAAGCGGAGGCCGCACCAGCACCGCATCGATCACGTATGCGAGGAGCGCGATCGTGAGGTACTTGAAGACCCGCTCGATGAACCGGTACCTCGCGAAGATCTGCATGGCGACGAGCGCCACAGCAATTGGCACCACCAGCCAGGGGATAGGCGTGCCGACGATGATCCCCGTCGCGTCCGCGATCGCACCGAGATCGGCTCCAACGTTCACGACGTTGGCGACGACGACGAGCAAGACCGCCGGGTACAGCACCCACCGCGGGTAATGCTCCTTGAGTATCCCGGCGAGGCCGCAGCCGGAGACCTGGCCAAGCCGCGCGCAGATGTTCTGGACCGCTGCCATGAACGGAAACGTGATGAGCGCGGTCCACAGGCTCGCGAGTCCGAGCGACGCTCCCGCCACCGAGTACGTCCCGATCCCACTGGGATCGTCGTCGGCCGCGCCGGTGATGAAGCCCGGCCCGAGTAGAAGCGCGGCCTTTTTGATCGGGTGCCGCTCGCGCGCGACCTGCTGCGCTCGGGTCATCCCGCGAGCTTCTTCGGGAGAGCCTGCTTGCGCCGCCAGAAATCCGCCCACGGATCGCCTCTCGCGAGGCGTTTTTCGAATGTGCGCATGTTGAAAGTCGCCGGGTCCAGGCGCGGCGAGACCTCGTCCCACGCGAGTGGCGTCGACACCGGTGCGTGCGGCCTGCGACGAACGCTGTACGGAGCGACGATGGTCTGGCCGAACGCATTGCGCATCGCGTCGGCGAATACGCGGCCGCCACGCTTGGCCTTGGAGAATTCGACCGTGACGAGCGTAGGCTCGCGCCGAGCGAGCTCTTCGCCGATCGAGGCCGCTATCCCGACGGCGCGCTGTGGCGTCACACCAGCGCGCAGCGGACAGAACACGTGAAGGCCACGGCTTCCTGAAGTCTTCGGATACGACTTGAGCCCCGCCTCGTCGAGGATGGTGTGGAGCGCGAGACCCGCTCGCGCCGCGTCGGCGAACTCGCCGCTCCCCGGATCCAGGTCGAACGCCAGCCAGTCCACGCTCTCCATCGCCGACGCGCGCGTGGACATCACGTGGATCGCGATGCAGCCGAGGTTCACCATGCCGATGAGGGTGGCGATCGAGCCGCCAACGATGTAGCGGACGTCCTTACCCGTGCTCGCCGCCCGAAGCACGAGTCGCGGTCCCGCCGGTTGCCAATGTTCGGGGAAGTCCTTTCGATAGAAGCAAGCACCGAGCATGCCGTCGGGGCAGCGCTCGGCGGTCAGTGGCCGATCGCGCATCCACGGGGAGATGTGCGACCAGATGCCGTGGTAGAAGCGCGCGACGTCGGCCTTCGTGATCCCGTCGTCGGGCCACCAGACCTTGTCCGGGTTGCTGATGACGACACCGGCGATCTTGACGGCCTCAGCGCTCACGGTCCCTCCAGGTGCATTCGGACGGGTCCTTGTCGGTGCGAAGGCCGAGGAATGCCGGCTGACGCAGCTTCCCGTCCGCGGTCCACTCGGCGTACGCGAGCTGAGCGACGAGCTTGGGTCTCACCCACGTCGCATCGCGCATCCGCGGCGCGGGATCGAACGGCGACTCATCCGTCCGCAGCTTCTTGAGCTTCGACGCAAGCGTCGCCAGCGTGTCCTGGGTGAAGCCGGTGCCCACCTTGCCGACGTA
>VBIZ01000055.1 GCA_005880575.1 Chloroflexota bacterium | reverse complement strand
CTGCGCCTCATCCGAAATCCCCAGGACGCGTTCGCTCTCGCGCGCGTGCTCAACACGCCGCCGCGCGGTCTCGGGGACAAGACGCGGGCCGCTCTGCTCGCGGTCGCGCGCGAGCACGAGATCAGCGTCGGCGAAGCGCTCGAGAAGGCGGAGATGATCACGACGATCCCGCGGCGCCAGCAGGACGCGCTCATCTCTTTCGGCAAGGTGATGGCGAGGCTCCGCACCGCGGGCGAGCAGCTCGCGCTTCCCCGGCTCATCGACGAGCTCGTCACGCTGACCGGGTACGAGACATATTTGAAGGACGGGACCGAGGAGGGGGAGGAGCGGTGGGCCAACGTGCAGGAGCTGCGGACGCTCGCCGAGGATTACGTCGCGCAGCCGCAGGACGAGCAGCTTCCGAGCTTCCTCGAGGAGATCGCCCTCGTGTCCGACGTCGACGAGTACCAGGAGGCCAAGCCCGCCGCGACGCTCATCACCATGCACGCGGTCAAGGGCCTCGAGTTTCCGGTCGTGTTCATGACCGGGATGGAAGAGGGCGTGTTCCCCCACATCCGCGCGATCGACAGCGGCAAGGAGTCAGAGCTGGAAGAGGAGCGGAGGCTCTGCTACGTCGGCATCACGCGCGCCAAGGACCGCGCGTACCTCACCTACGCGCGGCGCCGATCGCTCTTCGGCCACACGAACATGAATCCGCCGTCTCGCTTTCTCAACGAGCTGCCGGGCGAAGGGGTCGAGCTGCGCGGAAACATCGAGACCGAGGAGCGCGACACCTGGGCTGAGCTCGACTGGGAACGAGACCGCTCCCGGTACGAGGAGCGCAAGCAGGCGCGTCGCGACGCCATGCTCGCGGGCCTGCCGGGCTCGTGGACCGGTCGTGCGACGAAAGAGCGAACCGCCGTCATCGCGGAGACGCGCTTTCGCGCGGGCGATCACGTCGTCCATCCGTCGCTTGGTCAGGGCATCGTCGTGTCGAGTGTCGCGCGTGACGACGATGAAGAGGTCACAGTCGCTTTTCCCGACAAAGGCGTGAAGAAGCTGATGGCCAGTTTCGCCAAGCTTGCTCGCGCCTAGGGCCCGCTCGCTCGGAGGGGGGTCAACCGGCACGCTGCTTGCCGAAATTTGGGCATGGCTCAGGTTGGGGGAGCGGTACGCCGCGGGCCGCCGCGCCTTGAGGTCCGCCTACCGCTCACGGCATCGTCCGATATCGCTTTTGGATTCGTCCTCCGCAAGCCGCGCCGACGGCGTCGTCGGCGAAGCTCAGTCAAGCAATGGACCCGTGCAGTGACGATCGCGGCGTGCTGTGTCGTCGCCGCCGTGATCCCCATCTGGACGGCGATTGCCGCGCCTGAGCTCGAGCGTCTGGGAGCGCTCGCGCTAGCGAAGCCGGCTCCGCCGCTCATGGCGAGAGCAACGACGGCCGCTGTCCAGCGCGCCGTCGTCGTCGCGCGGGGCGCGCCGGTCACGGCTATGCGGAACGATCCGCCGGGTCTGCAGGTCCACACGGTCGCGCCGGGCGAGACGCTTCTCTCGATCGCGGCGGTGTATGCGATCACCCCCCAGACCCTCGCCTACAACAACCAGATAAAGGACACGGCTGAGCTTCGGCCGGGTCAGTCCCTCGTGATCCCGCCCATCGACGCGGCGATCCACGTCGTTCGCGAAGGCGAGACCGTGGCGGGGATCGCGTCGAGCTACGGGGTGAATCCCGACACGGTCAGGACCATCAACAGCGTCGCGTTCGAGCCCGCCGACGTCACCGCCGGGCGAGTCCTCCTCATTCCGATGCCGGACGGGCGATATCCGGGATTCCGTCTCACGGTGAGCGAGGCGCCTCGCGTCTTCGCGCCGCGGATCCGCTGGCCGACCGACGGCATCATCACCCAGCTCTTCTCGCAGGTGCACACGGGCGTCGATATCGCGGCGCCGTATGGAGCGCCCGTTGTCGCGAGCGACTCGGGGACGGTCACGGAGGTCGGTTGGCGCGGGCCCGGCGGGCTCTCGGTGTGTGTCCTCCTCGACTGGGGCCTCGAGATTTGCGACTACCACCTCTCAGGGACGAACGTCGAGCTCGGCGAGCGCGTGGTCGCCGGAGAGCGCATCGCGTCGGTCGGCTCGAGCGGCGTATCGACCGGGGCGCACGTGCACTGGGAGGCGCGGACCAACGGTGTCCTCGTCGATCCGATGACCTACGCGCCAGCGGGCCCAACCGTGGTGCGCGTCGGAGGAGCGACCGGCCAGCCCTGATCGGCTCTAGTGAAGAACCTCGCGCCACGACTTACCGCCGTCGTTGGTCCGCCAGAGCCGCATCCCGAACGGGTCGGACGTGCTCGTGACCCAGCCGTGGCTCTCATCGGCAAACCAGATGTCATGGAGATCCTCCCGCGGAAGATTGTCGATGCAGCTCCAGTTGCCGCCCCCATCCCGCGTCACCAATACGCTGGGATCGTTGAATCCCGAGACACCGCCCACTCCCCGAAGGAGCGGCATCCAGCCATGCTCCGAATCGAGGAAGAACGGAGTCGCGAGCAATCCAGCGCAGCCCGGCGTCGCCCACCAATGATCTGTGGTGGTTTCGTGGATGGCCGAGAGCACGCCGCTCTGCACGCGGAAGAGCCCATATTTCGAGCAGTTGCTCGCGGTGCAGTAGCCGCCGTCGATGGCGAACGCGAAGGCGCTGGCGACATCTGGGGCGGAAATTGCGACGATCGGCTCGTCCGCCAGCTGAAGGTGCCACGTCGCGCCTCCATCGGCGGTCGCGAAAACCTTCGACTCACTTCTTGACCCGGTCCACTCGTGCGCGAGAGCCCAGCCGTGGAGGCGATCGACGAAGCGCAGCTGCTGAAAATGCGTCGTCGTCCGAACCGTTGTCCATGAGAGTCCACCGTCGGTCGTCTTCATGAGGTCGAAGCAGTTATCCGAGCCCGCACAAAGTTTCATCTCGAGCATCCAACCGTGGTCGACATCGACCATCTGCAGCTGCTGAAGCGACATGCCGCGCGACGGCAAAAGTGCCCTCTCGCCGAGTTCCGTCCAGCTCGCACCGCCGTCGCGGCTTCGAAATAGGACGCTGCGGCAACTCGGAGCGTTCTCAGGCGCGGCGGCATCGCATCCGACGCCCTGAATCCCGCGGTTGGCGAATCCGATCATCCATCCGTTGCGGGCGTCCAGGAAATGAAGCTCGGCCACGTAGTTCAGCTCGGTCGGGATGTCGAGTGTCGTCCACGTCGTCCCACCGTCGACCGTCCTGAACAGCGCCTCCCCACCGACCCAACGCGCCGCGGTCCATGCCAGCTCCCTCCCGAGATATGCGGATGTCATTACGTCGAACGCACGTGCGGGATCCGCAACCGATGCGGAGACCGCGCAGTCGGCAGAGATCGGCCGGATCGCCAGACCAAACCCATCGGACTGGGCGCCGAAGGAAACGCCGATCAGAAGCTCAGAGTCCCGCTTTCCCCAGCGGTCGAGTAACGCGGAGGGGCACCGGCGCCACCCGCCTTGCGCCAGCAGAGGCGCCAGAATGGCGCGCCCTTTGAGGTTCCGTTCGTCGCCGCAGTCAACCCGCCATTCAGTTCCCCCGGTCGCCGTCGCGGAGCAACCTGGCGGCAGCATCACCGGCGGGGACGGTGCCAATCGCGGAGTCGAAGGTGTCGGCGCAGGAGATGCGGGCGCAGGTTCGCCTGAAGAAGGACGTTGCTCTGGCGCCGCTAAGGGGGAAGTGCAGCCGGCGATGACGAGCATCGCGACGGCAATGTAGAGCCGGTGGAGCTTCACGACTCAACTCTTGCGTGAACTCGCGCGACGCGCGACCGACTGCTGGCGGGTAACTCTTACGCGGCGGCTATGAGGTGCCCGGCGACTCCCGGCGCTGAATCTCGAGCGGACCAGCGCGCACCCGATCCACGCGGACCAGAACAGCGACTCCTTGGCGTTCCTTGTCTGTGTCCTTCTCGACCTGGAGTACGCGGTCCCAGATCCGCTGCGTGAGCTGGGGCTCGCCCACGACCCGAGCTTCGCCGTAGAAGCGCAGGGTGCGGCGGTCGCGGGTCGGGTTTCGAACGAAGATCGCGACGCGCGGATTCACCGCGAGGGCGGCCAGGGTTTCGCGCTTTGCGCGCTCCCACCAGGCGAGATGGTCCTTGTCCCACACCATCAGGCTGCCCTTCAACGCGACGTCTGGCTGGCCCTCGTTGGACGTCGCAACGAGGCCGGTGGTGAGGGCCTGTTCGTGATCGGTGCGCGCGTTGTCGACGATCTCCGCGAAAGGCGTGAGGTCGATCTCGGTGACAGGCGGGACCGGCGGAGCGGAGGCCATCTCGCCGACCCTAACACCGGGGAATCGCGGACAATTTCATCATGCCTACCGCATCGCAAGAGAAGCGTGTCGCCGAGCTTCGCGAGAAGATCGAAAAGGCGAACTACGAATATCACGTTCTCGACCAGCCGACGATCGCCGACGAGGCCTACGACGCGCTCATGCGCGAGCTGCAGTCGCTCGAGGCCGCCCATCCCGAGCTCGTCACACCGGAGTCGCCGACGCAGCGCGTGGGCGCGCCGGCGTCGACGCGGTTCGCGCCGGTCCAGCACGCGGCGCCCATGCTGTCCCTCTCCAACGCATTCAACGAAGAGGAGCTGCGCGCGTTTGACCAGCGCGTGCGGAAGCTCCTCGGACGGGACGAAGTCGGGTATGTCTGCGAGCTCAAGATCGACGGCCTCGCGATCAACCTCGCGTATCAGGACGGAAAGTTCGTGCAGGGCGCGACTCGGGGCGACGGCCTTGTGGGCGAGGACGTCACCGGCAATCTACGGACGATCCGCTCGATCCCTCTGACCCTCCGCGAGCGGGTGAAAGGCCGCATCGACGTGCGGGGCGAGGTGTACCTCCCGACCGCGTCGTTCGAGGCCACAAACAAAGAGCGCATCGAGCGCGGCGAGCCGGCCTTTGCGAACCCGCGCAACGCCGCCGCGGGCGCCGTGCGGCAGCTCGACCCGAAGGCCACGGCGAAGCGCAACCTCGCGATGTGGGCGTACAGCGCAGCGGGCCTCGACGTCTCCTCGCAGAGCGAGCTGCTCGCGAGGCTCGAGCAGCTTGGCCTGCGTGTGAACCCCGACCGTCGTGTAGCCAAGACGCTCGACGAGGTCATCCAGTTCATCGGCGAGTGCAAGGAGAAGCGTCACACGCTCCAGTACGGAACGGATGGCGTCGTCGTGAAGGTCGACAGGGTCGCCGATCAAGAGCGTCTTGGGTACGTCGCTCGCAACCCGCGGTGGGCGACCGCCTTCAAATTCCCCGCGGAACAGGCCACGACGACGATCGAGGACATCCTCGTGTACGTGGGGCGGATGGGCACGCTCACGCCGGTCGCCGCGCTCGCTCCGGTCCTGGTCGGCGGCACCACCGTCAAGCGCGCGACCCTCCACAACCTCGACGAGGTGCGAAGGCTCGACGTGCGCAAAGGGGACCGCGTCATCATCCAGCGCGCCGGAGACGTGATCCCTGAAGTCGTCCGCGTCGAGATCGACGCACGTGAGACGGGAAAGGAGTACCCGGAGTTCGACATGCCCGCGAAGTGCCCGGTCTGTGGCGGCGAGGTGATTCATCCGGAGGGCGAGGTCGCGTACTACTGCGGGAACCCAACCTGTCCGGCCAAGACCGGACAGCGGATCGGGCATTTCGTTTCGCGCGGCGGCATGGACATCGAAGGCGTTGGCTGGGCACTCGTCACGCAGCTTCAGGAAAAGGGCCTGGTCAACGATCCCGCGGATCTCTTCTTCTTGACGAAGGAGCAGCTTCGCGAGCTCGACCGATTCGCGGAAAAGAGCGCAAGCAATATCTACGAGCGGATCCAGGCCGCGAAGCGCCGCCCGCTTTCTCGGATCCTTCTCGCCCTCGGCATCCGCCACGTGGGCGACTCCACCGCCGACGATCTCGCGCGGTGGCTCGCCGACCGACTTCCCAAGGACGCCGGCCTCGGCGCGGTCATTGACGTTCTCCGAAGCGTTTCGGTCGACGAGCTGCAATCGATCGAGGGCATCGGCGGCGTCGTCGCCGAGAGCATCAAGGAGTACTTCTCGCGACCGGAGGAACAGGAGTTTCTCGACAAGCTGGTGCGGGCCGGGATCGCGCCGCTGATGCCCGCGCCGCGTCCGCCCACCGCGGCCGGTCCCTTCGCCGGGAAGACCATCGTCTTCACCGGGACGCTCGAGCGGCGATCGCGCGAGGATGCCGAGGCACTCGTGCGTTCGCTCGGCGGAAAGATCACCGGAAGCGTCAGTCCGAAGACCGACCTCGTCGTCGCCGGTCCCGGTGCGGGATCAAAGCTCGAAAAGGCCAACAAAATCGGTGTCAGAGTCGTAGACGAGGAGACCTTCGAGGGTATGCTGCCCTAGCTCTCGCGAAGGGAAAGGGGCCACATGTACCAAGCGCCGACGCAGATCCGGCCGCCGGCGGCCCCGAACGCGGGGCAACCGGCAACCCCAGAGATTCCGCTCCCGCCGGAGCCGCAGACGCTCGAGCAGACCGGCCTGACGCTCGGGTTCCTCTCTGACCTCGCCCTGAAGACGCTCTACCTGCGCGGCCAGATGACCATGGCCGAGATCGCGAGCTCGCTCGGCCTTCCGATGCAGAACGTGACCGAGCGGGTGATGGAGTTCCTCAAGACCGAGCGCCTCGTGGAGATCCGCGGCGGCGCGGGCCTCTCCTCGGCGAACTACCAGTTCGTGATCATCGACCGCGGCTCCGAGAAGGCGCAGGAAGCGCTCGCGCGCAGCCAGTACGTCGGCAAAGCCCCGGTGCCGCTGCAGATGTACATCCAAGCCGTCCAGCGTCAGTCCATCGCGAATCTGCACGTCACGCAGGACGACCTCGTGCGCGCGTTCGCCCACATGGTCATCCCCCGCGAAACGCTCGCGCAGCTCGGACCCGCAGTGAACTCGGGAAAGTCGATCTTCCTGTTCGGGCCACCCGGCAACGGCAAGACGAGCATCGCCGAAGTCCTCGCGACCCTGATGAAGGGCGACGTTGTCCTCCCGTACGCGGTCGAGGTCGACCAGCAGGTCGTGAAGGTCTACGACCAGGTCTATCACCGCGTCGCGCTCGATCCGGTCGTTGCCGAGCGCCTCCGCTTCGACCACCGCTGGGTCGTTTCGAAGCGGCCCATCGTGATGACCGGCGGCGAGCTGACCCTCGAGACGCTCGACCTCATCTACGACGAGACATCGAAGTTCTACGAGGCGCCGTTCCAGATGAAGGCCAACGGCGGCATCTTCATGGTCGACGACTTCGGCCGGCAGCGCGTCTCGCCGAAGGACCTCCTGAACCGGTGGATCGT
>VBIZ01000121.1 GCA_005880575.1 Chloroflexota bacterium | reverse complement strand
GTACGACCCGGACGGGCCGACCGCGGCGCGGATCACGAGATAGTCGCCCGCGTCGTCGAGCGTGAGCAGGAACCCGTTCTCGTACCCCATGGCATCGCAGATGATCCGAAGGAGTCGCTCGGCGAGGTCGTCAATGTCGAGGACCGCGCTGATCTCGGACGCGAGGCGCTGCAGGATGGCGAGCTGCCGCCCGTGGGTCTGGGCGCTCGCCGCGAACTGCTCGAGGAGCACGCCCGGTCCCGGCACGTCCTCGATGTCCTCATGGAGGATCCCAGCGATGCGACGGAGCTGGGCCGCGCCCTGCGCGCGGTCGCGCTCGATAAGACGCAGGAACGCGTCGACCACGGCGGGGTGGAACTGCGTCCCGCGACAGCGCAGCAGCTCGGCGCAGGCGTGCTCGACCGTCTGCGCGGGCTTGTACGCGCGCCGGCTGACGATGACCTCGAACGCGTCCGCGGCGGCCACGACATACGCCTCGATCGGCACGAGATCGCCGCCCAGCTCGTCGGGATAGCCTCCCCCGTCGTACCGCTCGTGATGGCTACGCACTATCGGGACGAGGTCACGCAGCGGCTCGACCGCGTTCACGATCGATGCGCCGAGCATCGAGTGGCTGCGCATCATCACCCACTCGTCGGGTGACAGCGCGCCCGGCTTGTTGAGGATCGCATCCGGAACACCGATCTTGCCGATGTCGTGGAGCAGCGCGCCGAGCTGGATGCGGCGGACCTGGTCCGCACTGAGCTGCATCTCCTCGGCGATGCCACGCGAGAGCGCCGCAACCCGCGCCGAATGGCTGCGGGTATACGGGTCGCGCGCGTCGACGGCCGCCGCGAGCGCGCGCACCGATGCGAGGTAGAGCTCGCGCATGCGCCCGAGCGCCTCGGCGTTCTCGAAGGCGGTCGCGACGAGGTTCGCGAGGGTTTGGAGCACAGCCACGTCCTCGTCGTCGAGCGAGCTCGGAGCATCGGCGCCGCAGGCGAGGACCCCCACGAGCTTGCCGCGGCTCTTCATCGGGAGATGCACCTCGCTCGGCGTTCGGTGGAGCTCGCCGCTCTGGATGACCAGGCTCGCGGGACCGGATCCGACCTGCATGCGCGTCTCATCCGCCTTCGCCTCATCGCCGCGCGCATTGATCACGAAGGCGAGCTCGTTGCTCCGCTCGTCGTACCGCGCGATCGAGAACGTGTCGCGCGGCACGAGCGTCGCCGCCGCGTCGAACGCCAGCCTCGCGATGTCGAAGGGCTCATGCACGGCTCCGAGCTGCCACGCGAGGACGTTCAGAGCGGAGAGCCGTCCGATCCGCCGCTCGCGTTCGCGGCGCTCGTTGGCGGCGCGGAGCGCACTCGACGCCAGATCCGCGAAGGCAAGCAGCTCCCGCCGCTCGATCGCGTCGAACGATCGGTACGGGTCGGTCGTACCGACCGTGAGTGCGGCGCGTATCTCGCCGTCGAAGATGATCGGCGCGACCATGATGGCGTGCACGCCCACGTCGCGCGCGAGCATGCTGATCGCGCGTTCGGGCTCGATGCCGCGATCGCTCATGTAGTCGCGCAGGACGATGAGCTCGCGTGCGGCGACGACCTGTCGCAGCAGCGGCCCGAGTGGCGACCAGCCGTGGTCACGCGCGGGACGGGCCTTTCCGAGAGCAGCGAGTGGCCTGCCCTCCTCTCCTTTCAGCTCGCTGATGAGCACCCACTCCAGATCGAAGACGGCCTGCATGGTGTGCGCGATCCGATCGATGACGTCCTCAGGCATCGCGCCGGAGAGCTCGCGCGAGAGCGCCTCAAGACGACGACCCTGCTCGATGAGCCGTGCGTTGCGAAGAGCGATCGAGGCATGCGAAGCGAGGCCTTCGAGCGCGGCGCGGTCCTCCGCGTCGAACGGGCGCCGGTCGAGGCGCCCGACCGTGATCGTGGCCGCGAACTCGCCGTGCAGGAAGATCGGGACGCAGATCAGCGCTCGGACCCCGACGTCGCGGACCGCGGGGACCGCCGTCGGGTCCGTCCCGTAGTCGTCGATCGCGACCGTCGCGCGGGCGCGCAGGACCGCGCCGACGATCCCCATCTCCGCGGGGGCGTGCACGCCGACGACGCGCTCGCCGGTGCCGGCCCCCGCCGCGATGTAGAACTCTTCGCCACGCCGCACGTTGATCGTCGCGTGTTCGGCGTTCGCGAGAAGGAGTGCGCTACGAGCGATCGTCTGGAAGAGCGCCAACGGTTCGGTCTCCGCGGCGATGTCCGCAGCGAGGCGCTCGAGGCTCTTGCCGCGACGAAGCGCGCTCTCCGCACGGGACTGCTCGGCGTGATAGCTATCGACCGTCGCCGAGAGGATGATCACGACGATGCCGACGACGAACGCCTCGGCGATGACTTGGGAGATCGGCGTCGGCTCGCCGATCGACAGGCGAACGGCTTCCATGCCGACACGCGCCGCGACATACGTCGTCATCGTGGCGATAAGTCCCGCCCGTTTGAGGCGGTACATGGCGAAGGCGCCGACCGCGAGGACGATGACGAAGGCGATGCTGCGCGGGTTCGTCGCGCTGCCGATCATCCATACCGCCCCGGTTACGAGGTCGGCGATGACGAGCTGCGGCGGAACCTCGTGCAGCTGAAGCGCGCGGCCGCGCTTGCTATCGAGCCGCCAGACCCACACCGACGTCGCGAGGAGGAGAACGAGGGCCGTGGCGGCCACCGGAAGGACCCCCAGGCCACCGAGAGCCAGCCAGGCGACCGCGCCGAGGCACGCGCCGATTCGTCCCACGAGCAGCGGGTCGCGCGGAAACAGGCCCCACACCCGCCAGGACGATAGGTAGGCTGCTCGTCCGGCAGGTATCAGAGACGTGCGGAGACGGCCCGCGGGTCGTTAGGTCTTGGCCACCGGCCCATCCGCGGTCGGCCGCGGCAGATCGGTGCGCGGCGGGGCGAAGACCTGCACCACCTGCGTGGCTTCCTCGAACACCCGCGCGCCGTGCGCCGTTCCCTCGGGAATGCGGAAGGTGTCGCCCACCATGAGGATGCGCTGCTCGCCGGCGACGACCATCGCGAGCGATCCCTTCACGACGACGCCGAACTGTTCGACGGTGTGCTTGTGGGTCTCGACGATCGTCCTCGGGGTGTAGTCGTACACGATGAGGGTCGCGTGCTGCGCGTGGACGACGCGGCCCTTCACACCGGGATGGGGCTCGATCACGGGAAGGTCGCGCGGGCTCGCGTAGTAGAGCTTAGGCATGGCTGAGGAGCGGCAGCTCTAGGACGCGGTCGCCTCGTCTCCCTCGAGCGAGATCTGCTCGTTCTTCGAGAGGAGTAGCGGCTTCATCCGGCCCTCGATCGAATCGCCGGTGACGACGACCTTCCGGATGTTCGTGCTCGACGGGATCTCGTACATGACGTCGAGGAGTACCTCCTCGATGATGGTGCGGAGCCCGCGGGCGCCGGTCTTTCGCTTCGCGGCTCCCTTGGCCGCAGCCTGAAGCGCGTCCGGGGTCATCTGGAGCTCGACCTTGTCGAGCGCGAGGAACTTCTGGTACTGCTTCACGATCGCGTTCTTCGGCTCGGTGAGGATGCGCATGAGATCGCCCTCGTCGAGCGCCTGGAGCGGCACCACCACGGGGAGCCGGCCGACGAACTCCGGGATGAGCCCGTACTTCAGGAGATCGTCCGGCATGACCTGCTCGAGGATCGCGGACGTCTCCTTGGTGTTGTCGCGAAGCGTGGCGCCGAAGCCCATCGTCTTCTTGCCGACGCGCGCCTCGACGATCTTCTCGAGGCCCTCGAAGGCGCCGCCGCAGACGAAGAGGATGTTCGTCGTATCGATCTGAATGAAGTCCTGGTGCGGGTGCTTGCGGCCACCCTGCGGCGGCACGTTCGCGACGGTGCCCTCGAGGATCTTCAGAAGCGCCTGCTGAACGCCTTCGCCGGAGACATCGCGCGTGATCGAGGGGTTGTCACCCTTGCGCGCGATCTTGTCGATCTCGTCGATGTAGATGATGCCGCGCTGCGCTCGGTTGAGGTCGAAGTCGGCGGCCTGGATCAGCCGCAGCAGGATGTTCTCGACGTCCTCCCCGACGTAGCCCGCCTCGGTGAGGCTTGTCGCATCGGCGATCGAGAAGGGCACGTCGAGGATTCGCGCGAGAGTCTGCGCGAGAAGCGTCTTGCCGCACCCTGTCGGACCGATGAGCAGCACGTTCGACTTCCCAAGCTCGACGTCGTCGACCCGATGGCCCGCGCCGACACGCTTGTAGTGGTTGTACACGGCGACGGAAAGCACGCGCTTCGCCTTGTCCTGCCCGATGACGTACTGGTCGAGTATTTCGTTGATGCGGCGCGGGCTCGGGACCTTGGCGCCGAGCGTCCGCGCCTTCGGCGTCTCCATGAACTCTTCGTCCACGATCTCGCGGCAGAGGGTGATGCACTCGTCGCAGATGTAGACGCCCTGCCCGGCGATGAGCTTTCGGACCTGATCCTGGCTCTTTCCGCAGAAGGAGCAGCGGTACGGCTTGCCGCCTTTTGCGGTCGTCGTCACTGGACCAGCGCCGCTGCTACGCAGTAGGGCTTACCGCCCTTCGCGGTGGTTGTCATCGCCTAGCGGGCCGCCACCGGCTCTCGGGCTGGCTCGCGCCTGGGCTCCTCGGCCTTCGCGATCGAGATCAACGATTCCTTGCCAACGAAGATCTCGTCGATGAGACCGTACTCCCGCGCCTCTTCCGCGCTCATGAAGCGGTCGCGGTCGACGTCGCGCCGCACCTTGTCGGCGGGCTGGCCGGTGTGATGCGCGAGAATCCGCATCAGCTTCTCGACGAGCGTCTCGAGCTCCTTCACCTGGATGAGGACATCGGGAGTGTTGCCGCGGAATCCGCCCGAGCCCTGGTGAATCATGATGCGAGAGTTCGGCAGGGCGTAGCGCTTGCCCTTCGCGCCCGCCGCCAACAGCACCGCGCCCATCGACGCGGCCTGACCGATGCAGATCGTGTTCACGGGGGCCTTCAGGTACTGCATGGTGTCGTAGATGGCGAGCCCCGCCGTGACCACACCGCCCGGCGAGTTGATATAGAGGTAGATGTCCCGCTCAGGGTCCTCGGACTCGAGGAACAGAAGCTGGGCGATGATCAGGTTGGCCATCGTATCTTCGACGGCATCACCGATGAAGATGATCCGTTCCTTGAGGAGGCGCGAGAAGATGTCGTACGCGCGCTCACCGCGCCCCGACTGCTCGATGACCATCGGCACGTAATTCCGCGTCGTCAAGAGCACCCTCCTCGCGCGTCGTGTGTGTTCAAAGAGTGTACGGCAGCCAATTGACGCCGACGCGCATTTCCGAGCCGTGACTGTGGTTGCCATTCGGGATCAGCGGTTTGGGCATGTCCACCGGACAGGCGAGCCAGTACGATTCGCGCCGACGACAGGAAAGAATGCGTAAGCTTCCGCGCTCGCTGCGCTTCTACGTGGCTGCGTCGACCCTCTACGCCGCGGTGGTCTTCTTCGCTGTGCAATTCATCTACACGTTCCAGCTTACCCAGAGCGGAATCCTGGTTGCCCAGCGCGACAGCGGGAACGTGCTGTCCTCGATCCAGATCGTCTCGTTCATCGTGTGGCTCGGCATCAGCCTCATCGCGGCGGCGGTCATGCATCGCCTCGCGACCGCGCTCGCCGGCGCGAGGAGCGCCGAGGTCGAGGCCAAGAGCGCCGGTGAGCAGAAGGAACAGGAGCTCGGATCGATCTTCGGTCTTTCGGCGGCGATCGCCGGGCCGCTCGACCTCGACCAGATCGGCGGCTACTTCGCCGCGGCGATCCGCGGCGCGCTGCCGGCGGACATGACCCTCGCCCTCATCGTGTACGACGACGTCCTGGAGGCCTTCCGCACGGTCGCCGCGGATGGCCCGCGAGCAGACAGGTTTCGACAGAAAAGCTATTCGACCGCGGAGCTTCCCGCGGTGGTGCGGACACGCGTCATCGATCACCGACAATCGCTCCTTCTCGCCGACGACAAGGCGCACGCGGACACTTGGAAAAAGGTGGTTGAGGAGCTGCCGGTACTGGCGACCGCGAAGTCCTTCGCCGCGTTACCCCTTGTCTCGCGCGAGCGTCTCGTGGGGGCGCTTCTTCTCATTGGAGAGGGTGTCGACGATCTGATCGCGGACAAGGTCCAGCTGCCGTCGATCATGGGTCAGTACGTCGCCGGATCCATCCATAGCGCGCTCTCGGTCAAGGAGGCCGAAGCACGCGCGGAGCGCGAGGCGCTCGTGAACCGGATCGCGCAGCGCGCCCGCGCGAGCCTCGATCCCGGGGAAATCCTTCGCGGCACAGTGGACGAGCTTGCGAAAGTGCTCGACGTTTCCCGCGCTCTCGTCTGCACCGGAGCAACCGAGGATAACCTCGCTGTCACGTACGAGTGGGACGCGGCCGGCGTCGCGCCTGTGGGGATCGGGGCAAAGCACCTTCCGATCGCTCGTCTCTCGGCGCGGCTCGGACGCACCGTCATCGTGACCGACATCCGCAAAGACCGGCGGTTCACCGATCCGCGCACGGCCCAGGACGTCGTCTCGCTGGACGTCATCGCCGCTGCGGCGACGCCTATTCGCGTCGGCGGCCAGCTCGCGGGCGCGCTTTCGTTCTCGCAGGTCGACCGCTCCCGCGAATGGACGGCCGACGACGTCCGCCTCATCGAGGCCGTGGCTCAGGAGCTTCGAGTGGCGATCACGGCGGCGGAGGCATTCGAACGCCAGCGCGCGGCCGTCGTCGAGCTCGAGCGCCTCAACCGAGCGAAAAGCGACTTCGTTTCGATCGTCAGCCACGAGTTCCGGACGCCTCTGACCGGTATCCAGGGCTTCTCCGAAATGATGGCGAGCGAGGACCTCACGCTGGACGAGATGCGCGAGTACGCCGGCGATATCAACAAGGACGCCCACCGGCTCAACCGGATGATCACCGAGATGCTCGACCTCGACAAAATGGAGTCGGGGCGTATGCAGCTCAATCGGGAGCGGCTCGATCTGAATGCGGTCATCACCGAGGCGGCCGATCGGGTACGGCCGAACGCGCCACAGCACCCGGTCTCGCTGCGGCTGGACCCGCTCGTGGGCGAGATGAACGGAGACCGCGACAAGCTCGTCCAGGTCATGGTCAACCTGCTGAGCAACGCGGTGAAGTACTCGCCGAACGGGGGTGAGATCGTCGTCAGCACCCGGGCCGAAGGAGACGCGGCTCACATCGTCGTGCGGGATCATGGCATGGGTATCCCGCACGCGGCGCTCGAAACGATCTTCGAGCGGTACGGCCGTGTGGAGTCGCCGGCCACGCGGCACATCCAGGGGACCGGTCTTGGCCTCCCGATCGTTCGGCAGATCGTCCAGCTTCACGGTGGGACGGTTTGGGCGGAGAGCACGGTCGGCGAAGGCTCCGTGTTCCACATCACGCTGCCGCGCGCGGCCGCAGGCGCGGTCATGGCGGACGCCGCATCGTGAGCAAGGTCGTCTTTTGCGAGGACGACCCCATGATCCGAAAGCTCGTGCGCACTGCGCTCAGCTCGACGAGCCATCAGGTTCACGTGGCCGAGGACGGGAAGAGGTGTCTCGCGCTGATTGACGAGGTCCGCCCTGACGTAGTCTTCAGCGACGTGATGATGCCCGAAATGGACGGGTTCGCCGTGGCCGACGCGATGCACGAGTCAGCGGATCTCGCGCACATCCCGATCGTCTTCATGACGGCGTCTGTTCAGCGGGAGCAGATCGAACAATGCTTCCGTCACGGGGCCGCCGGACATCTCGCCAAGCCGTTCACGATGTCCGAGCTGCGCGCCCGCGTGGCGCAGTTCTTCAAGAGCTAGTGCCGGGAGAACGCATCCTCTTCGTTGATGACGAGGAGCAGATCCGCAAGCTTCTCTCCACCTGGCTGACGCGGCACGGGTACGACGTCACGATGGCGAACGACGGCTGGGAGGCCCTGAAAGCGATTCGCGCGAAGGCACCCGACCTTGTCATCACCGACGTGAACATGCCGAACATGAACGGACTCGAGCTGACACGACGGATGCGCGCGGACCATCGCACCGCGCGGATCCCGGTGATCATGCTGTCGGCACGTAAGCAGGCCGACGACGTTCTGAGCGGCTACGCCGAGGGCGCGGACGAGTACGTCCCGAAGCCGGTAGAGATGGCCGTGCTCGAAGCGAAGATCGAGGTCCTGATCAAGCGGTTCCGGACCACGAAAGGCGACGGCGCAACGAAGCGTGGTGGCAACGTCATCCTCTTCCTGCACGGCAAAGGCGGGGTGGGCTGCACGATGCTCGCCGTCAACGCCGCCGTCGCGCTCGCCGCGACGACGATCTATCGCGTGACGCTGCTCGATCTCAACCTCGAATTCGGCAACGCGCCGATGCTCATGAATCTGACCTCACTCCGCACCCTCGCCGACCTGGCGGAGAACGCCCACGAGCAGCTGGACGAGGCCACGTTCGGCACCTACCTCGAGCAGGACCGAAGCGGCGTGCGCGTCCTCGCAGGGTGCGATCTACCCGAACGCGCCGAGCTCGTGACCGTTCCAGCGGTGCAGCAGGCGATCGATCTCCTTCAGAAGCAATCCGACTACGTCATCGTCGATGCGCCGGCGAGCTTCTCCCAGCACATCCTCGCCGTGCTCGACGCGGCCGACGCGGCGGTCATCGTGACAGCCGCCCATCTGCCGTCGCTCAAGGCGACGAAGCAGACGCTCGAGGTGCTCGAGAAGCTCTCGTTCCCGACCGAGCGCACCGTTCTCGTGGTGAACCGGACCAGCGCGGCCGGCGTGGAGATGGATCACGTCGCGCGGTTCTTCAATCGCAAGCCCGACGTCGTGGTCCCGCATACCGAGGCGGCCGATGACGCGGCCGATCGTGGGCGACCGCTCTCCGTCCTTCACCCTGATAGCGCGGCGTCGAAGGTCATCCGCGATCTCGCGGCGCGGATCGCGGTCGCGGCGCCCGCCGGTAGGTAGGTCGCGCTTCAGGGAGGAATGCGATGGACGGACTCAACGAGACGCAGCGCTATTTCGTCGAGGAGCACATCGAGGACTTCCGCGATGGCCTGATCGGCCGGCGCGAGCTCGTGCGCAGAGTCGCGATCATCGTGGGGAGCGCCGCCGCTGCGACGACACTCCTCGCGGCATGCGACCTGAGCACGCGCAGCAGCGCGACCGCAACTCCCACGACTGCGATAGCGACGGCGTCGCCGACGCAGCCACTCGTCGGGCAGCCCTTCGCGACACCGCCGGCAGCGGCAACGACAGACGGGATCACCGTCAAAGAGAACGACCCGCGCATCACGGTGTCCAAGCCGGCGATCACTGGTGCCGATGGAGCACCGCTCATGGCGTACCTCGCCAGGCCGACCGCGAGCGGGACGGTCCCCGGCGTGATGGTCATCCACGAGAATCGCGGACAGACCGAGCACATCCGCGACGTGGTACGGCGAGCCGCGACCGCCGGCTTCGCCGCTGTGAACATCGACCTCACCGCGAGACAGGGCGGCGGCGAGAAGCTGGGCGATGCGGTCACCGGCGCGATCGGCAACCTCACACTCCAGCAGAAGCTCGCCGACCACACCGCGGCACTCGCCTATCTCAAGGCAAACACTTCGGGCGCGATCGGAGCCGTGGGCTTCTGCTTCGGAGGCGGTGAGGTGTGGAACCTCGTTGCGGCCGGCGCGGAGCTGAAAGCGGCGGTTCCGTTCTACGGGCCTCAGCCGGGCAACTTCGCGGAGATCGCCAAGACGAAAACCGCCGTGTCCGCGGTCTACGCGGAACAGGACACTCGCATCACCGACACGGCGAAGCAGATGGAAGCGCAGCTCGTGGCGGCCGGCGTGCCCTACAAGATCACCGTGTACCCGAACGTGAACCACGCGTTCCACAACGACACCGGCGCGCGCTACGCGCCCGAGGCTGCGCAGAAAGCGTGGGTCGCGACGATCGAATGGCTGCGGAGATACCTCGCGTAGCTAAGGCGCGCGATCTCCCGCGGCGGTCGAGGTCGACGGCAGGCTCGTGATCGCGGTCTGGGTCGATGCCGTGAGGGTACGCACCGCGGTCGCCCTGCCGGCGCTGTCGATGCCCGTTTCAAAGCATGCGAACACGTTCGGATCCGGCAGACGAAGACCCGGCGCGGCGAAGAGGACGGTGCGCAGCGTCGGCGGTGAGAGGACGTCGATCCCCGCCGGTCGCTGGCCGGCGATCGGGTCGAGGACGCCCATCACCTGCCCGCAAAGGTGCGACGGCATCCCGAGCAGCTGTAGAAGGGGGCCGCTCGTGGTCACGGTCTGATTCAGGCAACCCAGGCTGCCGACCGACGCGACGGGTGAGATCCGGTCGCGAAGGGTGATCGCGAACATCCTCCCGCCGATCGTGATCGAGCCCGGCGCGGACGCGGTCGGAAGGCTCAGCCCGTCGATGCGACCACACGTCGCGAAGAACGGAGGTTCTGCTGAGACATGGCCGGCCGAAAGCGCGAAAAAGATCAGGATCACGCCGAGAGCCGAGAGAAGGCGCCGCAGGCTACTTCTTCTCGAGCATCGCGCGAAGGGCCTCGCGTCCTTCGGGCGTCGCGTCCGACTTCTCGGGCACGATGATCTTCGGCTCTGGCGGCTTCGGAGGGGCGTCGCCGTGGAAGTCGAAATCCTCACCGCCCGCCTTCTTGATGGCCTCGCGCTCGGCGTCCGGGGAGTCGAGCCCGATCAGCTTGTCCACGGTCTTCCGGTTGCGGATCGACCGCGCGAGCGACGCCAGCACCTGCGGGGAGCGCAGAGCCTGGGGGTCGACCTGCGCGAGCGGAGACATCGCCGCCTGCGCCGCGAGCTCGTCGCCGGAAACCGTGACGCCCTCCTTGCGCGCGATCGCGTCCAGCACGAGAAGCGACTTCGCGCGGCGCTCGGCGACCGGACGCCATTCCGCGCGGATCTCGTCCTCGGTCTTGCGCGCCTGCAGAAGGAACTTCTCCCAGGTCATGCCCTCCTGTTTGATGCGGGCCTTCAGATCGGTCACCAGATGCTCGAGCTCGTCCTCGACCAGAAGCTCGGGAACCTCCACGGTGGACGTCTGCATCGCGTGCTCGACCGCCTTGTCGGCTGCGTCGTCGCGCGCCTCGTGGAAGGCGGCGTGCGCGAGCTCGTTGCGCACGGCTCTTCGGAGTGCGCCGACGTCCGCGACGCCCACGGTCTTGGCGAACTCGTCGTCGACCGCCGGCAGGATCTTTTCGGCGACCTGTGACGGACGGATGCTGAAGGTCCCGGTCTTTCCGGCAAGATCGTTCTCGCTCGCATCGTTCGGGAACGCGAGGTCGACCTTCTTGTCGTCGCCCAGCTTCATCCCGATGAGGGCCTCACCCAGGCCCACGATGCCGAGATCCTTCCCCGCCTCGATATGCGCGTTCCGCGCGAACGGCGGCAGGGTCTTGCCCGGCACCGCAACATCGATGTCGACGGTGAGGATGTCACCGGTCTTCGCCTCGCGATCCACCGGCCGGAGCTGAGCGTGGGTGTCGCGCATCGACGCGATCGTCCGCTCGACGTCTTCCTCGGTGGGCGGAACAGCTTCCACTTTCACGCCGTGGGCCAGGTAGTCCCCGAGTGCGACGTCGGGGCGCACGACGACGGTCGCCGTGTAGCGGAGCGGTTCGCCTTCTTTGAGCTGCGTGAGCTTGGCGCTCGGACGATCGATCGGCTCGATGCCCTCGGCCTCGACGATCTCACGATAGGTCTGGTCCATGAGGTCGTCGGCGGCATCCTCCCAGAGATGCTCTTTGCCGTATGCACGCTCGTACATTCCCCGGGGGGCCTTTCCGGGACGAAAGCCGGGGATGTTCGCGCGCTGCACATGCCGCTCGAATGCGGCGTCGGCGGCGCGTGACAGCCGCTCGGCGGCGACCTCAACGTCGAGGGTGACCTTCGATCCCGGCTCCCGCCGCACGGTGTGTTTCACGGATGGCGGCAGAGTCTTCGGGGGGTTCTGCATGGAGATACGTCAATGGTAATCGGCTAGGCTCGTTCGCAGCAGATGTTCTTCTACGAGATCCATGAGGGCGACGAGGAGCTCGGCACCGCCGTGCTCCTCGCCCACGAGCGCCGCTACGAACCGCTCGAGTTCTTCGCGCTGGTGAAGAAGGCCCGGGCGCTGCTCGTCGATTCCTACGAGGAAGACTCGCTCTCCGAGGCTATCGCGAACGAGCTCCAGCGGACGGCCGGCTTCATTCACGTGACCGATGAGCTTCTCGTCGCGTCGGTCAACGTGGACGTGACCGAGAAGGGGACCTTTCTCGTCTCCGAGGAGGCCGGCGAGCGGAGCGTGTTCCTCTCGAGCGACGACGACCTCGAGAACTGACCTAATGGAGCGCGTCGGCTTCGTCGGGCTCGGGATCATGGGCGCCCCGATGGCCCGAAACGCCATGCGCGCCGGCTTCCCGGTCACGGTCACCAACCGCACGCTGGATCGCGCGAAGCCGCTCGGAGCCGCCGGAGCGACGGTCGTGCGCACACCGCGGGAAGTGGCCGAGCGCTCCGATCTCGTCGTGACCATGGTCACGAGCTCGCCCGACGTGGAGTCCGTGACCTTTGGCCCGGACGGCATCGCCGCGGGGGCGCGTCCCGATCTGCTGGCGATCGACATGAGCACGATCAGCCCGATCGCCTCGCGTGAGTTCGCGAAGCGCGCCGCCGCCAATCGGCCACCGTTCCGTACGCTCGACGCGCCCGTCTCCGGCGGCGAGGTCGGCGCGATCGAAGCACGTCTCGCGATCATGGTCGGTGGCGAGGAGACCGATGTGAAGCGCGCGATGCCGCTCTTCGAAGCGCTCGGAAAGACCATCGTCCACATCGGCGATCACGGCGCGGGGCAGGCCTGCAAGCTCGCGAACCAGATCGCCGTCGCGATCAACAATCTCGGCGTCTCCGAGGCGCTCGTCTTCGCGAAGGCGCAGGGCATCGATCTCGAGCGCACGCGCCAGGTCATCGCCGGGGGCGCGGGCTCGTCGTGGGCGATGCAGAACTACGCCCCGAAGATGCTGGCCGGCGATTTCCGTCCCGGCTTCATGGTCGATCTGCAGCAGAAGGATCTTCGGCTCGTGCTCGACAACGCCTACGGCGACCACCTGTCCCTCCCGGGAACGGCGCTCGTCCACGCGCTGTACACGGCGCTCCAGCGGGACGGCGGCGGGCGCGAGGGCAATCACGCATTACTGAAGGTCATCGAACGGCTGGCAGGGGTAGAAGCGCGACAGGAACGTTGACCGCTCGTTGACCTAGCGACCGGCCGACCAAGCCCAATCGGTACGCCTGTCCTATTGAGGCTGACTGCCTGCCGCGCCGACTCTTCATACATGGCGGCACGCGTCCTGGTGGTGGAGGACGACGAGGCGACGCGCGGTGCGCTGCGCGCGCTTCTCGACGATGCAGGCTACGTCTGCGACGGCGTCGAGGACGGCGAGCAGGCGGTCGCGGCGATGCGCGGTGCGCGGTTCGACCTTGTCCTTCTCGATCTCGGCCTGCCCGGAATCTCCGGCGCCGAGGTGCACCGCCGTCTCCGCCGAGACCCGCGCACACGGTTTCTCCCGATCGTCTTTCTCACCGCTCATGCCGATCGCGAGGCGAAGCTCGCCGAGCTCGCGGCCGGCGCCGAGGACTTCATCACGAAGCCGTACGACGCGGACGAGCTTCTGGCACGCGTTGGCGCCGCGGTGCGGCGCTCGAGCGGCCTGCGCAACGTCAACCCGCTGTCCGGCCTTCCTGGGAACCCGACCATCACCGAAGAGCTCGAGTCGCGTCTCGCGCGCGGCGAGCATTTCGCGCTGCTCTATGTGGACATCGACCGCTTCAAGGAGTTCAACGATCACTACGGGTTCACGCGCGGCGACCGCGTCATCACCTTGCTCGCGGAGATCGTCATCGATTCGGCGGGGGCCGATCAGCGCTTCGTCGGGCACATCGGCGGCGATGACTTCGTCGTCCTGGCGCGCGCCGACGAGGCCGAGGCGATCGCGAAGGAGATCACGAGTCGATTCGACGCATCCATCTGCGCGCTCTACGACCCCGAAGACCGCGCGCGGGGATGGATCGAGGCGCACGATCGTCGCGGGCGCCAGAGGCGCACGCCGTTCGCGACCGTATCGATCGGGATCGTCAACATCCCGCCGGGTCGTTTCGCCGGCGCGACCGCGGCATCACGCGCGGCCGCGGAGGTCAAGGCAGTCGCGAAGCGTCGCCCCGGCTCAGCCTGGGTCATCGATCGCCGCCAGAGCTGACCCGCGTTTACGCTAGCCGCGGGCGAGTGGCGAAACGGCAGACGCGTTAGCTTTAGGAGCTAATGCTCGAAAGAGCGTGAGGGTTCGAGTCCCTCCTCGCCCACCGCGGCTTTTCTGACATTCGAGGCCGGACCTGAAGTCCGGCCTCATCGCTCACGTCAGCGCTTGCGCGACGACCGGGCCGGGGTCGCGTACATCAGCGAGCCCGGAGTCGTGAGGAGCTCGCCGGTCTCGAGGTAGGTCTTCAGGCCCGAGAGGATCATCGGCCAGCCGCCGTACAGCTGATCGTTCGCGCCCTCGCGCAGGCGGTCGTGGGTCACGGTGAGGCGGCACGAGTCGCCGACCGGTTCGATCTCCCACGTCACCCGCGACGTCCCCTCGCGCTTGACGTCCTCGCCCCAGAGCGCCCGCATGGTCTGAACGAGCCGGCGCGGCGGATCCACCACGAGGTTCTCGCCCTCCACGAGCGGCCCGTGGTTGCCGGGATGGCTTGTCTCGTAGCGCGAGCCCGCCGTCCAGTCCGAGTCGATGACGATCCCGAAGTTGTACTTGCTCCTGACCTCGCTATCGGTGATCGCCTCCCACAGACGCTCCGGCGTGGTCTTGATGTAGATCTCGAAGATCTTTTCCACGGGTCCCTCCAGCCTATTTTTCAGATCGCTCAGCGCCACGGTCCACGGCTCGGCGTACTTGCTCACCCACCGGTCGTGCACGAGCCGGATCGGAACAGGATTGAGGAAGTGGAGCTTTTCCCGGCCTCGTCGCTTGGTCACCACCAGGCCGGCGTCCTCCAGCTGCTTCAGGTGCTTCATGACGCCGAAACGCGTCATCCGAAACCGTTCCTGGAGCGCGCCCAATGTCTGGCCGTCCTTGCGGAACAATTGGTCGAGGAGACTCCTCCGGGTCGAATCCGCCAGCGCTTTGAAGACGTCGTCCACCGCGATGGAATATAGGTGACTAATAAGTCACATGTCAACGGGCGGGAGGACTCGGTCCATTCCCCCGACAAGGTGACGCGCTTCCGTCCACTCCTGCGTCAAACCTCTCGATGGACGATCGCGTCGACTTCTACTGCGCGCGCCCGGACCACCGCGGTGCCGAGCCGAACGACGCCCTGACGATGCACGGGGAGCGCTGGGCCTACTGCCCCGCCGCCAAGGGCGAGCCCCACGACTGGCAGCCGACCGGCGGGATGTCGCTTCACGACGTGAAGCGGATCGCGCTGGATCAACCGATCCGCCGCGTCGATTCGTAGATCGCGTGGAGCGGTCTCTTCGCGCACCAGTACGGGGCGACGTGCGTTAGGAGCAGAGGCGTAAACGAAGCCTGTAGGTCGGGGGGTCGAGATGCGAAGGCGAATCGGCGCTCGGCGGCGAGCCTGCAGCGTCCAGCGAGCCAGAAGATGGGGGCGAAGGCCCGTCCCCATGCTCTTCCTCGAGCTACCCGACGGCACTCTGAAGCCCCTGCGCGACCTGACACTCAGAGAGGTCCTCACCCTCGCAAAGCAGCGCAGCTAGGCCGCGACCCGCGTTCGTCGAAGGCATGAGGTCCTCGCAAGGTTTAGTTCTGGTCGTCCGATTAATACAGGGTGTAGCTTTGCTGCCAGGCTCGACGAGCGCGCGCTCGCGCGTGCCGTGCGACAAGATGGCGAACTGGAGCCGGCGTGACGAAAGTAGCCCGCTCGCCCACCCGCACTGTCACCGCGCGCCAGCAGCAAGTGGTGGCCCTTGTCGCCCGGGGACTCACGACAAAAGAGATCGCCCACCAGCTCCAGATCAGCGAGCGCGGAGTGAGCGCACACATCTCGCGACTGCTCGCGAAGTTCAACGTATCCAATCGAGCCGGACTTGTGGCGCACACGTTCTCGCAGCTCGTGAGCGGCGCCGTCACGGTCGGCGCCCCGGCCGACCTCACCGACCCGCGCGTCCTGCCGGTCGACGAGATCGCGAGAGAGCTCGCCGGCTTCCAGTCGTCCAAGTTTCTCGTCACGCTGACGCTGGGGCCGGATCCCGTCTTCGTCTTCATGAACGACGCGGCGGCTCGCGCGATGGGCCTCGACGCTAAATCGATCGTCGGCGTGCGAGTTCGCGACCGCTTCGGCGACCCATCGATCGCGTCGTGGCTGGAGAAATCGGAGGAGGCATTCCGCACGGGAGTCCCGGTGTCGCTCGAGAACGCCGCGTCCCGATGGTTGCGCGACGACGGGACCTGGACTACCGAGATATTCAACTGCGTGCTTCAGCCGGTGCGTGACGCGAGCGGCAGCGTGAATGGAATGCTCTGGATCTGCGTGGTGACTAGCTCGTCGTCGAGCTCCCCAGCTCGCGACCTGGAACCGAGAGTCTTCTAGAAGTCACGACGCCGCCGGCGGGATGGAGTCCCTGGCCGGCGGCGCGTGCGCATTGGGGGAGGTGGGGTGGACTTTTGAAGGCGTCGCTTCGTACAACGTCACTAAATGCGACATGCCGCGGTCCATGTGTCGCAGCAACGTTTCAGTTAACGCGTACTGGCCAATAGAGCCAGGGGATATACCGGCGCGCGCACAACTTTGGGCGCGCCGGGACAATCGGCGAGCCGGGAGCCCCGCGACGGGCCGTTACACGCCTAGCGCTTGGCCTTTGCGAGCGTCGTGACGACCGAGCGCGCGACGAGAAGTGCCACGATGGCGACGAGCTGGCCGACGAGGATCGTCCGATTGAGATCGATCGCCGGGCGCCACTCGGCCTCGCCGCTCTTGATCACCCAGGCGCCTGCCGGCCGCGCGCGCACGCCGAAACCGGCTCCGCCGTTCCCGGCCGTGTCGCCGCCTCCTCCCCCGCCTCCCATCACGCTCGCGGCCGGGATGATCGTGATCCCGTCCTCCTGGTATGGCTCGCCGTACACCCGGCGAACCGTGATGACATCCTTCGCCTGACTGACCGCGTCTAATGCGTTCATCGGAAGACCTCCCCTGGTCGCCCCGACGATACGCTCCGTCACTTTGGTACGGACGCGGCGCGCCCTAGATCGCGAGCTCCATGCCCTCGCGCGCCACGACCACCTCGATGCCTGACGCGGTCTCGTTCGCCTTCTTCTGGGCCTCGACCGCTATCCGGTCGAGCGCATCGTCGCTTCGATCAGGGTCGTGGTGGTACAGGACCAGCCGCTTCACTTTTGACTTGGCGGCGACGTCGATGGCGCTCGTGATCGTGGAATGCCCCCACGTCGGCTTGAAGTCGCTCTCCTGGAACTGAGCGTCGTGGATGAGCGTGTCCGCGCCGGTGGCGAGGGCGATCACGGGATTCGGCTTGCCGGAGAAGGGATCCTCAGTATCGGTCGCGTAGACAAGCGCGCGATCGTCGGCCTCGATCCGGAACGCGAGCGCCGGTGCCGGATGGAAGATGCTCGCCGCGCGCACGCGGAACCGCCCGATCTGCTCGTCGCTCCCGTCCTGCAGCTCGCCGACGGAGAGCTGCGCCGGAAGATCGTCGATGTCGACCGGAAAGAACGGGTCGTCCATGCCCAGGCCGAGGAGCTCGCGCATCGTGCGCGATTGCTTGGGACCGCGGATGCGGAGCGACGACTTGGGGTCGTACGCCGGACGGAAGAACGGAATGCCCTGGATGTGATCCCAGTGGAGGTGCGACAGCAGGACGTCGACGGAGAAGGGCCGCGAGCCGCCGCCGTTCATGAGCGCCGTGCCGAGCTCGCGGAGGCCCGTGCCGGCGTCGAGGATGAGAAGCGATCCGGTGCTGTCGCGAACCTCGACGCACGCGGTATTGCCGCCGTAGCGCACGGTGAGCGGGCCGGGCGTCGGGATGGAGCCCCGGGTCCCCCAGAACCTGACCTTCATCGTCTCACGAGTTGGCCGCCTGATCGCGCTCCGACAGGCCCGACTCGGGCGCGGCGGTCATACCCTCGTCGCCGGGCTTCGGCCAGGTGTGCTTCATGGAGTCGAGCGTCCATTCGAGGTCGTGGACGTTCCGCCGCACCGCTGCGACAACGCTCGCGTCGAGGTGATCTCCGGCCATGCCGTCCATGATCTCGAGCGTCTTCTCGAGCGTGTACGCGGGCTTGTAATAGCGCGGCGCCGTGAGCGCATCGAACACGTCCGCGGCTGCCACGATCCGCGCGCCGAGGAGGATGCGCTCTGCCGGGAGGCCGCGGGGATAGCCCTTGCCGTCCATCCGCTCGTGATGCTGCGCCGCGATCACCGGTACGTCGCGCATGTCCTGAGGGAACACGAGATGCGCGAGGAACTCCCCGGTCTTCTCGGCGTGGACCTTCATGTACTCAAACTCGGCCTGATCGAGCTTCCCGGGCTTCAGGAGGAACTGGTCGCGTACCGCGATCTTGCCGTAGTCGTGAAGCAGCGCGGCGGCTCGGATCTTCTCGAGCTCGATCCCCTGAAGACCGAGCGCGCGCCCGATCACCTCCGCATATCGGGTCACGCGCTGGCTGTGCCCGGCGGTCTGCTGATCGCGCGCGTCGATCGTCACCGCGAGCGTCTCGATGAGCGTGGTCCACAGACGTCGCTGTTCGGCGATGAGCTGCGCATTTTCGACCGCGACCGCCGCCGATGCTCCGAGCGAGCTCAGGGTCTCCTCGTCGTCCGTCGTGAACTCGCCGCCGCCGTTCTTGTTCACGACCTGGAACACGCCGATGACGCGACCGTTCTGTCCGGTCATCGGAAACGTCAGCAGGGTCTTCGTTCGGTACCCGGTGCGATGGTCGGGCTCGGGGTTGAAGCGGGGATCCTCATACGCGTCGGCGATATTGATCGTCTCGCCCGTCGCGGCGACCGTGCCCGCGATGCCGACCCCGATCGGCTGCCGGATCTCGCCCGCACCCGTGCCGAGGGCCACTTTCGACCAGACCTCGGCGCGCTCACGATCGACGATGAAGATCGTCGCGCGATCGGCGTCGAGCAGCTGGGTCGTCACCGTCGCCATGTCCCGCAGCAGCGCATCCAGATCGGTGATCGACATGAGCCGGCGCGTGACGTCGAGGATGAGGTCGAGCTTCGACCCCGCTGTGACTCTGCGTTCGCCCTTACGCCGTGGCTGGGTCCGACGGTCGCGCTGTTTTCGGCGCTCCTCCGTCATCAGTTGTCGATGGGGATGTGCTCGAGCACAGGCCCCACGGTCTCGGCGATCTGCTCAAGCAGCATCTGGTCGCGCCTTTCGAAAGCGCCGTTGCGCTTGTTCAGCGCCTGGATCACGCCGACCACGCTCTGCCCGTCGCTTCCCCACACCGGGACGACGAGCATGTTCAACGTACGGAATCCGGTGCGGAGATCGACGTTCCGGTCGAAGCGCGCGTCCGCGTAGGCATCTGGGACGTTGATCGTCTCTCCCGTGAGCGCGGACTGGCCCGCGAGGCCCTGTCCCATCGGCAGTCGGATCTCGGTCGCGGTGCGCTGGGCAACGCGGGCCCAGAGCTCCTTCTTCTTCCCGTTGACGATGTAGACCGTGCAGCGCTCGGCGTCGACGGCCTGCGAGCAGAGGTCCACCAGGCCGCGGAGGTACGCCTCGCGATCCTTTTGGACGGCGAGATGGCCGAGCTTGACGAGGACGAGCGCGACCTTGTCGTCAAGCACGGCGATACCCCGCGACCACCGGGCGGCGGACGGGGATTTCCGGCGCGGGCGCGGGCTTCGGCGTGGCCACGCCGCCGAGCCGGTTGATCTGCCAGCACGGCACCGCCTCGGCGCGACCCTTCACCGATACCGCACCAAGGTCGACGGCCTCCACGTCGTCGCCGAGCTCCGCGAGTGTCTCGCCCGACACGACCACCTGGTCGCGCCGTGCGATGTCCGCCGCGGTGAGCCGCGACGCCACGTTCGCGCTGTCGCCGATGACCGTGTACTCCATGCGGCCCTTCGCGCCGAGGAAGCCCGCCACGACCGGGCCGGTGTTGATCCCGAAACCGAAGGAGACGTCCGGACCGCCCTTCTCGCGCTCGGACACGATCCAGCGCTGCATCTCGAGGGCGCACTCGACCGCCTTGCGCGCCTGGCCCTTCACCTCGAGCGGCGCGCCCCAGAGGACCATGATGTTGTCGCCGTTGTACTTGTTCACAGTGCCCTCGTAGCGATTCACGATGTCCACCATACCGTCGAAGTACCGGTTCAGGTGGCCGAGCAGAATACCCGGCGCCAGCCCTTCGGAGATCGTGGTGAAGCCGCGGATGTCCCCGAAGAGGACCGTGACGCGCTTTTCCTCCCCTCCCAGCGCGAGCTTTCCGGCCTCCTCGCGGTCGATGATGGTGCGCGCGATGGAGGGCGTGACGAAACGACCGAAGGTGCTTCGCGTCCGCGCCACTGTGATCTGCTCTTCGGCCAAGAGATAGCCGAGCAGGATGATCCACCAGAAGGCGGCCGGGATGACATAGGCGATCGAGGGCACCTCCACCGGGCCCGCGCCGATCAGGCCTTCGGTCTGGATGGAAAAGAGGACGTACGCGCCGGTGACGTAGACGACGAGGAGCACCAGGGCTCCCATGAATCCGTAGAGCCGCCAGCGAAGGACAAGCAGGAGGCCCACCAGGGTCACGACGAAGAGCTGGACGAGCGTCGCCGCGTCGCTTTGCTTCAGGACGGGATAGCGGTTCGTGAGGATGGACTGGGCTGCGTTTGCCCAGATCTCGACGCCGAACATCTTGTCGGCGCCCGAGTTCGGGACGGGGTAGCTGTCCGGCACCGCCGAGAGCGAATGTGCACCGACGAAGATGGCGCGCCCGGTGATCAGGTCACGCGACACCGTGCCGTTGATGACGTCCCTCATGGAGACGACGCAGAAGTAGCTCTTGTCGGCGCAGGCCGACGGCGCGGGCGCGGGGGGCGCGGCGTAGTAGATGGACATGCCGCCACGGCGGTCGATGGGCATCACGCGCTTGCCGAGCGGCGCGGGAACGGTGAAGACATCGGCTGTGCGAGACGCGTTTGGAAGCTCCGCCCGTACCTTTCGAGCCGCCGCGAGAAGCGGGAGCGAGTAGTACGTCGTGCCGTCCGGTCCCTCGATGAGGAGCTGGCTGTAGCGCACTCGGCCATCCGGATCGGGATGGATGTTCACGGCGCCGACGCCCGCCGCCGCGTCGCGCAGGACGGGGATCGGGAGCAGGACGACGGGGTATCGCTCGGTGTGGTCGCCGATGGTCGCGATGCCCGAGCCCTGCATCGCGAGGAGCACGTTGCCCGCGTCGCGGATTGCGGCGGCGAGATTTCGGTCCTCGTCGGTGTTCTGGGCCGCGTCATAGAACGCGACGTCGAACGCGATCACGCTGGGGCTCTGCGGCTTCAGCGCTCGGAGGAGATCGGTGTACGCCTGATGGGGCAACGGGTAGCGGTACTGGTCGACCGTGGCGTCGTCCAGCGCCACGATCGTCACCTGGTCCCGGAGCGTCGTGTTCGAAACCGCGATCGCCTTGTCGTAGACGACGGATTGAAGGGTCGTGTCGAACAGCTCGAACTGGAGGAGGAGCGCGCCGACGACGAGAGCGAGGGCCGCGAGGGCGGCGACGGCGAGCCTCTGGCGCGTGTGGCGCTTCCTGAACACCCAGCACGCCTCCTTCCCGAGGTCGGCGTCAAATTATGCGGTCGCTCGCTCGGCTGAGTACCCCTCTAAGGACCGAAATCGAGCGTGCGAAGTCGCCAATCGAAAGCCTTTCGATAGGTGTGTGGTCGTAACGGCTGTCGCCGGGGCCGTAGGCGACCATCGGGCAGCGCCACAGGGGGAACAGCACGTTCATGTCGCTCGTCCCGGTTTTCTCTTTGAAGGTGGTCTGACCGGCCTCGGCGGCGATCGCGCGCACGAACGCGCGGGCGAGCGGGCTTGTCCGCGGCGTGCGCACCGGGTCTTCCCGGCCCTGCATGGTCACGACGACCTTGGTGTCGCCGTCAGCCCGCGCAAAGCGTTCGGCGTCACGCCAAAGGTCAGCAGGGTCGACGCCCGGGGGAACGCGATAGCCAACATGCAGACGCGCCCGTTCGACGAGGCCGTCGGCCGCTCCGGCGTCGATGCCCTCGAGCCGGCAGTCGAGACGCTCGAACGACCGATCCGCGTCGGCGCGCTCCGCGGCCGACTCGCGCAGTCGTTGCCACAGCGCGAGCGCTTCCTCCGCGATGGTCGGTCCCGGCGCGGCGCCGTGACGCGCTTCGCGCGAGAGCGCGATATCGAGGGTCAGCCGTCCCTTGTACGCGACGGTGACCGCGTCCCATCCCGATGGCTCGCCGACGACGCACCAGTCCGGCGCCGGCTGCGTCGCGCGGTGGCGGGCGCCCCTGCTCGTCGGCGACTCCTCCTCGACCGCCCCCACGACCGTGACACGGACACCGGAGACCGGTTGCGTCGCGGCTGCGACGAACGCGGCAAGCGGACCCTTCGCGTCGACGGCGCCTCGCCCGACGAGCTCGTCAGCTTCCATCCGCACGGGAATCTCGCCGGGGACGGTGTCGATATGCCCGAGGAGGACGACATGGAACGGGCCGTCGCCGATCTCGCCCACAGCATTGCCGGCATCGTCGACGGTCGCGCGAAATCCGCGCTCGCCCATGCGCCCG
>VBIZ01000035.1 GCA_005880575.1 Chloroflexota bacterium | reverse complement strand
GTCACGTACCCCTGAAGCGGCAGACCGAGAGCCGTTGCTACGTCCGAGGCAGAACGTTTATCCAGACGTCTCCGCCTACCTTCCCTCCCGCGCGTTCCGAGTGGAGGCGCACCTACGGGACTATTCGGCGCCTCCGCATACGCGCCAGGCGCATACCGGTCACAACGGTATCTCCAGCCGGAAGTTCCTCAGATCGCGCAGTGCTCACGAGCGCGACGCCAGCGCAGGCAATCTCGTTCAAACTTGGCGCGTGCGCACGAGCAGGCTCGAGGCATTCAGCGACGGCGTCTTCGCGATCGCAGGCACGCTCCTCGTACTCGAGCTGCGCGTGCCCGCCGACACGGCCGACCTCGCCGGCGCGCTCCTGCGGCTATGGCCGGCATACGCCGCATATCTCGTCAGCTTCCTCACCATCGGCATCATCTGGGTCAATCACCACACCCTTCTCGAGCATTGCCGGCGCGTGGACAGGCGCTTCCTGTATCTGAACCTCCTCCTGTTGATCGCCGTCGGGATCGTGCCGTTTCCGACGGCGCTCGTCGGCCAGTACGTTCTCTCGGATGGTGGCGCCACGCCTGCGCTCGTCGTCTACGGTCTGGGGGCGGTCCTCATCGCCATCGCGTTCACCGGCGTCTTTCTATACGCGACGCATGATCGGCGTCTCGTCGGCGATGATGCGTCGGCTCGTCGAATACGGCTCGAAGGCCGGCTCTTTCCGATTGGACTCGGGGCATACACCGTGGGTATCGCGCTCGCGTTCTTCGCGCCCCTCGCGAGTCTCGCCGTCTACGGCCTCACCGCGCTCTTCTACGCGCTGCCGCTGCTGCCACTCCCGACGGGGAAGGGGAGTGATTAGCCGCTGAGCCGATCACGGCGGGTCGAGCGCCGTCCGCAGTGTGAAGCCGCGTTCGGTGTCACCGCTCGGCGCGGCAGATCTGTAGAGATCGAGCGCCACGATCTGCACCAGCGCGTCAGCCCCTTCCGGCAAGCTAGCGGCGTCCTCCAAGGGGCAGCAGGGTGTCGCGAACACGAGCGCCGGCTGGCTGCCAACGGCGAACGAGACACCGAGCCGGTCGCGGGGATCGTCGGCTTGGACTGCGACCCTGAGAACGCCCGCCCCGGCGACGGTCACGTGCAACAACCGGCACGGCCAGGAATGGTCGGGCTCGGTGCGCACCGAAGAGCAGAGCCCGTCTTCGGATGCGACGGCAAGGTGCACCGTCGCGCCACTATCGATGCGGATCCGCCGATGGAGCCGCGCGTCGGACCGAGGATCGCTCGACGTGATGCGCAGCGCGCGGACGCTCGCCTCGTAACCGGTCGCGCCGACAGAAACGTTCGCCGACTCGCCGGTTCGAATCGCGAAGGCGAGGCGGTAGATCCCTGCTTCGTCCGTGAAGCCGGTCGCGAGCTCCCGGTCCTGACCCACGCGAACGAAGGCATGCGCGATGGGTGCTCCCTCCTCGTCCCGGACTTCGCCGGACATCGTCACGGCAAGCGGTGCGAGCCCCGCGAGCCCCAGCGCGATGCGCGCCGCCTGCTGGACCGGCTCGAGCGTTGCCGCGAAAACGAGCAAGATGACGGCTACGGGCGCCAGCGCGAGCGAACGCCCGCGGCTGACGGGAGCGGTCGGCTCCTGGGCGTCGACGATCAACGACATCCCCCTCGTCCTCAGAGCTCGCGATAGAAATAGGTCGTCGGCGCGAGCGTGCCGTCGGGCATCGCCGCGTAGTTCGGCACCGACCCGACCACGGTCCATCCGAGCGAGCGGTACAAGCGATCCGCCTCGCTGCCGCTGATCGTATCGAGCACGAGCAGGGTCCGGCCCTCACGCCGGGCGACGTCCTCGATCGCCGACAGCAGCTTGTGCGCGACCCCACGCCGGCGCGCCCCGCGATGCACGAGAAGCTTGGCGACCTCGGCGCGATGCCGCGAGTTGGGAAGAGGAGCGAGCCTCAGCTGCACCGTGCCGACGATGCGGTCGCCCACCCGCGCCGTGAGAACGACGACCCGACCGCTTACGACTTCGGGAGCGAGAGATCTCCACCAGTCGGCGGCCGCGTCGCGGCCGAACGGCGCGACGAACCCCACGGATGCGCCGCCATCGACCGCGTCCGCGAGCAGGTCGGCCAGGCCCTCGGTCAGGCCGTCGAGTGAGGCCGCCTCCTCGATCCGGACCTCGTCAGCCGTGCTCGGCACACGGTGAGGTTATCGCGCCGCGGACAGCGATCCGGCAGTCACATCGCTCTTTTGCGCATTGAACGCGGCCAGGACCTCTCGCTTTTCTCGTTCGGGCACCTTGAAGTGGTCCAGCGCGCGGGCGAGCTCGACATTAATCACTTCGTCAAAGACCTCCGGCGTGATGTGCAGGTCGGAATGCGCGTCGCGCAGGGGCTCTCCCGTGTATTGGAACGGCCCCCCAGCCACCGAGGCGGACCAGAGCGTCCTGAGAAACTTGAGCCCGGGCAACCGCGAGCGATACGTCTCGGTGTGCCACTTCTTGAGGTCCGGGTTCGCGTTCACGATCTTCGGGTTCTTGAGGAGTGCGTCGCTGAAGTAGTCGACCACCGCGGCGATCGCGTATATGCCTCCGAGCCGCTCATAGAGACTCTTCTCCGCCATTGCTTTTCCCCTTTTCTATGGTGCGGGGAAAACTACGGAGCGTGAACGCGCCCGAGAACCCTCAACTGCACGGTCGGTCAGTCAAGCAAGCCGAGAGCTACCGTCCGTTGTCCGCCAGGCCAAGCTCATGCGCACGAGCGACAGCCTCGAGCTCGGAATGGGCTCCGAGCTTTTCGATGACCGCACGGACGTAGCCTCGGACCGTCGAGTAGCGAATCCCGATCCGCTGTCCGATCTGCCGGTTACTGAGCCCTGCGGCAAGCAAGCGCAGCACCTGCAGCTCACGGCGCGTCAATTGTCCGAGGAGAAGCGCGCGTTCCTCGCGGGCCCGCTCTTCCCGTCGTCTTCGACGCGCGAGGGCTATGACGTTGGCCACCGCCTGCAGGAACTGCACATGCTCGTCGGTGAAGCGGCGCCTCGCGCGGGTGTATGCCCCAAGTACGCCGTAGGGGGTTCCATCGCCGAGTATCAGGACGCTCAGTCCGCTAAGGACACTGTGCTCTCGCAGCAGCTGAGGCGGTCGGAATCGAGTTTCCGATGGAAGATCGCTGATGACGACCGGCTGATTGGTCTCGATCGCGTAGCCCGCGTGAGATTCGCGGCCCGCGCCGAGCGTGGCGCGGCCGATCAGACCCGGCGGCCATCCCATCCCAGCGCGCAACAGGAGCGCCGCGCCGCCGGGGAGAAGCTCGAGGACAGCGCTGAATTCGACTCGCAGCGTGTCGGTCACGCGGCGTGTTGCGTCTGCGAGCAGGACCGCCTCATCCGTGCCGGCGAGCGCCTCGTTTCCGAGTGCGGCCACGGCCGCCTGCTGGCGAGTCCGAGCGCGCAGCTCATCGGTCACGGCCAGAGACCGACGCGTCAGACGTCCAGACCGAGGCATTTAGTTGCCGTAGGCATACGTGGCGCGGACCTCAGCAGATGACGGTCACGAGACGCCAAGTCTGTTTCCGAAGGGGGCTAGTCTCTGGCCATCGCGATGGGCGCTCTCTTGGACGATCTCGCCACGCCCTTCCTGTATGTCGATCTCGACCGCATGAACCGCAACATCGAAGCGATGGCCACGGCCGCGCGCGAGCTCGGGGTCAGGCTGCGACCGCACGCCAAGACCCACAAGATCCCAGAGATCGCCCGCCGTCAGATGGCGGCCGGCGCGACCGGGGTCACCCTGGCGAAGGTCTCGGAAGCGGAGGTGTTCGCGGACGCGGGCATCGACGACCTGTTCATCGCCTACCAGATCGTGTCGCCCGCGCAGCTGGAGCGGCTGACCCGGCTCTCCCGCAGAGCGCGCCTCCGATGCGCCGTCGACAGCCGCGCCGGAGCTGAGCGGCTGTCGACCGCCGCGACCGACGCGGGGATCGAGCTGCAGGTCATGCTCGAGATCGACCTCGGGATCGGACGAACCGGAGTGCGCACGGGCGTGGACGCCTTCCAGCTCGCGCAGCGCGTCGCGGACCTCCCCGGCCTCAAGCTCATCGGCATCTACGGATTCCGTGGGTTCCGCGCGTTCGCTGACGGAGCGGAGGGCCGCGAGGCCTGGGGACGTGCCGAAGGCGAGGCCCTGGTCTCGGCCGCCGCGGACCTGCGCGCGATCGGTCTGCCAATCGCGGAGGTCAGCGCCGGATCCACGCCCACGGCCCTACCCGCGGCGAGCGTGCGTGGCGTAACCGAGATCCGGCCCGGCCAGTACCTATTCGGATGCGCGAACGTCGTCGCGCAGGGTGCGATGCGCGCCGACGACGTCGCGCTCTTCGCCCGCGCCACGGTCATCAGCCGACCCGCCGAGGATCGCGCTGTCGTCGATGCGGGCAGCAAGACCCTGTCGACGGATGGGTCATGGGAGCCGGGATGCGGCTTTGGGTACCTCGCGTCCGATCCGTCCACGCGGGTGGCGAGCCTCTGGGAGGAGCATGGGGTGCTGCATCTCGAGGAGACCGCGAGGGGACTTCAGGTCGGCGATCGGGTCTCGATCGTCCCCAACCATGTCTGCACAGCCGTGAATCTTCACGACCGCATCGCGGTCGTTCGCGACGATCGCATCGAAGCAACGTGGATGGTGGCGGCGCGCGGCCGGCTCGAGTGAGGAGTGGGTCATTCGGCGGAGGAGAAGGTCGCGGCCGTCTTTCCAGAGAGGGTGGGCCGGGTTAGCCGTATACTTTTCCGTAGTTCCGGCGCCAAAGGGGTTGCGGAGAGCAACCTCTTTTTAGTGTCCAAGTGAGCGAGACCGCCCACCTAGCTCAGTTGGTAGAGCACGTCCTTGGTAAGGACGAGGTCTCGGGTTCGATCCCCGAGGTGGGCTCAACGAGGAGAGAAAGAGAGCGATGGCCAAGAAGAAGTTCGAGCGCACCAAGCCGCACGTGAATGTGGGGACGATCGGTCACATCGACCACGGTAAGACCACGCTCACCGCGGCCATCACCAAGACCCTCTCATTGAAGGGCGAGGCCGAGTTCCGGCCCTTCGATTCGATCGACAACGCCCCTGAAGAGCGCGAGCGCGGCATCACGATCTCGATCGCGCACGTCGAGTACGAGACCGACAAGCGCCACTACGCGCACGTCGACTGCCCGGGTCATGCCGACTACATCAAGAACATGATCACCGGTGCGGCGCAGATGGACGGCGCCATCCTCGTGGTCTCGGCCGCCGACGGCCCGATGCCGCAGACCCGCGAGCACATCCTGCTCGCGCGTCAGGTCGAGGTGCCGCAGGTCGTCGTGTTCCTGAACAAGGTGGACATGGTCGACGACGAGGAGCTGCTCGAGCTCGTGGAGCTCGAGGTCCGTGAGCTCTTGACCAAGTACAAGTTCGACGGGGACAAGACGCCGATCATTCGGGGGTCCGCGTTGAAGGCGCTCGAGTCGACCTCAACCGACGTGAACGCCCCCGAGTTCAAGTGCATCTTCGATCTCATGAACGCCGTCGACACCTATATCCCGACTCCGGTCCGCGCGAAGGACAAGCCGTTCCTCATGCCGATCGAGGACGTGTTCGGCATCAAGGGCCGCGGCACCGTCGCGACCGGTCGAGCCGAGCGCGGCATCATCAAGGTCGGCGAGGAGGTCGAGATCGTCGGCATCCGCGACGCCAAGAAGTCCGTCGTCACGGGCGTCGAGATGTTCCGCAAGCTTCTCGACCAGGGCGAGGCCGGCGACAACATCGGCCTGCTCCTCCGAGGCCTCGAGCGCGAGGACATCGAGCGCGGGCAGGTCATCGCCAAGCCCGGTACGGTGAAGCCCCACACCAAGTTCAACACCGAGGTCTACATCCTGACCAAGGAAGAGGGCGGCCGCCACACGCCGTTCTTCAACGGCTACCGGCCGCAGTTCTACGTGCGGACGACCGATGTGACCGGTGATGTGAAGCTGCCGGAGGGCCGCGAGATGGTGGTCCCGGGTGATAACGTCAACCTCGAGGTCACGCTCGGCACCCCGATCGCACTCGAAGATGGACTCCGGTTCGCCATCCGCGAAGGCGGACACACCGTCGGCGCGGGCGTGGTAACGAAGGTGCTCGCGTAATGCCGAAGGACAACCGACCGATCATCACGCTTGCGTGCTCGACCTGCCGGTCGCGCACGTACGGGACCACGAAGAACCGGAAGAACGATCCAGACCGGATCGAGCTTTCGAAGTTCTGCCCGCGGTGCCGCAAGCACACGGCACACCGGGAGACTCGATAATTGAGAGAGCTCAATACTCGGCCGCCGCGTGCGGCTCAAATTGAGCCGCACACGGCGGTAGCTCAACTGGTAGAGCACTGGTCTCCAAAACCAGCGGTTGAGAGTTCGAGTCTCTCCCGCCGTGCAGGCGCACGCTGATGGCCGCGCGTTCGCAAGCGCCCGCCGTCAGGACCGGGAGCGTCGGAGTAATCCGCTTCGCCCAGGAATGCTGGTCGGAGCTGCAGAAGGTCACCTGGCCGGACCGTCAGACGGTCATTCGCTTGACGGTCATCGTCATCGTCATCTCGGCGATCGTGGCGGGCTACATCCTGGCCGCCGACCAGATCTTCACGTATCTCGTGAACGGTCTGATCTTGCACCAGGCCGTCCCATCGGCGCCGTCGACACCCTAAGGGGAGGGGCATGAGCGAAGAGCGCGACGACCAAACGCGGAGCGAGGAGCCGCAGCAGGAGCCGGAATCGACGACGTCCGCGTCCGAACAGGACGTCGACGCCGCTAAGCTCTCCGACGAAGCGGCCGCGGAGGCGGCGCGCGCGTTCCTCGGCACCGCCGAGCCCGAAGAGGAAGTCTCCGTCGACGAGGTCAAGAGCGTGCTGCGCCGTGCCGGCGCGGTCGCCGAGGCCGAGCCGGCCGAGGTGGCGCCGCCGGTCGTGGAGGCGCAGCCCGAGGTCATACCGCCTTCGGCACCGACGGCCGACGAGATCGACACCGGCCGCCGCTGGTACGTGATCCACACCTACTCGGGATACGAGAACAAGGTGAAGACCAACCTCGAGCACCGCATCACGTCGATGGACATGGGCGACAAGATCTACCAGGTGCTCGTACCCACCGAAGAAGAGATCGAGATCAAGAACGGCAAGCGCCACCCGGTCGAGCGGAAGGTGTTCCCTGGATACGTGCTCGTCGAGATGATCATGGGCGACGACTCCTGGTACGTCGTGCGCAACACGCCCGGGGTGACGAGCTTCGTCGGGAGCGGCAACAAGCCGACCCCGCTCACCGATGGCGAGGTTCGCGCGATCCTCCGTCAGATCAAGCTCGACGCGCCGAAGTACAAGGTGGCCTTCACCAAGGGCGAGGCGGTACGCGTGACGGACGGCCCGTTCACCGACCTGCACGGCGTGGTCGACGAGGTGAACCCCGAGCGGAACAAGGTGAAGGTCCTCGTGTCCATCTTCGGCCGCGAGACGCCGGTCGAGCTGGACTTCCTACAGATCGAGAAATTGGTGAAATAAGTGGCGAAGAAGATCAAGGCTCAGGTCAAGGTGCAGATCAACGCGGGGAAGGCCACGGCCGCTCCGCCGGTCGGAACCGCGCTCGGCCCGCACGGCATCAACATGGGCCAGTTCATCAAGGAATACAACGAGCGCACTGCGTCGCTCACCGGCACGATCGTCCCCGCGGTCGTGACGATCTTCGAAGACCGCAGCTACACGTTCGTCACGAAGAGCCCGCCCGCCGCGGACCTCATCCGCAAGGAAGCCGGCATCGAGAAGGGCTCAGGCCAGCCGAACAAGAACAAGGTCGGGAAGATCACGAAGGCGAAGGTGCGCTCGATCGCCGAGATCAAGATGAACGACCTCAACGCGAACACAATCGAGTCCGCCATGCGGATGGTCGAGGGCACCGCGCGCAGCATGGGCGTGGAGATCACCGGCTAGCACGCCGATCGCGAGGCACGGACACGGTCGCCCGGCTCGGTGCGTGCGCGAGGCGCCGCAGGTTCAGATCGTGGTGACCAGCCACCCCAACGTGAACGCTGGTACTGCCATGCCGACGGCCCAGATCATTGGCCGGGCCGACGTCGGCGCTCGCATGAGCGCGGCCACTGCGACTGGGAACAACAGCACGAACGCTCCACCGAAGAAGTACATCCCAGCGAAGAACGCGGACGCCACGAAGGCCACTGCGCGCTGCGCCGACGTGTCGGGTGCCCGAGCGAGAAGCAGGGCATTAACCGCGACGATGACCGGTGTCACGAGAAAGGCCGCGGTGGCATCCCAGCATCCAGGAAAGCAATCGCGATTGAGAACGCCAACGACCACGATGAGGAAGACTCCCGAGGCCACGAGGACCAGCTGGGCTCTTCGCCCCCATCGCGCGAGCGACTCGCCTTTCGTCAACTGTGGACGGCGGTAGATCTCCACCGCTGGGGGACGGCGCAGCGATCTCACCTTACCGGCGTCGACGGCGACCACCTGAACCGGGAGCGACACGTTCGCGATCCGAGCCAGCACGTCACCGGGGCTTTCGATCGTGAACCAGAAGGCGCTGCGCCTCCACTGCACACCGATGATGAGAAGGGGGATGGTCGGCAAGATCGCCGTCTCGCCTCGAGCGAGCGTCGCGGCCTTCACGCCGCGGAACGTCCGAAGTCTTTGTGCGATCTGTTCGACCGCGTTGGCCTCCAGCCCGTGCGCCGACAACGTGACGTCCTTCGGGACCTTCGCCCGCGCCTGAAGTCCCTTGCTCAAATCCTTCGTGGCAGCTTCGCTCCGCTTCCAGTAGTCCGTCGCCTCGTCTTCCCGCGCGCGCCCGCGCAGGTATGCGGCGATCAGCGCGTTGCCCTCGATTCCGTAGCGCTCGTCCAGCACGATGGCCCGCTCGATGAGCGAGATGCCGGATTCGTCCTGCTGCGATAGGAGGCTGCGGCCGGCCTGCGCCTGCGCGGCCGCGTCGATCGGATGCGTGGTCGCCCACGCGCGCATGTCTTCCAGCACCGCCGCTGAGCCCTCCCGTGCCTCTCGGAGCAGGAGCCGCTGCCAGGCTTCGGGCTCGGTGAGCTCGCGGGTGGACGCGATCGCGTCCAGTTCGTCCAGCTTTGCCGCCTGCGCGCCGACCCCCTTATGGAGCGCGGTCCAGTTGGAGGCGTTCGCGGCTCGCCATGTGGCGTCGAATGCCTGCGTGAAGACCGGGGCCGCATCGACAAGGCCGCTCGCTCGCGGTGCGTCCAGATCCTGTGTCGGCGGACCGATCATCACGAGCTTCAGCTCCGCGCGGGCACGATTCCAGCGCCGCTGCCACTCGTCGTCCGGCATGCGCGAGTGGACGGCGTTGCGCAGCTGGGTGATCGCGTCGGGCGGCTCCACGTTCGCCGAGTGCCGTGCGACGAGCGCGGGCCAGAAGACGTCGTCCACGTACGACTCGTACATCGCGGCCCGCGCGAGCGCGGTCTCGACCTCGCGCTCTCCGGTGAGCTCGCTCGCAGCGCCGCGCGCGTGCTCCTCTCGGGCCGCCGCGACGTGCTCGAAATCCAAGAGCCAGACCCATGCCGCCGCGACGAGGGCCGCGACGTTCGCGCCAGCCCGTGCCGGTGTTTGCACCGCGGGAATGAGCACCTCGCCCCAGCGCATCCCCGCGCGATACGCGGCCGCCGTGCGGGCGTCGCCGGTGAATGGACGCGCCAGGATCACCGCAACGATCGCGCGAAGCTCGTCGGCGTTGACGGCGTCGAGCAGCGGGAGGCCGAGAAGAAGATGCGGCTCGGCCCCGGACGCGATGGTCTTCGCGTCCAATCCCATCGTCAGCCAGATGCCGCCGGGTGCACGGAGCCCCAGCCTCCGGGCGGTCTCGTCGATCAGCTCATAGAGGCGCGGAGCACTCGCGCGTTCGAGCTTCAGGCCGCGCGCCCGAGCGTTCGGCCGGCCGAGCACGCGAACGACCTGGGCGACCTTCACCGCATACGGCACCGCGAACACGATCGAGAGGAGCGCGACGAAGGACGTTCGCACCGCCGGAACGAGTAACCCGGCGGTCAGGAGGATGAGGCCGGCGACCGCCCCGAAGATCAGGACCGACGCGAGGAGGGTGAGCGGCGTGCCGAGACGCGAGAGGAAGGTCGTCAGGCCAAGCCAGCGGTGCCGCACGGCGCATGGCGTAACGCACCCTCGCCGCTCCGTGGCAGGTTGTCATGCCTGATGTCCCGGGTTGATCTCGTCTTGCGTCCCGAGAGGTCAGTGCGAAGGACGCTGCGCCTCGAGCGACTCGACACGCTTCAGGATCTCGAGCATCAGGGCGTTCTGGTTGGTCAGGTGCTGGAGGATCGCGCCCACCTCGGCTTCGGTCCGCTGACTGATGTCGAAGTCCGCGTTCGCCACGAGCTCGCCGTACCGGTCCTGCAGGTTCTGGCCGACCATGATGAGTGGCATGAGGTGGAGCTGCAGCAGGTTGCTCACGAAGAGCCAGACCGCGAAAGTCGGCGCTGGATCGAACCGAAGCTCCGCCGGCCCAACGGCGTTCCAGCCCAGCCACAGGATCGTCCAGATCCCGATCGCGAAGAAGAAGCCCATCGACCCGACGCGATCGGTGACCCAGACCGCGAGGCGCTCAGCCGGCGTGAGGCTGCGGGCGAGCTCGACGTTCACGTTCCGCGCGGGCGCGAATCTGGCCTCGATGTCGACGAGCTTCGGCACGCTCGCCGCTTCGTTGGCGAATCCTTGTACGGACATGGCGATCCTCCCCGATTGACGCTCGCGACACCCTAGCCCGACAATTAACAGGACATCCCGCGCACGGCGGGCGCCCACCGCGCGACAGACGGGAGGCCCAGAAGGCCGAAGGGAGCGAATCCATGGCGAAGAAGCACGGAAAGCGCTACAGCGCTCTCGCCGAGAAGATCGAGCGCGGCCGCGAGTACGCCCCAAGCGAAGCCGCCAAGCTCGTGAAGGACACCAGCCAGGCGAAGTTCGACACGACCGTCGAGCTGCACCTCCGAATGGGCGTGGATCCCAAGCACGCCGATCAGATGGTCCGGGGCGCCGCGGTTCTTCCAAACGGGACCGGTAAGAAGGTCCGCGTCATCGCCTTCGCTCAGGGAGACAAGGCGCGCGACGCGCAAGCGGCCGGCGCCGATGCCGTGGGGGCCGAGGATCTCGCGAAGCGCATCGAGGGTGGGTGGCTCGACTTCGACGTCGCGATCGCAACACCTGACCTCATGGGGCAGGTCGGTCGTCTCGGACGCGTCCTCGGTCCGCGCGGGCTCATGCCCAACCCCAAGTCGGGCACGGTGACGTTCGACGTGGCCAAAGCGGTCCGCGACGCCAAAGGGGGCCGCGTCGAGTTCCGCACCGACAAGACCGGCGTGATCCACACCGTCGTCGGGAAGTCCTCGTTCACCGAGGAGCAGATCCTCGGCAACCTCGCGACGCTGATGGATGCCGTCAACCGCGCCCGGCCCACCGGCGTGAAGGGCACCTACATCCGTGCCGCCCACCTCACGAGCACGCAGGGCCCGAGCGTCAAGCTCGAGCTCGGCGCCACAAATGAGCTGGCGGGTCAAGCGCGCAGCTAGCTAAACTGGAAAGACAACTTCATAGCCAAAGAAGCCGGTTCCTTAGGGATTAAGTCGGAGGAGGGCTCCGAGCCTGCGGAGGCAAAGCCAAGCGGCGGTAGCCGCCTAAGCGCCTTCGCGTCCTGTGGGACCGAAGGCGTTTCGATTAGAAGGAGGGCAACTGCTTGGCGAAGCTCAAGACCGGACCCAAGGTCAAGCGCAAGGGCGGGGGGGTCGCCGCCAAGGCGAAGAAGGTAGAAGGCCTCGCGGGCGAGCTCAGCGGCACCGTTTCGCTCGTGGTCACCGAGTATCGCGGGCTGAAGGTGACGGAAATGCAGGAGCTCCGACGCCGCCTGCGCCCACGCGGCATTGAGTACCACGTCGTGAAGAACAGCCTGTTCGCGCGCGCGGCGGAGCAGTCCGGGAAGAGCGAGCTGCGCTCGATCCTCTCGGGGCCGACCGCGGTCGCGATGGGCAACGTTGACGAGGTCGAGCTCGCGAAGAGTCTCGTCGACGAGGCGCGGGTGCTCAAGGCGCTGAAAATACTTGGCGCGCTGATCGGCGGTCGCGCGATGAGCGCCGACGACGTGACGTCGCTCGCGCGTCTTCCGGGCCGTCCCCAGCTGCAGGCGACGATCGTCGGAAGCCTGCAGGCACCACTCGCACAGGTCGTCGGCGTGCTCACCGCGGCACAAGGAAATCTCGTCCGCGTGCTCCAGGCGCGCGGCTCGCAATAAGAAGGAGAGAAAGATGGCAACGGAAGTCAAAGAGAACCCGAAGTTCGAGAAGCTCGCCGGAGAGCTGGAAGCGTGGTCGATCCTCGAGATCGCCCAGTTCGGCAAGTACCTGCAGGAGCGTTGGGGCGTGTCGGCCGCACCGGTCGCGGTCGCGGCTGCGGGCGGTGGCGCTGGTGGCGGAGCGGCGCCCGCCGAGGCAGAGGAGAAGACCGAATTCACCGTCGTGCTGAAGGAAGCCGGCGCGTCGAAGATCAACGTGATCAAGACGGTCCGCGAGCTCACCGGTCTCGGCCTGAAAGAGGCCAAGGATCTCGTCGATGGCGCGCCCAAGCCGGTGAAGGAGAACATCGGCAAGGACGAGGCCGCCGCCGTGAAGAAGAAGCTCGAGGACGCCGGGGCGACCGTCGAAATGAAGTGAGATTCGGCCCTTTTGGGCCGAAACTCGCAGATTCGGTCCGCGCGCTCCGCAGCCAATCCTGGTTGCGGAACACGGGCCGATAGAGTTCTCGCCGCGAGAGCGCCCTGATCGGCGGGCTCGCGAAAGGTGCCGGACCGGGGCCCCAGGGGAGGGGTCCCGGTTTGGTTTTCAGGCGGTGAGCGACCAGCCCAACGCGTCGTGCGACGCGAGGTATTCCTCGGCCGGACCCGATCCCAAAAGCAGCGCGGTCTTGGCGAAGATCTCCGCGTCGGCGCCGGTTCGCGCGATGACCGACGCCTCCGCAAGATCGCTTCGCGAGGGGAGACCCGTCCGTGGATCGATCAGGTGGTGCAGATCCGGTCCCCACGCTCGCTTCCGTGTCCCGCTCGTCGCCGCTCCCATGTCCAGCAGCAGAACGGTCTTGCCTCCCATGCCCACCGGCCAGCCGTCGCCGTTCTCGCCTCCGCCGCGCGCGAAGAGATCGCCGCACAGGTTGACGAGGGAGTTGGGTCCGAGCTGGGGCGCGAGCCGGTCGGCGAGCCAGCCCTTCGCGATCCCGCCGAGATCGATCGAAGCGCTGTGACGTAGCCGCGCCGAGCCGGGTCGCACCTCAAGGACCTCGGGCAACGCCGGCGGAACGACCGATGCGGTGACCGCGGTCGGACCTTCCGAGAAGGTGCGCGTGTATCCCGCGGCGAGGAGCGCCGGAAGGACCGCTGCGTTCACGAGCCCGACCGAGAGCTCGTGCGCGCGGAGACACTCACGGAGGAGGGCTTCGAGAAGGTCGCTGACGGGAGCCCACGATCCCGCCGATTCGTTGAAGCGCGAGAGCTCCGAGGTGGGCGAGAAGCGCGTGAGGCGGTCGTGCATCTCGTGGACCCACGCTTCGCCTTCAGCGAGTCGCTCCGCAGGGAGACCGATCGCGTAAATCTCGCACTCGCCCCCGAGCGCTTCGAAGATTCTCTTTTCCATAGCTTGTGGCTCGGACGATAGGAGGGCGACCGACAGCGACGGCCTGCCGAGGGCCCCCAGGGGCAGGGGCCCCTGGGCGCGTAGCGACCGACGGGGAGCCGGCCGAGGCGTCCGAGGCCGGGGGGACCCGGCGCGAACAGAGGGTTTCGGCAGGCCGGAGCACGCGGCAGCCGCCAAAGCGACCAAGCGGAAACTCACCTCTTGACACGAACTGTCAACCAGCCAACAGTGAGCGGTTCCCGCCTGTTGACCTAGCCCCTGGGTCGGGAATACGATATTGGCCTTGCCACAGGTACAGCCCCCGCCGTCTATCCACCTGTCCAGCCATCAGCCCTGAGGAGGGTCCGCCCATGTCCGTCACCCTCGACCGGGTGCCCGCATCCGTTCGCGCCCGTCGTAACTTCGCGTCGCTGCCCGAGGTCTTGCCGCTCCCGAACCTGATCCAGACGCAGATCGAGTCCTTCAAGTGGTTCTGCGACGAGGGTCTGGGCGAGCTCTTCG
>VBIZ01000120.1 GCA_005880575.1 Chloroflexota bacterium | reverse complement strand
CGCTAGTCGAGCTTTTTCAGCTCCTCGGCGATCTCCTCTTCGTCAGGCACCTCGCGGAGCGTGTGCACGTCGATGTAGCGGCAGATCCCCTCCGCGTCGACGACGATGATCGCGCGCTCGGGCCGCCCGACATCCTCGTTGAAGACCCCGTATGCCAGCGAGACCTTGCCGTGCGGCCAATAGTCGGAGCACAGCGGGTATTCGACGCCGCCAAGCGAATCGGCCCAGGCCTTCAGTGTGTAAACCGAGTCGCACGAGACGCCCACGACCTGGGCCTTGCCCCCGGCGAAGCGCTGCTGGAGCGCGTTCAGCGCGGGCGCCTCGCTGTTTCAGGTATTGGAGAAGGCGAACGCGAAGAACGCGAGAACCACGCGCTTGCCGCGAAAGTCCGAGAGCTTGATCTCGCGGCCATCGTGGGAACGCAGCGCGAAGTCCGGCGCAGCGTCTCCGACTTTGAGCGTCTTCGTCTCGCTCGCGACCTTCGTTCGGCCCTTCGCGGGTTGAGGTGGCACGCACCTAGACTAGCCTCATGCAGAAGATCGACGAGCGGCGCCGAATCTCGGTCGATCGTCGCGCCTTTAACCATTACGAGGTGACCTGCCCGTTCTGCGATGAGAACGTCGGGCCGCGTTTCGTGACGCGCGAGCACCTCGACATCCCACCGAACCCGCCCTACGCGGCGACCGTGCGCTGCCCGCGGTGCAAGGAAGAGTTCGAGGTCGTGTTCAGGGCGTAGACGCCGCGCGCCGCGATGTCGCTGCGGCTAGTTCGTGACGGTGATGTAGAGGAAGACGCCTTCGTCTTCCATCCATGTGACGGCGTCGATGACCGGCCGCAGATGGATCGCGTAGAGGCCAGGCGTCGTCGGTGCCCGCACCTGGAACGTGAATGTTGCCGTCCCGCCCGGAACGACCGTCGCCTCGGTCTGCGCGGCGACGCGGTTGGCCGACATCCAGTTGACTCCAAGCGCGGCCCATTGCGCGTTGTCCTGGTTCACGGCAAGCCGAGCCTCCTGACCGAGCGTGCCGCGGATCCACGACTGGCTGCCGGCGTTGCGGAAGCTGATCGAAAGAGGACCGCTGATCTGGCCGGCGCGCAGCGTGGGGTACGGCGACTGCGAAACCCAGCGGCTGTGGTAGTCGACGACGGTAGTCACCGGCACGAAGACCCCCTGGTCCTCGAGCCAGGCGACGCCGTCGATCACCGGACGGAGCGGGATGCGGACCGTGCCCGCGCTAAAGGGCGCCTTCACGGCGAAGGTGAACGACGCGATCGCGCCGGGACCGACCGACGCCTCGTTCTGCAGAGCGACGCGGTTTGCCGACGGCCACCCGACGTTCATACCAAGCGCGCTGAACGCACCGCTGTCGCCGTTCACGCCGAGCGTGACCTGGCTACCGGCGAGGCCCCTTGTCCAGGTCTTCGTGCCGGTGTTGCGGAAGAGCAGCGTCACCTGAGTCGTCGACGCGGGCTGCAGCGGCGGCACCTGTGTCTGCGACGCCCACGCTGAGTGCAGACCGTTGTCGGAAGGCACTGTCGAGGTGGGACCGCCCCCGCTGATCGTCGAGCCGGTGCTGAAGTTCCACTCGTTCGTCAGCCATGTGCCCGCGACCGTGATGTCGAAGCGCACGTGGTACGTCGTGTTCGTCGCGAGCGGCCGCTGCGGAATGATGACCTGGTAGTCGTACTCGAACTGCTGCGGCGCCACGTAGAACGGAAGGCGAATGCCGTTCGGCCCGTAGAGCTCCGCCGCGCGGAACTGAACGTTCTGACCCGCCGAGTACACGACCATGATCGGATAGCCGTACGGCCCGGACGTGCCCGCCGGGACCGGGCTCGGCGACTCGTGCCCGCTCCACGAGGTCGGAATGTTCGTCTGCATGTTCGCGGGCGAGCGGACGAACTCGACCGGACGGATCCCGAAGTTGTAGACGATGTCTCCGACATTGTTCTGACGACCGTTCAGCTCTGAGTGCCCCCAGCCAATCGTCGTCGCGTTCGGATGCATCAGGCCAAGTCGGTGATAGGGCGCGTCCCACAACTGGCTAACGCCACCAAGCTCGGAGCCGCCCGTCGCGACCTCGCTCACGAACGACGTGGTCCAGCCCTGCGCGATCAACCGATCACGGGCCGAGTAGCCGGTGTAGTAGGGATTCCCGGCGGTCTCGAAGTGACCGAGGATCCCGTTGGCGCTGTTGTAGTTCGCGTGGTTTTGCGCGGCCTGCTGGAGTCGCGGATCGGTCGGAACGGTCGGCGAACCGATCGCGTAACGGAACTGGTTGGTGAGCAGCAGCATGTCAGTGGCCGACGCAGCGACCGAGGTCGACAGCGGCATGGCCACCAAAGCCAGGCTGATCGGAAGGCTGACAAAAGCGCTGACAAGCGCAGCGCGCGCGAAATCCCACCTCATCGCATTTAGTGAACGGGTAACGCGCTCGGACCGTTATGTCAGCGGGGTAACAGGGGATGTTTGTAACGGAAAAGGACAACGGTGTGGCAGCGCCGCCCGCCCGCGGCGCTCCACGTACACCACGTGGCTTAGTGCTTCTTCTTCGCGGCCTTCTTCTTCTTCGGCATCTTGGTTATCACCTCCTCCCGTCAGCGAACTGTGGACGCGCGACTCTGAAAGGAAGCGCCGCGCTTTTCTCCGCGCGGTGATCGCATTGTCAATCCACTGGCTTGCCTGTCAAGAGCGCGGGCCGCGCGACGCACCTGGGCGAGACCCTTCACGAGAAGCGCGCGATGCGCCGGATCGTTCAACCATCGCGACGCGCCCGATGGATGCGGCAGTGGGATGTACGTGACGCCGTCTCTCGTACGCGAGTGGCCGACCGCGGACTCGAGGGGGACTTTGCCCCAGAAGCGGTCGATGGCGAGGCTGCCCAGAAGAAGGATCACCCGCGGTCGGAGAAGCGCGAGCTCCTCATCGAGCCACGGCCCGCAGAGCGCGATCTCAGCCGGCGATGGGCGACGATCGCCGCTTCCGGTCGGAGACTTTCCGGGAAAGCATTTCGTGATGGCGGTGCGGTAGGGCAAGTGCTCCTCGTCGATCCCGGCCTCCGCGAGCCAGCGTCGAAGCTCTGCGCCCGAACGTCCGCTGAACGGCTGCCCTGTGGTCAACTCGACCGCGCCGGGCGCCTGCCCGACTATCGCGATGCGGTCGCGAATGGATCCAGCGACGACGGGACGGGCACGCTCGAGATAACCCGCTGCAACGCATCTCGTGCAGGCTCGGATGCGCGCGTGAAGATCTGCGAGCCCGAGCTCATCCGCGTCGCCGCTAGGTCTGGAAGGAACTGCTCGACGTCTCGGTGTAGAGCTGGGTGAAACGGCGCGCCTCATCACGCCAAGGATGCCGCCGAAGGACCGGCAATGCGTCGACGCTTTTGATCGCGTCGATTGCCTGCACGCGCTTCACAATCCCGAGCCACGGCCAGATCATCGGCAGGACTCGAAGAGTGTCGTCAGCGCCTGCATCCCACTTGTACGCGTTCTCATATCCCTCGCCCGACGTGGGACCATCGATCCGACCACAGCCAACAACGGACTGGAATCGCTGCAAGACCTCCGGGACACCCTGCGCATCGCACTGGGACACCCTCGACCGCAGCGAGAACCAAGTCCGCGCAAGAGTCCGACGAGTGTGCAGCTCGGTCGAGCCTTCGCCGTCGAAAAGACCCGCGGCCCACGCCAAGCGCTGCTCCTTGGTGGAGGCCGCAGGACCCGGCAGCGACAGGCTGAGCCGTCGCGCTCTGATGGGAGTTCGATGTCGAGAGCGGATCGTCCCGTACTGCCCCCGAAATCGGACCAATGCCTCGGCGGCCTGGGCACGCTTGACCGTTCCGAGATTCGCCCATAGCAACGCGACCACCGCCTGCGTCTCTTCGAAGCTCCCTGCTCGCCACTGATAGGCGAAGGTTCCGCTTCGTTCGTCCAAGTACGGCGCGCTCAGGAATCCGAGGCCGCCCACCGCGCGGTGGAAGCGGACGAGTACCGAAGGAACCAGGTCGGCACTATGAGACGACTGGCCGACTGACGCCTGGACGCGAATGGAATGAGATCTTCGCTGGTCGTCTCGTGCGCTGGTGCAACCCTCCCCATCGAACAGGCCAGCGGCCCAAACTAGTCGAAGAGTGAAACTGCGCCACGTTTCTTCACCCTCCACCGGGTCATGTTAGAGCATGTGTTCGAACCCGTAAAGGGTTGCGCTACCTCAGAGCGCAAGCGATCCAGACATGTCGGGGTGGGCAGATTCGAACTGCCGACTTCCTGGACCCCATCCAGGCGGTCTGCCGAGCTGACCTACACCCCGGATCGCGATATGAAGTCTAGCGGCGCGCTCCGCTCGGTTGCGCGACATCGGGCTTCGTCGCGCCGACCGGCACGCGTGGGATGCTCACATTCAGCCGGCTGCCCTTCGCCGCGCCGCGCTCCGCCCAGATGCGGCCGCCGTGCCTCACGACGATCTCCTTGCTGATGTAGAGACCGAGACCCATCCCTGCGGCGTCGCGCGCGGCGCGGTCCGGCGATCGATAGAAGAGACCGAAGATCGCTTCGAGCTCCTGCTCGGGGATGCCGATCCCCTCGTCCGTCACCGAGACGAGCACCCCGCCGTCCGGCTCGGGACGCACGTCGATCGTTATCGCGCCGCCGCTCGGCGAGTACTTGATCGCGTTCGTCAGGAGGTTGTTGAGCACCTGTTCGAGGTGATCGCGGTCAGCGGTGACGACGCTCTCGGAATCGCGAGTAACGGAGATCCTGTGCGTCGTGGTCGTGAGCTGCATCCGCGTCGCGACCTCGTCCGCCAGCTCGGCTATGTCGACATCGCCGTAACGAAACTCGATGCGGCCGGTCTGGATGCGCGACACGTCGAGCAGCTCGTCGACGAGGCGCGCAAGCTTGGTGGTCTGCCGATAGACGACCTCGAGCTGTTCGGTGATCCCGCGCAATCCCTCGGCGGCCGCCCCGGCATCGGGTCCCTCGCTGAGACGGCGGACTCTGCGGAGTGCGACCTGAAGGAATCCGGACATCGCGGTGATCGGCGTCTTGAGCTCGTGTGACGCGATCGAGAGGAACTGCGACTTCATGCGGTCGAGCTCTTTCAGCTGCTCGTAACGCTCCTTGAGCTCGGCTGTCGCGTCGTCGATGCGCCGCTGCAGCGACGAGTTGAGATCCGCGATCTCGCGGTTCGCCCGCTCCAGCTCGGCGACGCGCTTGCGCAGCTCCTGCCCGAGGCGCCGGCGCTCGATCCCGCGCGCCACCGTGCTTCGGAGCTCTTCGACTTCGCTGGGCTTGACGAGGTAGTCGTACGCACCCGCGCGGAGCGCCTGGATCGCCGATTCGAGCGACGCGTATCCGGTGAGCATGATCGTGATCGTCTCCGGGTGGTTCTCGCGCACCGCCTTGAGAACGTCGAGGCCGTCCCCATCCTCGAGGCGCAGGTCGGTGAGCACGAGGTCGTACTCCACCTCGCGCACCATCGCGCGCGCCTGAACTCCACTCGTCGTCGTGGCCACGTCGTAGCCGTCATGCTGAAGGATCGCCTTGATCGTGATGACGACGCTCTCTTCGTCGTCGACGACGAGGACCTTAGACTGCTCGGACATCGCTCTGCGGTCCCTGGACCGGCAACGTGATCATGAACGTCGTCCCGCGTCCCACGCGGCTGCGCACGCGCATCGTCCCGCCGTGGCTCTGCACGATGCCCTGCGATACCCAGAGCCCGAGCCCGGTCCCCTTCCCTGGCTTGGTGGAGAAGAACGGCTCGAAGATCTGGGCGATGAGCTCGTCTGGGATCCCCGCGCCGGTGTCCCGCACCTGGATCTGCACGGCATCGCGTCCGAAGACCTCGGTCTCGGCGCCTGCGCCGGCCTGCGTCGCGACCGTGATCGTCCCGCCCTTTGGCATCGAATCCGCCGCGTTGAGCAGGAGGTTGAGGAGAACCTGCTTCAGCTGGTCCGCCGACGCGCGGATCCGCGGCAGCACCGGATCGAGCTGATTCGCGATCTGGACCCCGCGCTCGCGGAGCCGCTTCGCGACGAGACCGCCGGCCTCCTCTACGAGTGCGTTGAGATCGGTCTCGGCCATGGCCTCCTGCTGGCGATAGAAGCCGAGCATCTGGCGCAGGATCCGCGACATCCGCTGCGTCTCGCGAGACGCGATGTCGAGATACTGCCGATTGTTCGCCTCCGCGCCGAGCTCCTTCTGCAGGAGGTAGAGCGCGTTCTGCACGGCTTCGAGCGGGTTGTTGATCTCGTGCGCGATCGACGCCGCCAGACGTCCGGTCGCCGCGAGCTTCTCCGAGTCGAAGAGGACCTGCTCGAGGCGCCGTCGCTCGAGCTCGCGGAGGCGGCCAATGTCCTGCATGACCGAGACGATGGCCATGACCGCACCGCGTGCGTCGCGGATCTCCGTTGCGCTCACTTCCATCTCGAGACGGTCGTCGCTCCGCGGATCGGCCAGGGCGATCTCTCCGCGCTTCGACATGGCCGGATCGAGGCGAAGACCCGCAAGGAACGAGGTGAATCGCGCATCGTTCGCGAGCGCGGTATGCGAGGCGCGTGCCGTGGCCGATGCGGGCTTGAAGAGCCGCTCGGCGGCCGGGTTCATCGACATGATGTGATTGTCGTTGTCGACCACGATGATGGGGTTCGGCACATTCCGCAGCACGAGGTCAAGCCGGTCGCGCTCGATCCGAATCTCTTCCTCCGCGCTCTGCAGCCGCTGGCGGCCGCGCGCCAGCTCTTCGCCGATGTGCCGTATGTCGGTCACGTTCTTGAGCACCGAGACCGTGCCGCGCATGCCCACCCTGAAGTTCGTCGCGGGAGTGGTGATGACCTCGTAGATGAGCTCGTCGCCTTCTATCGGATCGACGAGGGTGACTTCGCGGCTCGTGGTCGCGCCGGCGCGTTCGAGGTTCCAGGTCGAAAGCGCGGCCGTGAACAGGAAGTTGTTCATCCATACCGCACGGCGCTTACCGGCGCTGTCCTCGTCGCTCGCGCGGAAGAGGAGCTCGGCGCGGCGATTCTGCAGGACCATGTCGTTGTTCGAGTCGGTGACGAGGACGGCGTCACCGACACCGTTCACCATCCACCAGAGCCATTCCTTCTCAATCGCGTGCGCTTCGCTCGTCTCGCGCAGCACCTCGACATCGCGCTGCAAGCTGAGCGCTTCCTCCGCCTGCCGAGCGAAGGGGACGAGGGCGTCCACGTCGCTCTGGGTCACCCCTGCCGCCCGCGAGAGGAGTACGACTCCGGCCCACTGGCCGTGATGTTCCCAGCCCGGCGTTGCCGCGCCGCTCTTGCCGTCCTGCCCGGTCGCCCTGAGGTCCGTTGTGCTCCGGAGGGGCGCGGCGACGACCGGACCAAGGCTGGCTCTCGCGAGGATCTCCCGGGTGGCGGGTGAGATACGTTCGTCGGTGGTCGCATCGCGGATCCGCGCCGCCAAACCGCCGCGCAGCACGGCTACGATCGGATCGTCCGGAAGCGCGAACGGGATCACCAGCTCGCGAACGATCGCATCCGGGACGCCAACCCCGAACCCTCCAGCGAGAGCCGCACGGTCGTCGTCGTAGAGCAGGACCGCGGCGCGCTCGAACCCGAGACTCCGCATGAGCTCGTCCAGCAGCGGCTCCAGCGCCTCGCGCGCGTCACGCACCGGCGCCGAGCGACGCGCGCGCTCGAGGACATCAGCCATGAAGAGCCAATCGGTCCGTTAAGCACGCTCCGACGAACGCGAACGGGCGGCCGAGGACTCGACCGACCCGCCGCCCGCGCCGAGGCTCCCAGCGCGTTGCGCGGGCATGAGGCCGAGGGCATCCGCGTAGCGGAGGTACGTGTCGATCGAGGCTACGACGACCCGCGCCTCGACGGTGACGAGGTCGATACCCACGAGTGAGATCCGGACCCACGCATCGATGATGATGCCCTTATCGAGGATCCGGTCGAGGACGTCGATGAGGCTTGTGCCGCCTGGTGCACGTTCGACTGGCATGACCTACCTCCCTGGCTTCCGTGCTCGCTCGAGCTCGCGCTCGAGCTCCGTGATGCGCTTTTCCAAGCGGCCGATCGCCGTCTGGTCGTCCCCGTCGCGTCCGGTGAGTGAGCGGTCGTACTTCCACCAGTTCAAACCGATCTGCTCCGCCTTGTCGATCGAGCAGACCAGCAACCGGATCCGGATGGTCAGAAGCTCGACGTTCGCGAGGGAGACCGAGATGTCGCCGGCGACGACGAGGCCCTTGTCAAGAACGCGATCGAGAAGATCCGCCAGCGTCGTCGTCTCGCGCGGGACAGCGACTCCCCTCGCCTGCATGCTCATACGAGCCTCCCCAGCGGCCCAAGCTCGAGGTTCAACTCCGATGGGTCGATCCCGAACGTGCGCGCCATCTCGTGCACCTTCTGTTCGAGCCGCATGAGCGCGAGACCCATGCGCTCCACCTCTTCGTCGCTCAATGTGCCTCCTTCCATCCGCCGCACTGCCTGTCGCTCGAGCAACTGTCGCAGGAACTCGACGAGCGTGAGGACGAGCTTGGCGAGCCCGTGCTCCACGCCGTCGGGATCCACGTCCACTCGCTCGGGGAGGATGCCACGAAGCCGCTCCACCTCGCGGCGCAGATCGTCGAGCTCGGCGTCGATGCTCATTCGGTCCTCGCGAAGGTATACGGCGGCCAGGGGCCGTTCAGTACGGGGGTGACGTCGTCGAATCCGGCGACGATCCTGGCGAGATCCGCCTTCCGCTGGAGCGCCTCCTCCGTCGGCACCAGGACAGCCAAGGACACAGCCACGCTCGGGCTGGTGCACGTCTCATGCCAGACAAGGGGTCGCTCGACCGCAAGCTCGGCGAGGATCCGTTCGACGAGCGAAGCGGCGCGTGCCTGCTGGCTTTCACGCTCGCTCTCCTCTGCCCTGCGCATCTCCAGGTAGCGCCGTCCCGGGCCCGGACCCGCGACCGGCTCCACGGGGGCTGGTCGCCGGCGCCAGAGGAGCGTGAGTGCGACCTCGCTCTTGCCGCTGACTCGCGCCAGGGCCGCGTGTAGGACCTCGGAACGTTTGTCGAGTGACGCGCGTGCCGCGTCCACGCTCGCGAAGGCAGTTCCGAAGCGAACGGGTAGGCACGGCTGGGCCGCGCAGATCCGCTCGACCAGGCGGTGATGCTCGAGCGCGTCGGGTCGCTCGAGCTTCATGTCCGGCGCCCACTCAGTGCTCCAAAGACCCAGGCCCGCTGACGCTTCCGACCAGGCGAGCGGTCGGCCGCGGAGACCTTCCGGCGAGAGCACGGCCGGAGGCGCCGCGGCGATGGCGTGTGCGAGGAGCGTCATGAGGCCCGGCGCTCCTGAGACTTGTTGAGGGTCTCGACGGCGGTCAGCACGACGTTCAGTCCCAGGTAGATGAGGTCGATGCCGGCGACGGAGATCGTCGCCTCTCCGGTGAGAACGACGCCTTTGTTCAGGAGACGGTCGACGAGCTCGAGCAGCGATGCATCTTCTGCCGTCAGCTCATTCATGCGGATGCGACGCGCTCGCTCGGAAGTCCACCAAAGCGATATGCCGGCCACGGACCCGAGAGTCGCACGCGATAGCCCGCCGTCGCTCCGCTCGCACCGAGCCGCTGGACGACATCACCGAGCTCGATCTCTCGATCGCGCTTCGCGAGAGCGCTGAAGCGCGCGACCGCGACGGCCGTCGGATCGTCGATGAGCGGTTCGCGGTACACGCGTTCGGCGATCGCCTCGATCGTCGCCCGCGCTTCCTCCGCCACCGCGGCATCACGGATGCGCCGCTCATCGCGAAGTGCCTCCTCGCGGCGCTTGCCGAGGAGGAACGCGCGGCCGGGAGGCGCCGCGGCAATATCGGCATCCAGGCCGCGGACGATGTCGCCCGCGACGGCGGTGGATGGTTCGCGTTCGATCGAGACGATCCATTCGGCACGCCCGTCGACGGCGCGGAGCCTATCGGCGAAATCCTCGGCACGCACGCGCAGGAGGTCCCGGACGCCGTCGGTGCCTCGATAGATCGCACCGAAGGCGAGCGGAATGACCGCGCCGGCGAGGTCCAACAGCTTGGCATTCACTTCCTGATGCGCGGCCGCGCGCGGGGCGAGCCAGTCCAGATCCTGGAGCCGCTCGTTCAAAGGCTGCTCCTCGTACTCGGAAGCGGGCACGACGTTCGTGACGCCGAGCAGGCCACCTTCGACGATCGCTTCGACCGGGCCGCCCTCGATTCCACGGAGGTGCGCCCGGGAAACTGCGTCCGCCGCATTCGCTCGCGCGACCGCATAGAGATAGCGGAGCTCGCCGGTCACTCGAGCTCCTCGGGCACCTCGATGACGACTGTTCGCTCTTCTCCCTGCGCCGCGGCCGACGCCTCCGCCGCCTCTCGCGCGAGCTGCTTGCGGTACTCGCGGACCTCGCGCAGACGCGCAAGGAGCACGGTCTCGCGCTCGGTGTATTCGTCCTCGGTGACGCGACCCTCTTCGAGGTCGAGCTGGAGCTCGAGAAGCTGCTCGCGCACCGGCTCGTCGTCGGTCATCTCGTGCTCGGCGAACTCGACGACCTTGTCGATGCAGTATTTGATGCCCGCCGCCGGAGCGGTGATCGGGAGCGCGAGGAGCTTGAACAGGATCATCGGGCCTACACGCTGGCCGAGCGCTCGAGCTGAAGACGGATCGTCACGAAGTTGTAGGGCGGCCACGGGCCGGTGTACTTGAAGTTCAGCTTCCCCTCGTACCGCTTGCCGATCTCGTGCACTTTCTGGTCGAACTGCTCCTGCTTGTTCCGCGCGACCAGAAAGGCGGCATTCATGATCATCTTGTCGCCGATCACCTTGTTCGACCGCGAGGCGATGGCGGCCTCCTGGAGCTCGTCGTAGATCTCGCGCACATACGCATCGGCTTTGTCCGCGAGAGCCTGCTCGACGAGGCGGCCGAGCTGCATGCGCGCGAAGTACGTCGAGGTCTGCCGATTCGATTCGATCTCGGCCTTGAGCCGCCGCAGCTCCTCGTTCTCTTGCTCGATCTCCGTGAGAACGGACTCGCGATCCCAGTTCACCTTCAACCCGAACTCGAGCTTGTCCTTCATCTTCTGCAGGACGTCACGGAGCGCGTCGTAGGTGTCCTTGAGGAACTCGACGGTGTCCTCTTCGGTCTTGAAGAGCGTGCCGAAGCTCATCGGCACCGGCGTGAAGCCGTTGTCGATCATCACGACCTCGTTCACGTGCTCGTGCGTGAGCGCGTTCTCGCGGGTCGGATCGTAGACCTGAAGCGCCGCGCGGCTCACGACGGCCGCCAGGTCTCGGTAATGGACCGTGTAGACGTCATCGCCTCGGCCGCCGATGCCAATCTTGCCGAAGCTCCGGGGCTCGCTGCATTCGATGATGCAGTACACGTACACGCCGCTCGAGCTTGTCGAATCGCCGGGCGACGTCGTCGTGATCGTGGTCTCCATCAAACCTCCGATGCGGGAACGCCGAGCTGCAGAAAATCACGCGTGAGCTCGTAGAGCTTGTCGCGATCCTCTTTTTGAGCGGGCCGCAGGCCATAGTGATTGATGACCCGGATTTGCGTACTGAGCCATTCCTGCCAGCACTCCGCGCAGATCCGCGCCTCGATGTCCGCGCCGAGCGAGCCGGGAAGCCCTACCTTGCCGGCACCCTCGCGCTCCTGGCCGCACCGCGCACAAACGACGATTGCCACACGGTCATCTTACAAACGAGTCTCACCAAAGCCAGCCGATCCGGCCGATAGGCGCGTATCGGAAAAGCGCGCGGGCGACCACGTTCTGCACCGGGACCGGGCCGAACGTCCTGCTGTCGGTGCTCTCTTCGGGGCGATCGCCGAGGACGGTGCAACGCCCGTCGTAGACCGCGGTGACCCGTTTCAGCATCAGATTTTCAGGGTCGCGCGGGTCCCGTACGAGCACGATCTCCCCCACCCGTGGGGGACGCGAGAGCTCGGACACGACGATCCAGTCGCCCGCCGAGAGCGCGGGCTCCATGCTCCGGCCCGTCACGGCGACGCGATGAAGCACGGTAATCAGGCTCGGGCTGCGGCCGCCTTCTGAACGCGGGTCGCCTGCGGTCCGCCCGCCTTCGTCCAGACGTCGGCGATCTTGTCGATCATGTCGAGCAGCGTCCGGGCATCGCCGAGGTCCAGCGAGCCTTTGACCTTCGAACACTGCTTCGCCGCCTTCCAGCAGAGCTCGGTGATCTCGGGGTACTTCTGGACGTGTTCGGGCTTGAAATAGTCGCTCCACAGGACGTCGATGTGGTGCTTGGCGAGCTCGGCACGCTCTTCCTTGATGACGATTGCGCGGGTCTTGAACTGCTCGTCGTTCGAAGCGTTGTACTTCTCGATGATCTTGTAGCAGGACTCCGCCTCGATGCGGGCCTGCTCGGGGTCATACACGCCGCACGGCAGATCGCAGTGCGCGGAGGCAGTGATCCTCGGCTTCAGCAGATTTGTCCAGAACATGATCGTCCCCCAAATTTGTTGAGTGCTCGGCTCCGTTTTAGCACGACTCAGGGATTGGCATCCTCGAGGACCACGTCGTACCGGAGGAAATCCTTGACGACGACCTCGCGCGCCGGCTGCGACAACAGGGCTCCGCTCTCGCCACGGCGGGGCGCGAACACTTCGACTTGGTAAGTGCCCGGCGGCACGACCAAGCTATAGGTCCCACTGATGTCCGTATCGGTCGCCGCGAGCGGTCCGAGGTCGTCGTTAAAGTTGAGCGTCGCACCTTCGAGGGGCACGCCGCGCGTGTCGCGGATGACGCCCGTCACGCGAACACCTTTTCGCATGGTGAGGTCGAGCGTGCGGTCGGCGTTGCCCAGGCTGACCTCGTTCGCGTCCACCCACGTACGTTTACCAAGCCAGTACTCGCTGATGAGATCGGTGTTCCCCGGAGCGAGCACCTGCACCGTGTATGTCTGCGGCCGCGTCGTCACCTGATATGAGCCATCGCCCGATGTCGGTCGGCAGATGCGGCCGGTGGGGAACGGCGTGTCGACGCAGACGAAAGCCCCGGCGATCGGCGTCCCGTCCGTCGTGGTGACCTTGCCGTGCAGCTGCGGACCCGGATCGAGCTCGACGTCGATCCGCCGATCGCCGTCCAGGTTGATGTCCGTCGTGTTCACGCCCTCGAGCACGCCCGGGTACCACTGCGCCAACAGGCGCGTGTTGTCGGGTGGGACGGTCCACATGAAGTAGCGGCCGGGCTCGACGAGCACGAGGTACGAACCGTTCTTCTTCGAGCGTTCGCAGTCCCAGGGCAGAGGCGCGGCGAGGGTTCGCACGCAGATCTGCGCGTCTTCGAGCGCACCGGCCGGTCCGCGGACCACGCCCGTCAGGAGGACGCCCTTCACCATCGTGACGGCGATGCCATCCTTGTCTGCTGAGCGGACGTCGACGAGGTCTGCATCGCTGCTCGAGAGCCGTCCGGTGGCCCACTGCGGGATCAGCTTTCCGCCGGGAGGCCCGCTGACGTCGAGCTTGTAGACATCCGAGCGCACGTCGATCGAGAACTTCCCCTCGGCTGCACTTCGCGCACAGGTCGGCGGCGCCGACGCCGACGGTGGGTGCGCGCACACCTCGGCGCCCACGACCGCGGCGCCGGCCTCGTCCCTCACGACTCCCTTGATCGTCGAATGGGCGTCGAGGTGGACGACGCTCGTGGCGTCCGCGTCGAGCACGTCCGCCCACGTTCTGCCGGGCGCAAGACGCGTGGGGGGCCGCGCCGTCACGATCAGCTGGTAGGCGCCGGGACGAAGCCCGAGCCGCGCGGTCCCCGCCGCGCTTGTCTCGCCGCAGCGCTCCTGCGTTCCCGCGACCGTGAACGCGCACACGTCGGCACCGACGACCGGCGCACCCGCCGCCTCGGTCACCACCACCGCGAGCGTGCGAGCTCCGCCGGGCGATCCCGATGGGGTGACAGACGGTGAGGGTGACGCCGCCTGGCACGCGACGACCAAAGCGGCGACGAGGGCGAGCGGACGGAGCCTCACAGTTCTATGTTCGCCTAGAGCCGGTGGTCTCCCCCTCGCGTTGCGCGGCCGCAAAGGTAGCAAGTAGGTGGGAGATCTCGGCGAGCGGGCCGGCGACCTCCTCGCCCTGCTCCCGGTCCATGAGATCGCGCATCGCATCGCGGATGGGCTTGCCTTCGCTGAGCACGAGATGCGTCTGCTCCGTGATCGGCATGACCACGCTGCGCTTCCGGGCCGCGCGGTAGGCCGCCTCGGCCGTGGACATCCCCTCCGCGACCTGGCCCCCGAGCCGCTGGGCGATCTCGCTCACGGGAACGCCTTTGGCGAGCATCTCGCCGGCGGTCCGGTTACGTGAGAACTTGCTCGTGCAGGTCGCGATGAGGTCGCCGAAGCCGGCCAGTCCGGCCACGGTGAGCGGATTCGCCCCCTCGGCGAACCCGTACCGCGCGATCTCGGCGAGGCCGCGCGTCACGAACCCGGCCTTGGCGTTCTCGCCGTAGCCCATACCGTCGACCGCGCCCGCACCCAGAGCGATGATGTTCTTGAGCGCGCCGCAGAGCTCGACCCCGACGACATCGGCGTTCGTATACACGCGGAACATCGGCGTGCCGACGAGCGCCTGAAAATGCCGGGCGGTCGCCGGATCTGCCGACGCGATGACTGTCGGAGCGGGCAGCCCGGCCGCGATCTCGCGGCTGATGTTTGGACCCGAGAGCACCGCGACCCGATCCGGCGCGAGCGCTTCCGTCCAGATCTGGCTCATGCGCCGGCCGTCTTCGGCGAGTCCCTTCGTCGCGGAGAGCACGCGGTGGCTCGGGCGCAGCAGCGGCGCGACGCGATCGCGCAGCTCGCGCACCCCTCGGCTCGGCGCCGCGACGATGAGGTCGTCCGACGCGAGCGCGCGCTCGAGATCGGCGGTCACCTCGACGCGGTCCGGTACGCGTATCCCGGCGAGGTACTTGCGGTTCTCCCGGCGCGCCGAGATGTCCCTCGCCTGCGCCGGGTCTCGCGCCCAGAGGATCACGTCCTTCCCGCCGTCGCGCGCGAGGATCGTCGCGAGGGTCGTGCCCCAGGACCCGGCCTGGAGCACGGTTACCGTCATGAGGTGCCGACGCGCGGCTCGACCCCGCGAACGATGCGCTCGATGTTCGCCTTATGGCGCACGAAGACGACGGTGCCCGCGATCACGATGAAGAGAAACGTCCACCAGTTGAAGTGGAGCCAACCGGTGGCGCAGAAGAGGAGATAGCCGACCAAGGCGCCGATCACCGACGCGAGTGAGCTCACAGACACCATGCGCGTGAGGGCGAGGGCGATCGCGAAGAATAGGACGGCGGTCGCCCATGCGGGAGTCGCTACGAACAGGAGCGCACCGAACCCGGTGGCCACGCCGCGGCCGCCCCGACCGCGCAGCGTGACCGGCCAGCAGTGACCCGTGACCGCGAACACCGCGGCGACCGCCTCGGCCAGAGGACGCCCTGCGCTGCCCTCCGGGAACACGAGCTGCGCGAAGACGACCGCGAGAGATCCCTTGAGGATGTCGAAGATCGCGACGAGCAGCCCAGCGCCGGTGCCCAGCGTGCGGAACGTGTTCGTCGCGCCGGTCGAGCCGGAGCCCACGTTGCGCAGGTCCACGTTCCGATAGATGCGTCCGACGATGTACCCGCTCGAGATCGACCCCACGAGGTAGCCGACAAGCCCGACGAGAACGAGCGCCAACGCGGAGGCCGGCGATTCGATCATTCCCGTGCTCCGCGCAGCTCGATCTTTATCGGAGTGCCGTGGAAGCTATACCGCTCCCGGATCCGGTTCTCGAGATAACGGGTGTACGAGAAGTGCACCGCGGCCGGACGGTCGACGAAGAACACGAACGTCGGCGCGGGTCCCTTCGCCTGGGTCACGTGATGAAAACGTATCTCCTTGCCATTCCGATCGCTCGGGGGCGGGTGCGCAGCCACGGCCTCCGTCAGCAGGCGATGCAGGTCCGCGGTGGAAATCCGTTTCTTGCGCTCGTCGACGATCGCCACCGCGGCGCTCAGCGTGTCTTCGACGCCGCGGCCCGTCTTCGCCGAGACGAGGCGGTGGTCCATCCAGGGCGCGAACTGAAACTCGCGCGCGATCTCGCTCTCGACCGCCGCCGTCGTCTCGGGGCTGCGGGCGACGAGATCCCACTTGTTGACCGCGAGCACGAGGCCGATATACGCCTCGAGCGCATACCCCGCAATGTGCAAATCCTGAGCGGTTATGCCTTCGGTCGCGTCGGTGAGGAGGATCGCGGCATCGGCCCGCTCGAGCGCGCGCACTGTGCGTAACAGAGCGAACTTCTCGATGCCCTCGTCGATGTGCCCGCGGCGCCGGATCCCCGCCGTGTCGATCAGCCGGATGCGCCGACCCTCGCGCTCGATGACCGTGTCGATCGCGTCGCGTGTGGTCCCAGGTATTTCGCTCACGACGGCGCGCTCCTCGCCGGCGAGGCGATTCAGGAAGCTCGACTTCCCCACGTTCGGGCGGCCGACGATCGCGATGCGCGCCTCGTCCGTCTCGGTCTCGTCCTCGGCAGGCGGCGGAAGCTTCGCGACCACCGCATCGAGGAGATCGCCGGTCCCGATTCCTTGGAGCGCCGACACCGTGTGGAGCTCGCCCAGCCCGAGCTCGTAGAACTCGGCCGCCTGCGCCTCGGTCTTCCAGGACTCGGCCTTGTTCGCGGCCATCACCACGGGCTTGCGGCTGCGGCGCAGTCGATCGGCGACGTCGTGCTCCACAGGAAGGATCCCGGACTGCGCGTCGACCACGAACATGACAACGTCCGCCTCTTCGATCGCGGCTTCGGCCTGCCGGCGGACGCCCGCCTCGACCTCGCTCGTACCGTCATCGAGACCGCCGGTGTCCACCAGGGTGAACTCGCGGCCTCGCCACTCGACCGTCGCATAGAGACGATCGCGGGTGGTGCCGGGCTCGTCTTCGACGATGGCGATGCGGTCACCGACGAGGCGATTGAAGAGGGTCGACTTTCCGACGTTCGGGCGACCCACGACGGCGACGAGATCACGCCTCATCCGCATACCCTACGGCGCAGGGTGGCCGCCACACCACGAAAGCGCCCGCTCACGCCGGACCTTCCGCGCATCGTGGCTTTGCTCGACAAAGGGAGCGACCGCCTCGATCCGCTGCTTTCGCGTGTGACGGACTCGACCGAAAGCGTCGGGGTCCTCTTCGCCGCCGGTCGCCGCGCGCTGCTCCGCGGGGAGCGCGACGACGCGCGAGCGTGGCTGACCCGCGCGCAATCGCGGGCCTCGCGGCGCACGCCCGAGGCGCTCCGCGCGCGCCTCGCGTTCGAGCTCGGCTGCGTTCTGCTCGAGGACGGCGGGACTGAAGCCGCCGAGTCGGTCATCGCCTGGGCGGAGTCGTTTTCGCGGCGACCATCGTCCGACATCCTCCACCTCCGCGCGCTCATCGCTGACCGGCGCGGCGAGCGCACGGAAGCGATCGCCTTCTACCGTCGAGCCATCGCGAAGGCGCGGACCGCCCTCAGTCCGCTGAGCCGCGTGCTGGAGCTACGCAACCTTGCCGAGGCACTCGCGCACCAAAGCCCTGCCGAGTCGCTCACGATGTATCGCCACGCGCTCGAGACGCTGCGCGCTCATGACCTCGACCCCCGGCTTGCGCCCGCGTTGCACAACGGCCTCGCCTACGCGGCGATATGCGCCGCCGATTTCGAGCTCGCCGAGCGGGAGCTCGACGCCGCGGCCCGCGACGCCTTGCGCCTCGGCATCCCTCTGATGCGCGCGTACGCGATCTACAACCGCTCGATCCTCTTCGAGCTGCGCGACGACATCGACGCAGCGACCCACGCGATCGGAGAAGCTCGCGAGCAGAGCGAGTCGGCCAGACTGCGGGACCTCGTCGCCTGGTGCTGGATCCGCGAGTCGTGGCTCGCGCTGAAGCGAAAGGACCGCGCTGCCGCCGATCGCGCCGCGGGGTCTGCGCGGAAGAATTCCGGAGAAGCTCAGGCGGAAGCGCTCGCGACGCTCGATGCGATCTTCACGCTCCTCGACGGCGATCACCTGGACGCGGCGAAGCTCTTCGGCGAGCTGGCGAACGGGTACCTCGAACGGTCGGACATCGTGACGGCTTTCGCGCTTCTGTTGTGGCGCTCCGTTGCATACCGCAGGGGCAATGCCCCGAAGGGCGCCAAGGCGGCCACGCGCGAGGCCTGCGCGTTACGCCGGCGCGGCCCGCTGCGTGTGTCGCCAAGCTGGTGGGCGCGCGAGCTCGTCGGCGCGGCGCGAGTCGATGGCGGCGAGCGGTGTGCCGAGGACTTGCTCGAAACGACGGCGGGGATACTCGACGTCACTCACGCGAAGGTCGAAGTCACGGCCGCCGAAATCGCGATCGCGGGAAAGCCAATCCCCGACGAGGCTTGGCGACGACGGTCCGGTGCGCGTGTCTTGAGGCGACTCTTCGGGCTCCTCGTCGAGGCGTACCCGAGCGGCGTTGCGCGCGACGAGCTCGCCGACAGGCTCTGGCCGGAAAGCGAAGGCGACAAGGCGGTGCGGAACCTCTACGCGGCCATGAAGGACCTTCGAAGGGTCTTGATCGCGGCTCCGGGTCTTCGTGCGGTCGCGCGAGGCGGCGACTACGCGCTCGAGACCGATGGCAACGTCGTCATGCGCCGCGGTAAGCCGACATGATCGGCGGGCGGACTGTTCGGCAAACCACGCTGTGGGCATACCTCGCTTATCAGCGATGACCTGACCGGTCAAGCACCGCGGGTCTCAGGGTTGTTCCGGAAAGGCCGCGGTGCGTGACGGCACGCGCAAGATCGCGATACCCGCGAGGATCAGCGCGATCCCGATCGAGATGAGCATGCGCCAATGGTTGCGCTGCGATTGGGGGACACGCTTGGGGGCTCGCTCCGCAGCGGGTCGCCTTAGAGCCGTCGCGTCGCGATCGCGTCGTTGCACACACACCAATTCGGCGGGAGGGGGCCATCCGTCGCCGCGCTGCGGTAGAGGAGCCTGTCTCCGGTACCGTCCGCATCGATCACCCGGATCTCAGCCAACACGAGGGCGCTCTGCGCACCTTCGCCCGTACCGGGCAGCTGGACCTCCTCCTCGTGCATGTACACGATGGCCGAACCATCGCTGCTCCACGTGGGCGATGCGCCGGTTACCGGCAATTTGCGCTCGGCGCCAGACAGCGATCGCACACGCAGCTCCTTGCGCCCAGTGGGGTAGTCAGAGAACGCATAGACGAACTCGTCGACGTTGGGACGCCAGTGGGGCTGGTTCAAGAACTCGCTGGTCGAGACACCGCGCGCGAGGACCTTGCGCGTCCCTGCGGCGTCGTCGGCTACGAAGATCGTTTGTTCATCGCCGGCCGACACGCTCGTGTAGGCGTGGGCGACAAGGTGCGGCGACGGCACGCGCCACGACGCATCCGCCGACACGACGCCGTTCATGTGAACGCGCGACCCGGTACTGACATCGACGGTGTCATAGCCGATGCCTTGGTAGAACGCGACGAAGCGCCCGTCGGCCGTCCACTGATGCATATAGACGGGAGAGCTGTCGGCGAGCGATACCAGGCGCCGCATGGCCGATCCATCGACGTTGATGATCCGGACCGTGGCCGATGTCGAACCGTTGTCACTCACGAACCCGAGGCGGTCGCCCGTCGGACTCCAAGCAGGCTGCGTGTCGCTCCTCGACGTGTTGTCGGTGAGCAGCCATTTCACCGAACCATCGGTGAGGTTCGCGATCGCGATGCGGCGCACCCCGTCGCCGCGATCGAGCTCGAAGGCGTAGCGCAAACCGTCCGGCGAAAGCCGGCTGGGAAGCCATGGCGTCGCGTAGCCGGGGTACCTGACGAGAGCGCGCGCATCCGCGCCGTTCGATAGCGGGATGATCCATAGCTCGCCAAAGGGGACCGAGGACGAGCTCGGTGCGACGCGCGTCACGAACACATGCTCGCCGCGCGCGATTCCGAGGGGACGCGTCTCGACACCAGGAAATCCCGTCACCGGGAGCAACGGGCTGGTTCCGTTGCGCGTGTCGGCGATAGTCGGCGAGGGAGAGGCGGTAACTGAGGTGGTCGGTCCCCCGGCCTTTCCCTGGATCTCCGGCGGCATCCCGCAGCCAATTCCAAAGAGCAGCGCAAACATGCTCAGGATGCACTGGCGCCGACCCAGAGCCATCAGCTCCTACTGAAGCTCGTGACGAGGATGCGACCGTCCGCGGTCCAGGAGGCGATGCCTGGAAGACCGATGGGCTGCGCGTTCGGTGTACCGAGGTCCGTGAGCGAAGACGACGGCCCGCCGGCGCAGCAGCTGCCGATGTTGAGGAGATAACGGCCGTCGGCGGAAATGCTCCACGCGTAGCCCAGGTATCGCTCTTTCTCCGTGCCCCCGAAGGAGTAGACGACACCCAGGCTTCGCGCGCCCTCGCCCTGCTGGCCCGAGTCGCGGGTGACGATGAAGTCACCGGTCGGCAAGCCGGAGAGCGCATTCGCGACTCCGTCGATGATGCGAACGATCCGGTTCGTGACCGCGTCCGTGACGCGCACCGATAACGTCGCGCAGTCAATCCACGCGAGCAGGTGCTCGTCCTGAGACCATGCGAATCCCCTCCCGCAGCCGCCCGACGAACCGGGCAGAACTCGCGCTGAGCCATCACGGAGGTCGAACAGCCAAACCGCCTGCGCCCCAGCGACCGCCACGTAGGTCCCACCCGGCGACGGCGCGGCATTCAGGGGCTGAACCTGGGCGAGGTTGGCGACTCGCGCGAGCGGCTTATCCGGCCGGCCAAGCCAGAGCGCGTTACCGATGAGAAGGACGCGACCATCGGGGAGCCAACTACCCGCGACATACGGCGCGGAGTCTGTGGGGAGCTTGAGCTCCATCGAGGTCCGGGTGGCGAGATCGAACACGTGGGCGGCATCGGATCCGGCGATGACCGGATAGAAGAGCACCCGCGACACCTCGGGAGAAATAGCGAAAACCGGCCCTCCAGGGACGCGCCATGACCCCGACGCCCTCGGTCCCGATGGCGCGGTCGCACCGTCGATCGAGTACACGCTCAAGGTCAAAGACGGTAGATAGCGCAGCGCGACGATGAGCAGGTCGATCGAGCTGAGGCCGTCCGTCGAGATGATCTGCGGGATCTTGAACCCTGGATTCGGCTCGGTCTCCGCGAATGTCAGGTTTACGGTCCGGTCATCGACCCAGGAGGGCGACCCCATCCTCGGCAGCCAGCGGTCGACCGATGATCGCTCGACGGAGAAGGGGAACGTCAGGCTGACTTTCGTTCCTCCAACGCCGTCAACCGCGATCGCGGTCCCGTAGGGGCGTTCGACCCCATTTACGACGACCCGCACCGCGCTCGGTGGGTAGGTGACGGGAGAAGGCGCCGCGGACGGCGACGAAGTCGGCAGCGTGACCGCCGACGAGGGCGAGGACGTTGGAAGGCTCGGCTCACCGGCCGATCCGCATGACGAGACGACCACCACTGCGATGACGGCGGACAAGGCGGTGCGCTTCATATCGACAGAAACGATCGCGCTCGCATTGGGGGACTCGCTGGGGGGCTTATGCCGCCAGCTTCTCCGCCCGTTCCTTGACCTCGAGCAGCGTGTCCATCGGCGTCGAGCACCCGCCGATCAGCCCGACGCGGGCCTCGCCGCGTACCCACTCCGAGCGAAGCTCGTCGGCGTGCTCGATGTGATAGGCGTTGCGGCCCTGCATCTTCGCCAGGTTCACGAGCTCGCGCGTGTTCGCCGAGTTCTTCCCGCCGACGACGATGATCGTGTTCACCTGCTCGGCAAGCTCGCTCGCGGCGTGCTGCCGCTTCACGGTCACCGGGCAGACGGTGTTGAAGACCTTCGTCTCCTGCGCGATCTCCGAGATGTGCGAGACGAGGTCCTTGAAGGCCCATGGCGGCTGCGTCGATTGCGACACGACGCCGGCCTTCTTCATCCGCGGGAGCTTTTCCCACTCTTCCTTCGTCTCGACGACCGTGGCCTCCGGCGCGAAGCCGAGCAGACCGACGACCTCGGGATGCTCGGGCGTACCTAGGATGATCACGCGATAGCCCTCGTCGGCCAGCTGCTTCGTGAAACGCTGTGCGCGCAGCACAAGCGAGCACGTCGCGTCGATGCACTCGAGGCCCTGTGCCTCGATCTTCGCGCGCATCTCCGGTGGAACGCCATGCGCGCGAATGACGACGATGCCTTCCTTGGCTTCGGCCGGGTCCTTGATGACCTTTACGCCGAGGGAGCCCAGACGCTCGCTGATCTTCGGGTTGTGCACGACCTGTCCAAGGTTGTAAACGGCGCGGCCGGTTTCGGCGGCTGCCTCGGTCAGCTCGACCGCTTTCTTGACCCCGAAGCAGAACCCGTTCTCGCGCGCTAGAAGGACTTCCACGAGATCAAGTGTAGGGGTGCGAACGCGTGGTCAATCGCCAACAAATTCGAGGTTGAATCGGGCTTCGCGACTGCATCGCATCGCAAGGTCGCGGAGGGAAACATGTCAGTGAGCTCAGGACCGTCGTCCCATACCAATCGATGGAGTTCGCAAGTCGAAAGGAGTCGTCCTTGTCCGCCCGGTCGCTGGATCTCTTACCGGTAGACGCCCCGTTGTTCCTCGGGCATCAGCACGGCAACGCGACGCATGATCGCGTCGGTGACCGCCTGCGGGTCGTGCGCGTTCACGGCGAGGTCCGCGGCTCGAAACGGCTCCCCCACGCGGATGAGGATGTCGCGCCGCCAGAACGCTCCGAGCCGCGCGCGTTTGGTCCCGATCACCGCGAGAGGGACGAGTGCCGCGCCGGAATGCTGTGCGACATAGGCGACGCCAGGGTGTCCCCGGATGAGCTGACCCGATTCGCTGCGGTGTCCTTCCGCGAAAGAGCCGAGTGGTTGCCCCGCCGCGATAACGTTGAGCGCCATCCGCAGCGCACCACGGTCCGCCTCACCGCGCCGGACCGGGAACGCGCCGATCGCGCGCAAGAGGAAC
>VBIZ01000034.1 GCA_005880575.1 Chloroflexota bacterium | reverse complement strand
CGGCGATCGCGTCGATGCGTTCCGAACGGATGCGCGCGACGGCGGCGTCGAGAAGATCGGGATCACGCGCCATCATCGCGTGCGCGAGGAAGACCTTCGCCTCGTCGGCGTGTCCCGCCGCGCTGACCTCGTCCGCGAGACGCTCAGACCCTTTGCCGACAACTTCAGCGGCCGCGAGCAGCCTGGCGGCCTCGGCGTCGGTGTCGGCGACTCGGCCCTTGGACACCGGCGCCGTTCGCTCGTAGCGCACCCACGGTCCGTGCGCGACGCCGGGAGACGCGGCGACACCGCGGATGCGCACGGCGTTCTCGGTGGTCACGAGCGGAGCCGGCGTGACGCATCGATGCGCTGGTGGACGATCACCGCGCCGCGATCGGCCGTCGTCACCGCTCGCATCCGCGTTCCCGGCGAACGGATCGCCGCGAGGGACCACGCGACCGCGATGCCGAGCGCTTCTTGCTCGCCACCGGCCGCGAGGAATCCGGCAAGCAGGGCGTCGCCCGCGCCGACCGTGTTCACCACGTCGTCGACCGAGGCATCGGCGTGCGATGCGGTCCGCGCGTCGACGAGCAGCGCGCCGTCAGGGCCGAGGCTCACGAGGACGGAGTGGCATCCGCGTTCGACGACCTCGCGCGCGGCCGCGACGACCTCGCCGATCGTCGGGAGCGGTCGCCCGACGAGCTCCTCGAGCTCGGCGGTATTCGGTTTGACCAGGGCCGCTCCCGCGCAGACCGCCGCGCTCAACGCCTCGCCGCTCGTATCGACGGCGACCCGACGCCCCGGCCTCGCCAGTGCGGCAAGGCGCGCGTAGAAGTCGACCGGCGCGCCCGGCGGCAGCGATCCGCAGCCGACGATCCAGCCGGGTCCGGCGGCCGCGGAAGCTGCCGCGAGTATCGCGTCGACGTCGTCCGGCTCGAGCTGCGGGCCGGGCTCGTTCACCTTCGTCACCGTGCCGTCCGGTTCGACGAGGCTCACATTCACTCTCGTCGCGCCTTTGACCGGCACCGCGGTGAGGGGCACGGCGTCGGCGAGCAGGCGCAGATACACGGTCGCGGACTCGGCGGCGAGCGGAAGGACCGCGGCCGTGTCGATGCCCTCGGTCGCGAGCGCGAGCGAGACGTTGAGGCCCTTACCCGCCGCCTCCGACGTCGCGGCTCGCGCGCGGATCACCTTGCCGCGGTCGAGCCGATCGATCTGGATCGTGCGGTCGATGCTCGGGTTCGGCGTGACCGTCACGATCACGGCCGCGCAAGCGTGGGTGTCGCGAGGTGGTGCGCGAAGAGGACCGCCTCCGCGTCGGCGTTCCAGGTGCCGCCGCTGCCGAGAGCCGCACCGAGCTCGGGGTCGGCGTCCGCGAGGTCCGCCACGGCGGTGAGCGGAAGATTCTCCAGGTGCGGGAAGATCACGATCTTGCCGGCGAACCGGCCCTCCATCAGCGCGCGCAGTCCGTCGGCCGCGGCCTCCATGCCGCCGACCGCCGCGAGCGCGTGGCCCGGCGACAGCTGGCCCGCGAGCGTCTTTCGGACCACGAGCGCCTGGTCGGCGATGCGCGAGCCGGAGGTGCCGGTGTACTGCGCGCCGGAGAGGAAGACCCGCGAGAGGTCGAGGCTCGCGCGCGTTCCGACGGGCAGGCCTGCGAACAGGACGAGCATCCCGTCTCCCGCCAGTAGCCGTGCCGCCTGTGTCACGGCCGCCGCGGTCGGCGCGGTCACGATGATGTCGTCGGCGCCGCGGCCGCCGGTCTCGTTCGCCACGAGGGTCGCGAGCTCCTCCTCGCTCGCGCTCTCGATCATCACGAGCCGCCGGCCGAACTCGGTCGCGACCGGTGCGAGCCGCGCCCGCGCGACGGCGAGGCGATCCGCGTCGAGGTCGGCACCGATCACCGTTTTCGGACCGTTCGGCGTCTTCAGCGCGCGCTCCAGGTGCATCTGTCCCATCGGACCCGCCGCGCCGACGAACAGGGCCACGCCACCCGGTCGAAGCTCGGCACGATTGCGGCGCTCGCCGTACGCCGCCGACACGAGCGGGCCCGTGGTACCGACGTAGGCGGTGTAGTGGTAGTGGATCCGTCCGACGTCGATGTCGCTCGGGCCGTCGAGCGCTTTGTCGCCGACGAGGTTCAGCACGCCCCCGAACGCGAGCGCGTCGCTCGCGCGCGCCACGAGCGTGCCCGAACGCGGATCGAGAACAACGATGTCATCGAACGGGCCGCGGACCTCGGCTTCGGCGACGGCGGAGATCGCGGCGGTGGGCGCGCTCGCTCGCAGCGCGGCCGCGAGATCGTCACGCAGTCCTGAAACAACGATCTCGCGCGCGTCCCCGAGCGCTGCGCCGAACTCGTACGAACGATGGTCATCGGGATGGCCGATCACCCAGGCACGTCCGCCGCGGAGCGGCTCAAGCCGCCGACGCTGGCTGTACGCGGCTTCGACGCACGCCCACGGCTCGGTGAGCGCGGTCTCGGCGTACCCCAGCCGGTCGTCGACCTCCACGACGTAGGCGCCATCGTCCGCCGCGAGCACCTCGGGCCCGATGAGGTGGTAGCCGATGAGGCCTCCGGGGATCGTGTACCCGTACGCGGTGCTCCGGCCTTTCACGTAGATGTCCGGCTGGATCGCGAGCCGCTGTCCGGGGTGGAAGCCGTCGGCGAGGTCGGCGCCGACGGCCATCACGGTCACCGCGGTCTCGTGCCCGAGCCGCGTCGGGTCTGTCGCGAGGTTGCGGCCGTACAGCTTGGGATGCTCGCCGCCAAGCCGGATCAGCTTGATGTCCGAGAAGCAGAGGCCGACCGCGTCGACGCGCACGAGGAGCTGATCGGCGGACGGGCGCCCAACGTCGACCCATTCGGGCCGGCCATCGCGACCGACGCTCTCGACGCCTTTTCCGTAGACGTTCCACGCGAGGGTCCGGCTTGGAATTGCCGATGGCACCCGGTGGTAGGTCTGGTAAGTCTCGTCGGCGGAGCTCATTTCGGTCGAGGCAGGTCCGCGTTCTTCAGCACGCGGCCGCTCGGATCCATGATCCCGACCTTTGTGCCGATCGTCAGCGGGCTCGCCGTGAAAAGGTCGCCTGGGTTTATCACGACCCAGCGATAACCCGGGAGCGGTGCAAGTCGCTTGATCGCCGGGCCGATGTCCGCGCCGGTCGCGGCGATGTTGATGTGTCCCTGCGCCGCCACCACATCCGCGAGTCCCTCCGGATCCGGCGCGGCGTGCAGCGAGTCGGTGATCGCGCTCAGGATGGCGTCGCGGTCGAGACGAGCCACATCACACCTCGGTGCTGCCCGTGAGGATCGCGGCGACGGCGTTGGCCGCGCTCTGGGCGTCGCTACCACGAGCGACGATACGCACCTCGTCGCCGACCGCGGCGCCGAGGCCCAGGAGGGCGGTGATGCTGCGCGCGTTTGCGCGCCGTCCATTGGCCTGGATCGCGATCTCCGCCTGGAAGGACCGCGCGCGATCGACGACGATCGCCGCGGGCCGCGCGTGAAGCCCCGCTGGGTTGGTGATGCGGATGTCGAGGTTCACGTCGTCGCTCCGCGCCGGATGCCCGTTCGTGGGCGGGGCATCGCCATCGGCAGCGGTGAGGGTCCGGTGGATCTCCGCGGCATCGAGGGTGCTACCGAGCCTGCGGCAGAGCTCCTCGTCACCGAGGATGGTCGCGAGGCGAGCGAGCACCTGGAGATGCTCCTCCGACGTCGCGGCGAGCCCGATCACGAGGTGCGCGCGCTCCTCTCCCCACAGCACGCCGTCGGGGAACTGGGCGACCGCCAGGCCCGTGCGCAGCACGGAGCTCTTCGACTCGTTCGTCCCGTGCGGCAAGGCGATTCCATTCCCGAGATACGTCGAGACGATCTTCTCGCGCTCGCGCATCTGGACGACGTAGTCATTCGTCGCGCAGCCCTGCGCGACGAGGATCGAGCCCACGAGATCGATCGCGGATCCCTGATCCGGCGCGGTGGCGCCCACCACGACGGCGGATTCCGCGAGGACTTCCGTCGTCACGTGGGCTTTCCGGCGTCGGCGGTGATCTGCTCGCCCGCGACCAGGCTGCGCAGCAGCTGATCGGAGGCGGTGTTGTTCATGAAATTGCGGAACGTGAGCACCACGGCCGTCGGCGCGACCTTGCGTGCGCGTTCGGCTAGACCCTCGTGAGAGACGACGACGTCCGTGTTCGGTGGGATCTCGTTCACAGGCGAATGAATGACCTTGACGTCGAGACCCGCGTCCTTGACTCGCTTCTTGAGCTGGTTCGCGCCGATCAGACTCGAACCCATCCCGGCTTCGCAGACGAATACGACGAGCTTCACCTCGTCGGCGCGCTTCGTGACCATGACACACCTTCCCTGTCCACCGACCGGCCGGTGCGACCGGTCGGTGGACTCGCGTCGATGAAGGAGGCTACGCGGGCGCTGGGGTCCTGCTCGACGTCTGGCTTTGCGGGGCGGGAGTATCGGTCTCCTCCTCCTTGGCCGGGAAGAGGCGCAGAAGCATCGATCCGACCGCGAACGAGACCCCCGCAGCGGCAAAGACTCCGAGGAATACGCCGAAGTGCTGACCGGGTGGCGTGACCGCGAGGTAGGCGAAGATGCTGCCCGGTGATGGAGTCGCGACCAGACCGGCGTTGGTAGCAACGAAGATGATGTCGGCGGTGATGCCGCCGGCCCACATCGCGACGATCATGATCGGGTTCGAAAGCACGTACGGGAAGTAGATCTCGTGGATCCCACCGAAGAAGTGGATGACGATCGCGCCGGGAGCGGACAGCTTCGCGGCGCCCTTGCCGAACAGGGCGAACGAAAGCAGCAGTCCGAGGCCCGGGCCCGGGTTCGTTTCCAGAAGGAATTCGATCGCGCGTCCGTTCTTGGCGGCGTCGATCACGCCGAGCGGCGCCAGGACGCCGTGGTTGATGGCGTTGTTCAAAAACAGGACCTTGGCGACCTCGATTGGAATGTCGGCGACCGGGAGCAAGCCCGCGTTGATGAGCGCGTGCACGAAGTTGCCAAGCGCGTTTGAGAACGCGTCGAGCACGGGTCCGATCGCGAGCAGGCCGACCACGGCGAGGATCGCGCCGAGGATGCCGGCCGAGAAGTTGTTCGTGAGCATCTCGAAGCCCGACGGGATCTTTCCTTCGATCGCCCGGTCGAACATCTTGATCAGGTAGCCGCCGAGCGGTCCGACGATCATGGCCCCGAGGAACATCGGGACCGAGGATCCGATGATGATGCCGGCCGTCACGATGGCCCCGACGACACCACCGCGGTGCCCGTAGACGAGCTTCCCGCCGGTGTACCCGATGAGCAGCGGGAGCAGGAATGTGATCATCGGACCGACGAGCTTCGCGATCGTCTCGTTCGGGATCCAGCCCGTTGGGATGAAGAACGCGGTGATCAGTCCCCAGGCGATGAATGCCCCGATATTGGGAATGACCATGGCCGCCAGGTTGCCGCCGAAGCGCTGAATTCGCTCCTGCACAGGTTGCCACCCCCTCCTAATGGAAAACGGGCGGCATCATCGAAGCGGGCGGCATCTGTCGCAAGTGCCAATCTGTCGCGAGGGAGTTGTGACAATCCGGCTCGCGCCGATCAGTGCGCCGGTTCTCCGAGGATCCGGGCGAGTCGCCGGAGGTCCCGCTCCCGCAGCAGCGGGCTGACGACAACGGATTGGACGGCGCCTGGCTGCTCGTCCAGGGGGACTGTGCTGACCACAAGGTCCGAGGAGCCCTCGCGCAGATCCTCCTCGAACGCGGTTTTCGAGACCACCCGCGTGATCTCCACGTTCGGGAACTCCGCGGAAAGGCGCGAGACGAGGATCCACGCCGTGGCCATGCCGGCCGGGCAGACGACCGTGATCCGCACCTTCGGTCGGAGGCGGTTCCGTTCGAGAGAGCCAGCCAGGTACATCGTGAGGAAGCCAACCTCTTCGTGCGGTACGACGGCGTCGCCGATCGGGTGGAGCGCGGCGACGATCTCGGTCGCGACGCGATACACGTCGGGATACCGCTCGCGCACTTCGTGATCGAGAGGGTTCGAGACGGGGAGGCCGTATCGCAGCCTGACGCGGAGGCGGCGGAGGTGCTCGCCGAGGCTCCGGCGGAGCTGAACATCCTCCGCGAGCGACGGATGAAGTCGCGAGGCGGCTTCCGCGACGAGATGGTCGATCACCGCCTGGTCGTCCTGCTGCGGAGCGAGGCTCGCGTCGACGAGCTCGACGAACCCGAGGAGGAACTCGGTGATCGCGGCGACGTCGGCATCGCCGAGCGTGAGGCCGGCCTTCGCCTCGACCGCCGTGGCGATCCGCGCGGCGGCCGCCGCGACCGGGTGATCGATCAGCGAACGCAGCTGGCCACTCTGCATCTCGGCCTGACGCCCGGCGCGGACCCGCCGGCTCACGATCGCGAGATAAAGGGTGGCCACCATCGCCATCGGCGCGTTGTCGTCGGGCAGGAGAAGCTGCTCGGTCAGGATCTTCCGATGCGTCGGTAGGTCGAGCCGTGCGGCGAGCTCGCCGAGGCCGAGGCTCTCGGTGCCCAGCGCGCAGACGTCGCTCGCGATCTCCATCTCGAGGAGGAGCTGCTCGGCGGGCACCGCCTCGAGGACGAGCGACAGCAGCCCCTTGCGGATGTCGATCTCGCTCCCGCGAACGGCGATGCCCACACCGGGAAGGCGCTGCAGGTGAAGGTGGTGTCCTTCGAGCCAGGTCTCCGCCGCTCGAACGTCCCGCCGTACCGTCGGTCGCGACGCGCCGAGCGCGACCTCGAGGTCGGCGATGTGGACGGGACGGGGAGACGCGTCGAGAAGCGCCGCGAGGACACGGAGCTTCCGGTCTTCGCTATCAAGGACACGCGGGCCCGCGACCGATCCGAGGTTCACAAGAAGCGCACGCCGCCGTTCTTCGTCCCCCGCGACCCAGACACCCACGCCACGCCGCCGCATCACCCGAAGGCCCTCCGGACGGAGGAACGTGTCGATCGACGCGAGGTTGTACCGAACGATGCGACCCGACAGGTTGAGCTCGCCGGCGATCGCCTCCACAGTGGACGGCCGCGCCTCGGTCAGGAGCAGACGCGTTATGGACGCCTGTCGACTATCGAGTGGAACGATCGCCATGGCGGCGCAAATCTAGACTTCTTTTGCAAAGGGGGAGGTCATGGCAGATACCGCCGTAACAGTCGCCGGGCAGCTGAAAAGAGTGCCCAACGCGGTGCGCCCGACGGTCAATGCAGCTAGACGGATGATGAAGGCGATCGCGCCGAACGCGAGGGAGATCGCCTACCAGAGCAACCCGCCACGCTCGAAGAGTGCCATGTGGAAGCTCGCACGGTATTCGCTCGGTGAGGACTACGTCGCGGGCATCGGGACCTTCTCGACGTACGCGACGATCTTCTTCTACCGCGGCCGCGAGCTCGACGATGGAAGCGGCCTGCTCGAGGGCAGCGGCAAGGACGCGCGCTTCACCCGACTTCGGACGCCTACCGATGCCGAGCGTCCAGCGCTGAAGCGAATCGTTCGAAAGGCGTTCGCGCTAGAGCGCACCAGCTAGATCTGCCGGGCGCGGGTCCTGTCCCAGGGGCAGGGGCCCCTGACCGCGAAGCGGCTCCGGGGATCGCTCGCTCCGCGCACCCTCCCCGGCACCCCGCGGCACGCTTCGCGGCCGCGGAGCCGGGTCCCCGGGGCACCCGCGCGTCGCGAGCGATCCCCTGCGCCGTGCCACCCGCGCCGCGCGCTTACAGCCGATTCGCTCCGGCGATCTCGCGTAGTTTTGCGATTCGCTCGGCGGTTTGGCGCAGCTCCGGTCGTGGGCGCGGCTCGAAGCGTCGCGAAGAAGTCCGTGCAAGCGGCGGCCGCTTCCCGTCGACTGCCCATTGAACTTGGCGTGCCGCGCCCGAAGCCGCGGCCTCGACGATCGCCGGGCGCGTCACCTGCAGCTCGAACACATCGGCGCAGAGCTGGGCCCAGGCGTCGGAGGCTGAGCCGCCTCCGACAAGCGTCACCTCAGTAGGAGCCACGCCCGAGCGACGCAATGCGTCGAGCCCGTAGGCGAGTCCGAACGTCACCCCTTCGAACACCGCCCGAACGATCGCCTCGCGGCCGTGACTATGACGGAGGCCGGCGAAAATACCCGCGGCCTCCGGTCGGTTCGGCGTCCGCTCGCCCGATAGATAAGGAAGGAAGACCGGCCCGGACGCACCGCGTTCCGCGATCGCGGCGTCCGCCTCCGCGTAATCCATCGCGAACAGCTCGCGCGCCCATTCCGTCGCGCTCGTGCAATTCAGCGTGGCCGCAAGGGGAAGCCAGCCGCCGGTCGAGTCGCAGAATGCCGCGGCCTCGCCGAGCGGATCGACCGCAGGCTCGGCGCGGTACGCGAACGCCGTGCCGGATGTGCCGAGGCTCACGGCGACCGGACCTTCAGCGACGATGTCGCAGCCGATCGCGGCGCACATGTTGTCGCCTCCGCCGGCGCTCACCGGAAGTCCGACGTCGAGCCCGAGCGCCTCGGCAGCCTCGCGGCGCAGCTCGCCGATCACGCTGATCGACGGCGCGATCGGTGGGAGCGTCCGTTTCCAATCGCGCCGGTCATCGATCGCGGCCAGCACCACGTCGCTGTACCGGCGGTTCCGGATGTCGAAGTACGCGGTGCCCGAGGCGTCGCCGTGCTCGGTCACGAACCGGCCGGTCAGCCAGAGATTCAGGTAGTCGTGCGGCAGACACATACGCGCGGTCCGCGCGTACGCGTCCGGTTCGTGCGCGGCGAGCCACGCGATCTTCGGCGCGGTGTAGCCCGGAAAGATCAGGTTGCCGACGAGCTCGAGGACGCGTCGCGTCCCGCCGAGCTTGCGCGTCAGCTCATCGCACTCCGCGGCGGTCGTCGTGTCGTTCCAGAGCTTGGCCGCGCGGACGGGTCGATCGTCAACGTCGAGGCAGACCAGACCATGTTGCTGCCCGGAAACGCCGATGCCACCGATCTCGAGTCGCGCGCCGCGGGCGGCGTCGCGCACAGCGATGCACAGCGCGTCGATCCACCATGCCGGGTCCTGCTCGCGCGTTCCGTCATCGCGCTCCACGAGCTCGTGCGGCGCGCGACCCACGGCCATGATCTCGCCCGTCGCGTGATCGCGAAGGACGACCTTTGTGGACTGCGTGCCGCAATCGATGCCGAGAAAGACCCGGCGCATTCGCCTGCGCTACCGGCCGGTGTAGAGGCGCTGCGCGAAGGCCCACGCGTCCTTGCCGCAGGTCGAGCCGAGCACGCGGCCGGTGAAGTCGTCCGCCTGAACGTGGATCCCGCCGAAGAGGCGCGATTGGCCGGCCTGATCGGCGGCGTCGTAGTACGTCGCCCACTGGAGCGCGATGTCGGCGCTCGGTCCAGCGTCGATCCGGAACGATCCGGCCTTGACGGTCCACTCCGAAAGACCGCCGGGGAAGTATTCGCTGCCGGTGATTCCGGTGAGAACCTCCGCTGCGGCCCGGCTGAACGTGCTGTGCCCTGAGACGTAACCCTGGAAGGAGGGCGTCACGAACGTCGCCAGCTGGTAGGGCATCCACGTCGTTCCCAGGATCCACTCGACACGCGAGCCACCCGGCCCCTCCGTGTTATTGCGCTGCCATGCGCGGACCGCGACCTTGCCCTCATTTCCCCCCAGCGTGGCCATCGGGCCACCGCTTGCGGTCTTGTCCTTGGTGATGAGCTCGATGAGCCCCGGCACGAGGGGCAACCCCTCCTTGTCGTACGCGGCGACGGATGGATCGCTGGACTGACCGAGGCTCGCCATGTAGCGGATCATCGAGATGGGCCGGGCGCCGTCATAGCGCCCCTTCAGACCCCACGCCGCGATCGCCGCGTCGTGGACCGCGCCGTTCAGCGCGAGATAGAGCTTCACGTCCCACTGCAGCCGATCGACGACCGGGCCCGTGCCAGCGAGACGCAGGTTTGGCTCGAGCGCGTCCGAGACGGCATTCGCGATCACGTTCCAGTGGCCGGGCGGCGTCTCGGATTTCGGACCGTCCGCCCAGAATTCCGCGATCGTCCGATAGAAGTCGCTGGCGCGGGCGGTTTCGGGTGCGTAGGGCCGCCCGGTGACCGGATTCGTCGCGTGCCCGCGACCGCTGTTCGATCCGAGGGTGTTCCCGCCGATCACAGAGGGCGAGATGTCGACCATCGTGTCGCTCGCCGCGTCGAGCACGCTGCTGTCCCGGATGACATCGACGACCTGTGACTTGAAAAGCGCATCGGTCGCGGGGTCCCCGAGCCGCGGCGGCGGGCCCGGATCGATGGGCACGCCGGAGGCTCCGCCGGAGGGGATCGCGAAGGACGTGACGTGTCCCCACTGCGGACCGACCGCCTGCTGCACGCCGCTCGGCAGCACGACGCCGTTCTGGCTCACGAGGTATTCGATCTGGAGCGGCTGCCAACGATTCGGGTCGACGATGCTGATCTCTGGAAGGGCGACGATGAGCGGCGGGTTTACGGATGCGTACTCGGGCGACGCATAGCCGTTCGCTTCGTTCGAGCCGTCCGCGAAGCCGTACTCGAGAACCGCTTTCGCGATGCGGTTACCGACGGCTGCGGGTGTGCCGCCCTCCGTCGTCGTCAGGGCGGTCGGATACGAGAGCTCATCCATGAGGTCGGCGAACTCCGACAGGGTCTGATCCGCTCCGACCGCCTTGAGGAAGCGCGCGCTCAGGACTCGGTACGCGGCATAGCTGATGGCCTCGTTCCGAGCCGCGCCGACCTCGCACGGACCGACCTGGAGCTTCTCCTTAAAGAGGTATCCCGAGGCCGTCGGGTCGTACGCGGCCCACGCGTCCCACATCGCCACCGATACATGGAACAGATTGCGTGCGTGGACGGGCGGATTCGGCAGCGCGCGACGGATCGCGTCGAGCAACGCATCGTCCCAGCGTCGCGCGACCGACGCCGTCGCGTGATACGCGCCGGGTGGACAGGGCGGCGGGCCTTGCCAGGGACGCGTCATGGCGAGCACCGCGCCGCTCGCGATGACCACGGCAGCGAGCGCGGCCGCGCCGATGCGGACGGCTGCGCGCGACGAGAGCGGACGAGCGTTCACCAGAGAGCCAATCTAGGTCAGCCTCCTACGGGCGCCCATCGGCGTGCCTCCGGGATACCCCGCGTGAGGACGGTGAGCTCGTTCGCCGCGACGTGTTGCCACGGACCCGTCTCGCCACCAGGCCACAGCACCCGAACATCGGCTGCTGACGCGTCGCCAACTCCGAAGTGGATCCAGCCGAGCTGCCCTCCGGCGTGGCCGCCGCCGATCGTGACCTCGCGCCGCGCGACGCGATCCCCGACGCGGACCTCGACCCACGCGCCGACCGCGTTCCGGTTCGGTCCGGCCTGTCCGACGCTCAACGCGAGCCAATTACCCATCGCGCGAGGATGCGACGCGTCTCCGGCGCCGACGTTCCGCCAGATCCGCACCGGCGTGCCATAGCTCGCCACCACGAGGTCGAGCATGCCGTCAAGGTTGAAGTCGGCGAGCGCCGCTCCGCGCGCGCGGTCGAACGTGAGGATGCCGGCCGCATCAGCCACCTCGCGGAACGTGCCGTCCTGCTGACCGAGAAGAAGATCGCTCGGGTCCTTCTGCGCGTACTCGATCTGATCGGAAACGTTTCCCTTGGAGACGAAGAGATCGACGAACCCGTCGTTGTTCACGTCGGCAAACTCGTCGTGCCATGCCGTGGAAGGCCGCCGATCGCCGCCGGCGAAGGGTTGTGCCGCGTTCACTCCGCGCCGCAGGCCGATGTCGCGATAGGTCGGCTGTGAAGGTCCGGCCGCGAGCGTCTGCAGCTTGTTGTCGGCCTGGCTCGTGAGGAAGACCTCGGGGTAGCCGTCGCCGTTGAGGTCATAGCTCGCGATGCCCATCCCCTGGACTTGGACATTCGCCCAACCGTCGTTCGCCGTGTAGAGCGAAGGCGTCTGGCCTGGTGGGACGCGCCAGAGCTGCTCCTGTCCTTCGGTCGGCAGGTAATAGTGCTGGTCGTTGCTCACGCGCAGGTCCATCCGGCCGCCACGGCTCCAGTCGCTGAAGAGCATCGAGAGGGCGCACCAGCTCGGCCGGAGCGGCAGTGGCCGTCCGAACATCACGGTTCCAGGCGACGGGCGGACGAGCTCGTTGTCGAAGCAGAGATGGTGTGGGTCGTTGCTCGTGGGATTTGTGTATCTCCCGAGCGCGAGCGTCGGCAGGCTCGCATCGGGCTCCCACATCGCGCTGAACGCGGTCGTGACCTGCGAGCCGCCGTCGAATCCCCAGCGCTCGTTCGCGCGCTCGAACCGGCAGCCACCGAGGCCGCGGAGGAGAACGTTCTCGCCATTCCGGAGCACGACGAGATCGGAGATCCCGTCACCGTCGATATCGATCGGGTAGGCGCCGATGGCGCCTGCCAGATCGGTCGCCGGGTCGGGAAGCCTCGTGAAACGAAAGGCGCCGCCTGTCGCGCTGTCGTTCCGGTAGAGGGCCGCGGGCCTGCGGCCGCCGGCGAGGTACAGGTCGGCTTTCCCGTCCCCGTTGCAGTCGAGCGCCGCGACGCCTCCGCCGACCGCATATTCGAACCCGCCGTCATAGACGTGGTCGATGCCGGCGCTCGCCGTCTCTTCGACGAACAGGGGCGGCCCGAGCGCGACCGCCGGACGACGGCTTCCCGCACTCCCGGCCATGTCCGGCACGAGGGCCGCGCCGACGATCGCGAGCGCGACGACGCCGATCGCGAGGGAGCGCCGGTGGTCCATGCCCAGATGGTCGCGCGAAAACACACGCGCGTGTGCGGTCTGACCACTCGAATCTCTTAGAGAGGGGTGCTAGCGTGGCACGCGCGCCACGCTCAGCGTCGGCGCCCAAGGGGGAAGGAGAAAGCTACCCGATGCGTAGAGAGTTAGCTGTGCTCGCGACTGGGTTCACGTTGATCGTTTCGGCCTGCGGGGGAGGTGGTGGCAGTGGGAGCAGCCCAACAACGGCTCCGTCTGCATCCAGCTCACCGACGGTCGCCGCCGCGGCGTGCACCGTTGGAGTCTCGTGGAACAACTATCAGGAAGAGCGTTGGGCCAAGTGGGATGAACCCGCGATCAAAGCCGCGATCGCCGCGGGTGGCGGCAAGTACGTTTCCAATGACGCCAAGTCGTCGGCCGAGACTCAGGCCAGCAACGTCGACAACCTGATCTCGCAAGGCGCCAAGGTCCTCATCATCCTCGCGCAGGACGGCACGGCGATTAAGCCGTCCGTCGCAAAGGCAATCCAGAACGGCGTTCCGGTCATCGCGTACGACCGCCTCATCGAGGACCCGAAGGCTCTCTACATCACCTTCGACAACGTCCTCGTCGGCAAGCTCGAGGCGCAGGCTGTCTTCGCCGCGAAGCCCAAGGGGACCTACGCGGTCATCAAGGGCAACAAGGCAGACGCGAACGCCGACTTCCTCCGCAGCGGGATGGAGCAGGTCATCGGCGCCGCGGTGAAGTCAGGCGACATCAAGATCCCCCAAGGGGCGGAGCAATACACGGACAACTGGGACCCAGCGAAGGCACAGACCGAGATGGAGCAGATCCTGACGGCGAACAACAACAAGATCGACGCGGTGCTGTCGGAGAACGACGGCATGGCGGGTGGTGTGATCGCCGCGCTCAGGGCGCAGGGCCTCGCCGGCAAGGTGCCGGTGTCCGGCCAGGACGGCGACAAAGCCGCCCTCAACCGAGTCGCGCTCGGTGAGCAAACGGTCGACGTGTGGAAGGACGCGCGCCTGCTCGGCAAGACCGCCGGCGACGCCGCGATGCAGCTTTGCAAGAACGCGGATCCGAGCAAAGTCACGGGTACCGCAAAGTTCACGACACCAGGCAACAACAGCCTGAGCTCGATCCTGCTGACCCCGAACCCGATCACGACCGCCAACCTGAACGACGTGCTCACCGCTGGCTGGATCACCAAGGCCGATCTGTGCCAAGGCGTGCCGGCCGGTAAAGTCACCGCCTGCAATTGACGCGCTCGCGACCCACGTGACGAAAAGCGCCCCGCCCTCGCTCACGCGGGGCGGGGCGCTTCTTTACCCACGCGCATGACGGAGGTCGAAGCAGCGAGCTGATGGGAGTTTCCGTTCCCGGCGAGGCGACCGCGCAGGGCCAACCCGCCCCGCCGATCCGCTCGTTCGTCGGCGCGCTTCGCTCTGCCTTCGCACCCGTCGCCGGCCTGTTGCGTCCCCTCGAGGTCGACACGCGGCTGCTTGGGTTGGTCGCGGCGCTTGCGGTGATCTGGATCGTCTTCGACGTGCTGTCGGGTGGAACCTTCCTCAGCCCCCGGAACCTCTGGAACCTTTCGGTTCAGAGCGCGTCGATCGGGATCATGGCCACGGGCATGGTCTTGATCATCGTGTCCCGCAACATCGATCTGTCGGTCGGATCGATGCTTGGCTTCTTCGGTTACACGATGGCGATGCTCCAGGCGGTCTGGATCCCGCAGAGCCTCGGGCTCGGATTCGGGCAGCCGTACACCTGGATCGTCACGCTCGTCGTCGGGATCGCACTCGGCGCCGCGATCGGCGGACTGCAGGGCTTCATCGTCGCGTTCGGCGGTGTGCCCTCGTTCATCGTCACGCTCGGCGGCCTCCTGGTCTGGCGCGGCCTCATCTTCCGGTACGCGCAAGGACAGACGATCGCCCCGCTCGATACGACCTTTCAAATGCTCGGTGGCGGCGTGGTAGGGACCCGAGTCGGTGCGCTCGGCGAATGGCCGAGCTGGGGCCTGGGCGCGGTCATCTGTGTGGCGATCGTCTTTCTGCAGATCGCCGCGCGCCGCCGACGCCGGCGCTACGGCTTTCCGGTGCGGCCGATGTGGGCGGAATTTCTCGTCGGCACGGTCACGTGCGGCGTCGTGCTTGGAACCGTTTGGGTCGCAAACAGCTACCCGCTCCCGCCCAACGTCGCCGAGCAGGTCGCGGCGGAGAAGGGGATTCCCGTGCCGCCCGGCGGCATCCCGACCGGCGTCGCGTTCCCGGTCGTGATCATGCTGATCGTCACGCTCGTCGTGACGTTCCTCGCCACGCGCCGGCGCTTCGGGCGGTACGTGTACGCGATCGGTGGCAACCCCGACGCGGCCGCCCTCGCCGGAATCAACGTGCGGCGGACGATCATGCTCACGTTCGCGCTCATGGGAAGCCTCGCCGCGGTCAGCGCCGCCGTGCAGACCGCCCGTCTCGACGCCGCGGTCACGAATCTCGGTGTCCAGAACGAGCTCGACGTGATTTCGGCCGCGGTCATCGGCGGGACTTCGTTCGCTGGCGGCATCGGGACGGTCCCCGGCGCGATCCTCGGTGCCGTCGTGATGCAGTCGTTACGCTCAGGGATGGTGCTGTTGCTCGTCGACTCGCCGACTCAGGACATCGTGGTGGGCATCGTGCTGGTTGTGGCGGTCGGCCTGGACACCCTTTTCCGCCGGAGGGTGAGCTGATGATCACGCCGACCGAGACGCCGAGCGCGCCAGTGCAGCGTGTTCCGATCGTCGAGATGCGGAACGTCCAGGTCTCCTTCGGTGGGGTTCGCGCCGTCGCCGGCGTGACGATCGATCTAAACCCGGGCGAAGTGGTCGGTGTCGTCGGCGGCAACGGCGCCGGAAAGACCACGCTCATGCGCACGCTCTCGGGAGCGCGACCCCCTGACGCGGGCCAGATCCTCGTAAACGGTCAGCCGGTCACGATCGCGAACCCCCGCGACGCGAAGGCGCTCGGGATCGAGACGATCTATCAGACGCTCGCACTCGCCGACAACCTCGACGCGCCCGCGAATGTCTTTCTCGGCCGAGAGCTGACCGGAGGAGCCACCCTCAACGATGCGGCGATGGAGTCGGCGACGCGAAAGGTCATCGGCCGGCTCAATCCGAACTTCAAGAACTTCAAGTCGCCCGTGCTTCGCTTATCGGGTGGGCAGCGCCAGGCGGTGGCGATCGCCCGGGCGATCCACTTCAACGCGCGCGCCCTGATCATGGACGAGCCGACGGCCGCGCTCGGGCCTGCCGAGACCGCGCAGGTGCACGCTCTCATCCGGCAGCTCAAGAGCGAGGGGATCGGCATCTTTCTCGTGAGCCACGACATCCATGACGTGTTCGATCTGTCCGAGCGCATCAGCGTCATGTACCACGGCAGGCTCGTCGGCACCGTCAACAAGAACGACGTGACGACCGACGAGGTCCTCGGGATGATCATTCTCGGCAAGCCGCCCACGAAGCTCACCAGCCAGGAGCTCGCCGAGCTACACGGCTAGGACGAGCCCGCTCTCCAGATGCGGCGGTTGACCGCGCCTTCGAGAAGCTCCTGCTGTCCGGACCTCGGCTTCGGATCGATCTCGCCGGCCGCGATGCCACGCTCGAGCTCGGCGAGCGTCACGGAACCTCCGAGGATGGACTTGCCGAGCTCGTTCGACCAGTCGGCGTAGCGCTCCTTCCGCGGCGCGGCGAGCGTGTCGTGCTCGACCATGTCGGCGGCGGCGAGCAGCGCCCGCGCGAGCGTGTCGATGCCGGCGATGTGCGCATGGAAGAGGTCGGTGCGGCTGATGCTCTGCCGACGAAGCTTCGCATCAAAGTTGAATCCGCCCGTCGTGAATCCACCGGCGACCAGGATCTCGTAGACCGCCAGCGCCACCTCGTCGACCGAATTCGGGAACTGGTCGGTGTCCCAGCCGTTCTGATAATCGCCGCGGTTGACGTCGATGCTGCCGAAGCCGCCGAGCGCGATCGCGGTCGCGACCTCGTGATGGAAGCTGTGACCCGCGAGGGTCGCGTGATTTGCTTCGAGGTTCAGGCGGTACTCGCCCGCGAGATCGTGGCGCTGAAGGAATCCCATGACCGTGGCGGCGTCGTAGTCGTACTGATGCTTCGTCGGCTCCTGCGGCTTCGGCTCGATGAGGAGCGTGCCGGCGAAGCCGATCTTGTGTTTGTGCTCGGCGACGATCGCGAGGAACCGCGCGAACTGCACCTCCTCTTGTGCGAGGTCGGTGTTGAGGAGCGTCTCGTAGCCTTCGCGTCCGCCCCAGAGCACGTAGTTCGCGCCTTTCAGGCGGTTCGTGACCTCGAGCATCGTCTTGACCTGCGCGGCGGCGTAGGCGAAGACCCCGGGATCGGGGTTCGTCGCGGCGCCCGCGGCGTAGCGCGGGTGGCTGAACAGGTTCGCGGTGCCCCAGAGCAGCCGCGCTCCGGTGCGCTGCATGTGTTTCTCGATCCGATCGACGCTCGCGTCGAGATTCGCGCGGGTCTCCGCGTAGGTCCGGCCCTCGGGCGCTACGTCGCGGTCGTGAAACGCGAAGAAGGGGACGCCGAGCTTGTCGATGAACTCGAACGCCGCATCGAGCTTCGCCTGCGAGGCGGTCCTGGGGTCGACGCCGGGCGCGAGCCAGGGCCGGTCGAACGTGCCGACCCCGAAGACGTCGGAACCGGGCCAGTTAAAGGAGTGCCAGAGACACACCGCGATCCGGAGCTGATCGGCCATGCGTTTTCCGCGCACCATGCGATCGGGCTGGTAGACGGCGTACGCGAGTGGATCGGTGGAGTCGGGGCCGCCGAATTTGATCCGCGCGGGAACGTCGGTGAAGAAGTCGCCGCTCATGCCGCCCTCCAGGTCCATCGTTCGCTCACGCGAAGACTCTCGCCTGGCGCGAGCGTGCGCAAACCGGTACCGGAGACACCGCGCGCCGCGAGCAGCGGGGCGTTCGGCCACATCGTTTGCGGCTCGACGCAGACGCCTTCGACCGGCGTGTGGACCACGACCGTGTTCATGTCCTGCTCGAACTCGATCCGCAGCGCGAGGTCGGGCCATCGAACCACCGCGGGACTCTTCGCGCCGACGTAGACGTGATCCAGGCGCCGATCGACGAGCGGCGGACCCGAGCGCAGATCTTCGCTCGCCGTGACCCGGCGAGTTTCGCCCGTAGGCACGAGGTCCGCGTCGACGACGAGCACCTCGCGGGCGTCGACCCGCAGTGCCACGTCGCCTGGCTCCATCCGTGCGAACCACGGGTGCCATCCCAGGCCCGCCGGTCCGGCCCGCGTGTACTCGCCAAGTTCCATCTCGAGATCCAGGCTGCTGGAGCCGAGCTGGAGTGTCTGCCGCGCGCGTCCCCCGAATGGCCATCCGAGTCCGCTCATGTCGCACGCCATCGTGACTGCCGTATCGGTCCGCTCGAGAACCTCCCACGGCTTGTCGAAACCGAGCCCGTGGATCGCCGATGGCGGAAGGTTCGGTTCGAGTCGAACCTCTCCGGCGTCGGTCGGGATGCGGCCCTGCGCGAGGCGGCCGGGCCAGGGGACCATCGGGTACGAGCCCCAATAGAGAGGAGGCGTCGTCGCCCTGGCACGAGCCTTCGGCAGGATCCGCTCGACGCCGCCGACGAGGAGCGAGACGATCCTGCCGCCATCCTCCGGATCGATCCTCAGGACGACGTCGGCGGACTTGAGCTCCACTCCGCGCGATGCTAGGGACGACGGTGAAGGCGTGCGTATAGTCGCGCCGTTGACCCGACCCGAGCCTGCGTGGACTCCTCGCGAGGCGGCGATCTATCTGGCGACTCTCGCGCCTTTCGTTCTGCTCTTCGTGGGAGCGGCCGTGGGCTGGACGATCGCTCCGCTCGATCACCTCCGCCCGACTCCGCAGAACATCGCCGCGGGCGCGGTGACGCTGCTCGTTGGTCTGATCATCGTCCGGTCCCAATGGGGTCCGCGGCATGTGTTTCGAGAACGCGGCACGGTCGTGCCGGAGTTCGAGCCGCCGGATGACCTGCGCCCAGCCGAAGCGGACGCTCTTCTTCGGGGGAAGCCGAGCCGTCGCGACGTGATCGCGACCGTGGTCGATCTCACGCTGCGGGGCTTCATTCGGATCGAGGAGCGACTGGAAGAGAACGGTCCGCCGACGTGGGTTCTCGAACGAACCGATGCTTCGACCGTCGAGCTCCACGAATACGAGCGCAAGACACTCGCCGGGCTGTTCGCGCACGGGAAGATCGTCGAGCTCGCGGCTCTCGAGCCGCGGTTCTTCGTCGCCGAGGATCTCGTCCAAGACGAGCTCGAGGGCCACGTGGTCCGGGAAGGTTGGTTCGCCGATGCGCCCGCTCGTCTGCGCTCCCGTTGGG
>VBIZ01000033.1 GCA_005880575.1 Chloroflexota bacterium | reverse complement strand
GTCCTACGCACCAAGGGCCTCGTGAAGCGGTTCGGATCGATCACCGCTGTGGATGGACTCGACCTCGAGGTGCACCGCGGCGAGGTCGTCGGTCTCCTCGGCCCGAACGGCGCCGGCAAGAGCACGACGATCGGCATGGTCCTCGGGCTCATCACACCGACCGCGGGGGCAGCGGAGGTGCTCGGCCGTGACGTGAGCGCGCGGCGCGAGGAGGCACTCGCCGGTGTTGGCGCGATGCTCGAGGTCACCTCCTTCTATCCGTATCTCTCCGGCCGCGACAATCTCGCAGCGATCGCGATCCTGCGCGGGGGCGGCGCGCTCGCCCGGGTGGAGCCCCTGCTCGCGCGGCTCGGCCTCGCGCAGCGCGGCGGGTCGAAATTCCGGACGTACTCGCTCGGCATGCGGCAGCGACTCGGCATCGCTTCGACGCTTCTCGCCGATCCCGCCCTCGTCATCCTCGACGAGCCGGCGAACGGCCTCGATCCGGCGGGGCAGCGCGAGATCCGCGAGCTCATCCGCGAGCTCGCGGGCGAGAACCGCGGCGTGCTCCTCGCGAGCCATCTTCTGTACGAGGTCGAGCAGGTGTGCGACCGCGTCCTGGTCATCAAGAAGGGCAAGCTCATCGCGAGCGGCACCATCGCCGAGGTCACCCGCGGCGGCGGCAACTATTTCGAGATCGTCGTCGACGACAAACGCCGAGCCGCCGAGATCCTCCGAGGCCTCGGCATCAGGGAGATCCGCGAGACTCCCACGGGTCTCGACGTCGCCGCCGACCCGACGCGCGGCGCCGAGATCAATCGTGCCCTCGCATCAGCTGGTCTCTACGCGAGCGCGATCGTCCCGCGGGCGAGCTCTCTCGAGGACGTCTTCATGGAGCTGACCGAACCGGAGGCGCCGAGTGCTTCGACTGCTTCGTAGCGAGCTCTACCGGCTGGTCCGGCGGTGGATGCCCTGGATCATGCTCGGTCTCATCGTCATCGCGGCATTCGCGGTCTACTTCCTGTTCTGGGGGAGCACGCAGGCACAGATCGAGCTGCGCCGCAGCGGGCAGGCTCAGCCGCCCGGCGCACCGACCCTAGAGCAGCTCCGCGAGACGCTCCTCATCCTCACCCCTGGACGGGTCCAGAACTTCGGGGTAGGTGTCGTGTCCGGCTTCGGCAGCATCATGCTGATCGTGTTCGCGGCCAGCCATGTCGGGACCGAGTTTGGCTGGGGGACCTTCAGAACGCTCCTCGCCCACGGCGCGAGCAGAAGCGGTTTCCTCGTTTCGAAAGCGGTCTCGCTCCTCTTTTACGCCGCGATCTTGATGCTCGTCGGCACGCTCGCTGCGATCGGCGGCAGTTACGCGGTGTCCTCCCTCGCCGGCCTCTCCACCGGCAGCGGGGTCGACATCGCTGAAGTCACGCGGGTCGCGGCGAAGAGCGGCTACACCTTCCTTCCGTACATGGCGCTCGCTCTGGCGATCGCGGTGTGGTCGAAGTCGGCGGGCGCCGGCATCGCAGCCGGGCTCGTCGTGTACTTCGCCGAGGGCCTCGTGGCCACGATCTTGGTCTCCCTGAATAAGGACTACGCCCAGATCGTGAACTGGGGGCTGAGCCGAAACGCGTCCGCGCTGACGCGGACCGTCAGCGGACAGGCCGGACCGACCTCGCAGGATCCCACCGCGTCCACGCTTCCCGATCCCACGCAGGCGGCCATCGTCCTCGCGGTGTACTGCGTCATCTTTATCGCGCTCGCGTACTGGCGGCTGCGATCGCGCGACGTGACGGTGGGTGGGTAAGTCCGCCTAGTTCGGGTCCGATCCGCCGCTGCGCTGTGCCGCGAAAAACTCGCTGAGCAGCCGCTCGACCTCGTCGCGCAGCGCCGGATAGAAGCGCCACCGCGGACGGTGATTCGTCCACGCCGCGTCGAGCAGCTCCGCATTGGACCTGACCGCTCCGGCCTTTTCGTCCGGCGCACCGAAGACCACGAGCGCGATACGAGCGAGGACGGCCGCGCCCGCGCACATCGCGCATGGCTCGACGGTGACGTAGAGCGCGCAGTCCGAGAGCCGCCAGCGGCCGAGCGCGCGGGCTGCCTCGCGTATCGCGATGACCTCGGCATGCGCCGTTGGATCCGCGTCGACCTCGCGGCGATTCCCGGCGTGAGCGACAACAGCGCCGTCGCGGACGATCGCGGCGCCGATCGGCACGTCGCCGTGTTCTCCCGCCCGGCGTCCTTCCTCGAGCGCGTCGCGCATGAAGCGATCGTCGTCGGCCGGCCGGGCGATCGTGTCGGCCTCGGCGAACGGCACGCCGCTGTGCGGCCGCTGCTTCATACGCCGAGGTACCTGGCCTCGACATCGCGATGCGCGGCAAGCTCCGCCGGGGTGCCCGTGAAGACGATCGTGCCCTTGTTCATCACGAGCACGCGCCGTCCGACCTGTGTGGCGAGGCCGAGGTTCTGCTCGACGAGCAGGATCGCGAGTCCGGTCGCGCGCAACCGCTGAAGCACATCACCGACCTGTTCGACGAGCTTCGGCGCGAGCCCCTCCGAGGGCTCGTCGAGGAGAAGCACGGTGGGGTTTCGGACGAGCGCGCGTGCGATCGCGAGCATCTGCTGCTCGCCGCCGGACAGCTGGTCGCCTCGCACCGCGCGACGGCGGGCGAGGATCGGGAAGAGCTCCATCACCTTGGCCTCGTCCCAGCCATTCGGGATCGGCCGCGCGGCGACGGCGATGTTCTCGCCGACGCTCAGATCGCCGAAGATGCGCCGGCCCTGCGGAACGAGCGCGACGCCCGCGCGCGCGACCCGGTGTGGCGGCGCGCCGGTGAGGTCGGTCCCGCTCACCGCGACGCTCCCGCCTCGGGGTCGGATGAAACCGGCGATCGCCGCGATCGTCGTGGTCTTCCCCGCGCCGTTGCGGCCGATGAGCGAGACGGCTTCCCCAGCGGCGATCTCGAGATCGATGCCCTGCAGCACGTGGCTTTCGCCGTAGTAGGCGTGCAGCGCGTGGACGGCGAGCGCGGGCGAGCTCATGCGACCGTCACGGCCTTCCCGAGATAGACGTCGTGCACGCGTACGTCGCCACGCACGTCCGCCGCGGTGCCGTCGGCGATAACGCGACCCTCGTGCAACACGGTCACGCGATCCGCGAGGCGGAAGACGACGTCCATGTCGTGCTCGACGATCAGGATCGTGAGCGCGCGATCGAGGCCCGCGATGAGCTCGGTGATGCGCGCGGTCTCGAGCGGCGACATGCCCGCGGTCGGCTCGTCGAGCAGGAGCACGTGCGGACGTTGCGCGAGCGCGACCGCGAGCTCCAGCTGGCGGCGCTCGCCGTGCGAGAGCGCACGCGCGGCGACGCCCTCACGGCCGGCAAGACCGACGCGCTCGAGCACAGCCGCGGCCTCGGCGTACTCGGCGCGCGGGACGGCGCGAAAAAGGCGGTACGGTCCCCGGCGCGCGGCGACGGCCAGGGCGACGTTGTCGCGCGCGGAGAGCGGTGCGAACAACTCCGTCCTCTGAAAGACGTGGGCAAGTCCGAGCCGGGCGCGTTGCCAGGGGCGAAGGCGCGTGATGTCCTGCCCGCCGAGCCGGATGGTGCCGCCCGTCGGCGTCGTCTCGCCGGCGAGTGCGTTGATGAGCGTGGTCTTCCCCGCCCCGTTCGGGCCGATCACCGCCCGCCGCTCGCCTTCGCCGAGGCTCAGCGTCACGCCGTCCAGCGCCACGACGCCGCCGAATACGCGTCGGAGATCGCGGATCTCGATCATCGGCGGCTCACGCGCAGCCATGCGGACCGGCCGAGCCCAGCCATTCCCTGCCTGGCGAAGAGCACGAAGCCGATGAACACGAGGCCGAGCAGCGCCTCCGATATCCGCAGGTCCGTCGGCAGAATTGACGGGACGACCCGCTCGATCAGCGAGACGACCGCGGACCCGACGATCGGCCCGCCGAGCGTCCCGGCTCCGCCCACGAGAACGGTGACAAACGCGCGCACCGAGTTGCCGAGCCCGGCGTCCTGCGCCGACACGAAACGAGTCGAATAGGCGGACAGTGCGCCCGCGATGCCAGCGATGGTCCCGGCGATGACGAAGGCCGACAGGCGGAGGCGCGCGGTGTCGTAGCCGAGCGCGCGCATCCGGCGTTCGTTCTCGCGAACGCCGATGAGCGCACGTCCATACGGCGAACGCGCGAGTCCCCAAACCACAAGCGCCGCGAGCACGAACGTGACGGCGACGAGGACGTACATGAGGTCCGGCGAGCTGAAGTCGATACTCGCGAGCATCGGCCGCCCGATGCCGGAGAGGCCGTTCGATCCGCCGGTCACCGCGGTCCACTGAAATGCGATCGCGAAGACGATCTGTGCCAGCGCAAGTGTGAGCATGAGAAAGAAGATCCCCTCGGAGCGCACCACCAGCACCCCGATGACGAGCGCCAGCACCGCGCCGACGAGCGCCGCCGCGCCGAGCGTGACCGGAAGCTGATCGGTCGCGAGCTGCTGGCCGGCGATGCCCGCTGCGTAGGCGCCTCCGCCGAAGAACGCCGCGTGACCGAGCGACGGCATGCCGGCGCGCCCGACCAGGAGATCGAGTGAGAGGGCGAAGATCGCGAGGATGAGGGCATCGCGCAGCAGCGTGGTGGCGAACCGCGACGCCCACGGCGCGCTCCAGTACGGAAAGGTGACGAGGGCGGCCGCACCGAGGGCGACCAGCATCCAACGAACGAGCGGCCTCAACGCGCGATGCGGATCCGGCCGAGGAGACCGGTCGGCCTCAGCAGGAGCACGAGCGCGACGATCGCGAAGATCACCGCGAGGGCGACGTCCTGGAAGAGGACCTTCCCGAAGGTGTCCGCGGGTCCGACCAGCACGCTTCCGGCAACCGCGCCGGAGAGGGTGCCGAGGCCGCCGACGACCACGACGACGAGCGAATAGAGGAGGCCGGGGTCCGTGTCCATGCCGGGTTGCACGCCGAACACCGGCGCGGCGATCACCCCGGCGAGCCCGGCGAGGGCGGCGCCGGCCGCGAACGTCGACGCGAACAGGCGATTCGTATCCACGCCGAGCGCGCCGAGCATCTCCGCGTCCTGGACTCCGGCGCGGATGAGCATGCCGATCCGCGTGCGGCGGTAGACGATCCCCATTGCCGCGGCGAGGGCCACACCGAACGCCATCACAAAGAGCCGGTACACCGGATAGACGCCGCCGATGAGCGTGACCGATCCGTCGAGCCCGGCAGGCGCCGAAAGCGAGCGCACCTCGCGGCCCCAGACCTGACCGATGACATCGACGATGACGAGCGACACGCCGATCGTGAGCAGCACCTGGTCGAGGTGCCGCCCGCGCAGCCGACGCAGAAGAAGCGGCTCGAGCACGAAACCAAGCAGGCCGAGCGCAAATGGCGCCACGAGAAGCGCGAGCCAGAACGATCCGGTGGCCTGCACGACCGATAGCGCGACGTACGCGCCGAGCATGTAGAAGGCGCCGTGCGCGAGGTTGACCACGTCCATCATCCCGAACACGAGCGAGAGGCCCGAGGCGAGGATGAAAAGCAAAGCGCCGAACGAGAGACCGTTCAGCGCCTGCTGAAATACGAGCTCGGGGCTCACGGCTAGAGGCTAGCTATTTCCCGGGGTCGGTCACCTTGGCGATCTTGTCGGTGATCGTATTCACGGTCTGCCCGTTCTGGGTCTTCACCTCGCGAATGTAGATGTCCTGGATCGGGTTGTGCGTGCTCTTGTCGAACGAGAAGTCACCGCGCGGGCTCTTGAAGGTCACGTCTTCGAGGGCCTTCACGAGCTTGTCCTTGTCGGAAGTGTCGCCACCGAGGCTCTTCAGGGCCTCGTCGAGCGCCCGCATGCCGTCGTACTGCTGCACCGCGAAGACGTCGGGAAGCAGCGGGTACGCCTTCTGAAAATCGGCGACGAACTTCTTGTTCTCGGGATTGTCGAGCTCCACAGCCCAGAAGAGCGATGTGACGGCGCCGTTTGCGAGATCCTTCACCTCTTTGAGAACGTCCTGCTCCGTGAGGAAGCCGGCGCCGTACATCTTGTAGCCGGCGGCCGGCAGGCCGAGCGAGTTCCAGCTCTTGATGAAGCCGATCGCGTCCGCGCCCGAGAAGAACGAGTACACGTTCTTGGTCGGCTGGTTCTTGATCTGCGTGACAAACGGCGCGAAGTCTGGGTTGGCCAGAGGCGGAGCGACGTTGCCGGTCACGGTGCCGCCGTTCTTCTTGAGTCCGGTCGTGAAGTCGGCCGCGGACTCCGTGCCGAAACCATAGTTCGCGTACGCGAGGAAGAACTCCTTCGTTCCCTTCGCCGAGAGGTAATCGCCGATCGGGTACGAGATCTGGTACGAGGAGAACGACGCACGGAAGATGTACGGGCTCTTGCACGCCGGCTTGCAGTCAGTCGTGTCGCGGGTCAGCGCGTTGCCTCCGGCGTTGGTGTCGATGAAGATCAGCTTGGCCGCGTGGACCGCGTTGCGGATGCCGTACGCGAGGGGCGTTGGCACCACACCCATCATCACGTCGACCTGGTCCTGGTCGATGAACTTCTGCGCGATCTGGACCCCGGTCGCGGTCACATTGGCGTCGTCTCCGTATACGAGCTTCACCGGGCGGTTCGCGAGCTTCTGGTCGTTCAGCTTCAGGTACAGCTCCGTCGCGCGGCGCATCGAGTTGCCGAGCTCGGCATAGACGCCGGTGAACGGCAGGAGCTGACCGATCTTGAGCTCCTTCCCCGGCGAGGCGCTCGGCGACGCGCTCGGAGTGATCGCCGCCGGTCCGCACGCGGCAAGCGCGGCGGCGGAGCTCGCGACGAGGAATTGCCGGCGCGTCAGCCGATACGTGTATCCGCGCTTTGTGGCAAGCTCGTTCTTCCCGAATCCGCCCATTGCACCCCTCCCGCGCTGGTCAGACCGGCGTAAGTATGGCTCGGGTCAGGACTCCCGCTCGAAGAGCGTCGCCAGGCCCTGCCCGACTCCGATGCACATGGTCGCGATGCCATAGCGGCCGCCGCGTCGCTCGAGCTCGCGGAGCAGCGTTCCTGCGAGCCGTGCGCCCGATGCGCCGATAGGGTGGCCGATCGCGATAGCCCCGCCGTTCGGATTGGTGCGGTCGTCCGGCAGGCCGAGCGCGCGGAGGCACGGGATCACCTGAGCCGCGAACGCCTCGTTCAGCTCGATCGCGTCGCATTCCGCCGGCGTGATCCCGGTGCGATCGATGAGCTTTCGCACCGCCGGGATCGGTCCGAGGCCCATGTAGTCGGGATGCACCCCGGCGGACGCGCTCGCGACAACACGCCCCAGCGCGCGGAGCCCGAGCGACTCGGCTTTTTCTCGCGCGGCGACGAGCAGCGCGGCCGCGCCGTCGTTGATCCCGGACGAGTTGCCGGCCGTCACGGTGCCGTCGTCCTTGAACGCGGGCTTCAGCTTTCCCAGCTTCTCGATCGTGCTTCCCGCGCGCGGGTGCTCGTCATCGCTGACGAGCTCCTTTCCGTTGTGCACCGGCTGGATCTCTCCTGCGAAGAACCCGTCCGCCTTCGCGCGCGCGTAACGATC
>VBIZ01000032.1 GCA_005880575.1 Chloroflexota bacterium | reverse complement strand
GCCTGCGCGTCCGCGGATACCTGTCGATGGTCGTCGCCGATCCCTGGGACGGCCCCACTCCCGGCGCCGTCGTGGCCGACCTGAGCCGGCGGTTTCTCGATTTCGGCTGTGACGAGATCTCGCTTGGTGACACGATCGGAGTCGGAACGCCCGGCGAGATCACGCCGCTACTAAGCGCGCTGCGTCGTGCGGACGTTCCCCTCGCGAAGGTTGCCTTCCACTTCCATGACACCTACGGACAAGCCTTGGCGAATGTCCTGGCCGCGATGGCCGAAGGGATCACGATCTTCGATGCGAGTGTCGGAGGGATCGGCGGGTCGCCGTTCGCGAAGATGGCCGGGGGCAATCTCGCGACTGAGGATCTCGTTTGGATGTGCAAAGGGATGCGGATCGAGACCGGCATCAGCCCGGCGGGCTAGACGACCCGCGTGCCGCGCTGGAACACCGCCCACACTCGCCACAGAGCGCGGGCGTCAGAGAGCGGATCGCCATGCACGAGCACCAGGTCCGCGGGCATTCCCGGCTTGATCCGGCCGGCGTGATCGTCTCCTAGCAGCTCCCCGCCCGCGCGCGTCGCGGCGACGAGCGCTTCGCGAGGGGTCAGCCCGGCTGCGACGAGCAGCTCGACCTCCCAGGCGAGATGGCCGGCCCGGACGGAACCGCCGCCAAAATCCGACCCGGTCGCGATCCGGACGCCGGCGCGTCTCGCGGCGGCGACCGACGCGTACGCGCCCTCCTTGCGGGTGGCGATGCGCTTGCGCCCGTCTTCGGTGGTGAAGCGATCGATCGCGGTCGTCCGGCCGAACGTCTCCCAAGATGCGAAGACCGACAGCGTGGACGTCAGGGTCACGTTGTTCGTCTTCATCGTGCGCGCGATGTCGTCGTCGAGCTCCATGCCATGCTCGATCGAGTCCACGCCGGCTGCGGCCGCAACGCGCGCGCCTTGGAGGTAACCGCAGTGGCACGCTACCCGGGCTCCGCGAGCGTGCACCGCATCGGTCGCGGACTCCAGCGCCGCGACGCTGAACGGCGAGTCCTCCGCGCCGCCGGGTGCGTCCATGTAGATCTTCACCAGATCGGTGCCCAGGTCGAGTTGCGCGAGCGCGGCGTCTTTCAGTCCGTCGTCGTCCGTCGTGACCCACATGTCGGGATACCCGGTCTTCCCGATCCACGTGCCCGCGACGCGGATATAGGGGTTGCCGGGCTGCCCGGAGAGCTCGTCTCTGGCGTCGAGCGATATCGGCCGTCCGTTCGCGCTCGGTGCGCCGACGTCCCGAGCCCACAGAATGCCCGCCTGCACGAGGCGCTTCGCGTTGTCCCGCGCGACCTGGCGAAGCACCGGCGGCGGATCGTCGCCGCGCGCGATCCAATGGCTGCCGCCCTGCATCGTGAGGTGGCTGTGGCAGTCGACCATGCCCGGCACGACGACCGCGCCACCGGCGTCGATCATCTCGGCGCCCTGATGGTCGATGTCGTCATTCGCGCCGATCGACTCGATGCGGCCGTCCGCGATGGCGACGCTGACGCCGAGGCGGAGCGAATCCGACGAGCCGTCCGCGAGGGCGGCGTCGTGCAGGATCGTGCGGCTCATATTTCCCGAGCGATAAGTCAAATCGTCACCAGCGGTCTCGGCCACCGGACCGCTCGACCGCATCCAGCACGTCGTGGCGTGTCGCGACCGACACGAGATAACCGCTGACCACGAGACCGAGGATAGGGACAACGATCACCCCGACCGGCCCCAGTGCGGAGACGACACGCGGCGCCACCAGGGCCGCGATGGCCAGACCGATCGCGATCGCGACCCCGCGTCCGGCTTGGTCCTGCATTCCGGCGAGGACTGCTTCCGGCGTCGTCGTGATCCGCCCAAGAACGAAGCCCACGATTCCCGCTGGGACCAGCAGGAGCATCAGGGGGCCCGCACCCTCCTGCGCCGCCAAGAAGACCGAGATGGCGGCCGAAAGAACCGCGAGAAGCGGCCAGCCCACGCGTACTTTCGTGATGTCGCGCACCGCGGGAGCTCTTAGCGGGCTCTCGCGGCCGCCCTCCGCAGCTCCGTCCGCGTTTCGCGCTTCTTCTCGCGGACCGCGCTGACCGCCGGCACGCCTGAGCCTCGGACGAGCTTGTCGAATGCCGGCACATCCGTCTTCGCGATCGCACGCCATTTGACGAGCTGCGTTTCCGCGCGCTTCGAGAGATCGTCGAAAACGTCGTACATCGCCTTGGTCGGCGCGAAGTCGGCGCCCCCGACGGACATCGCGAGACCGCCGATCTTGAGATTCAGCTTGGCCGGGTAGTTGAGCGTGTCCTGGCGGCTCTTCGCCTTCACCTGGATCAGCTGTTCTTCGACCGAGCCCAGCTTGGTCTTGAGCGCGCCCGCGGCGCGGCGCACACGCGCGCCGCCGGTTCCTTCGGCGCGCTTCTCCCATCCCTCGATCTGCGTCCGCAGTGCGCGGATCCCGTTGATCGCTTCGTGTACCTCGGTCAGCTTGTCCCGGATGCGCATGCGGAGCGCGAACTGCGCGTCGAAGTCCGCCTGCGTCGCCGAGACGCGCGGGTCCTTGCGGATCTCGAACGCGGCTTCGTGTCGCTCGCCACCGACCTCGAGACGAACGCGGTACTGGCCGGGCGGCGAGACCGGCCCTGCGAGGGTCGCCTCCGCCGATTCCCACGTCGGGTCATCCTCGACGCGCGCCGCGTCGGGATGCCGCATGTTCCAGGCGAAGCGGTTGAGCCCGGCGTCTTTCGGCACCTTCGGCTCCTTCGCCTTCTTGAGGTCCTCGCTCCGCCGCTGCTCGGGCGTGAGGGCCTTCTCCTCAGGCTTTTCCTTCGGCTCCGGCGGTGCGCTCTTGAATTGACGGATCTGCTTGCCCTTCGCGTCCATGAACGTGAGGGTCACGTCGCCCTCCGGCTTGTCGCGCAGCCAGTACGAGACGAGCACGCCGTCCGGCGGGTTCTGTCCCGCGTCGATGTTGACCTGGGCCTTCTCGCCGGTCGGCTTCTCGACCTGGCGGTACGTCACTATCGTCGCGCCGGTCATGCGGTAGTTCTTGCCGGACTTCGCGGGCTGCGGGAATCCCATGTCGGTGCGGAAACGGACCGTGGGCCGCGGCGTGAAGAGGCGGGCCCTTCCTTTGATCGGCTCAGCCGCGAGCTGGCGGATCGGCTCCAGATCGTCGAGCACCCAGAACGACCGCCCGTGCGTCGCAAGGACGAGATCCGAATCCTTCACGACCAGGTCGTGGATCGGCACGACCGGAAGGTTGCCGCCGAGTCGGCTCCATTTCGCCCCGTCGTCAAACGAAACGTAGACGCCGGTCTCCGTGCCGGCGTAAAGGAGTCCCTTGCGAGTCGGGTCCTCGCGGATCACGCGAGTGAAATCGTCGGCCGGAATGCCGTTCGTGATCTTCGTCCACGTCCGTCCGTAGTTAGTGGTCTTCCAGAGATACGGCTTGAAGTCGTCGTGCTTGTAGCGCGTCGTCGCCACGTACGCCGTGCCGGCGTCGTGCGGCGACGCCTCGACGATCGAGACGAGCGAGTACGGCTTGATCGCGGCGGGCGTGACGTTTTTCCATGTCTTGCCGTCGTCGCGCGATACGTGGACCAATCCGTCGTCGCTGCCCGCCCAGAGCACGCCGCGCTCGACCGGCGACTCCGCGAACGCGAAGATCGTGCAGTAGTACTCGGCGCCCGTGTTGTCTTTGGTGATCGGCCCGCCGGACGGACCGAGCTTCGATTTATCGTTGCGCGTGAGATCCGGACTGATCCGCTCCCACGTCGTGCCTTCGTCGGTCGTACGGAAGACGTGGTTTCCGGTGTGATAGAGGACATTCGGATCGTGCGGCGAGTGGACGGTCGGAGCGGTCCACTGCATGCGGTACTTGATGTCCTGCGCGCCCTCTCCAGCGGTCGCCTCCGGCCACACCATGATGTTTCGCGCTTGCCCGGTGCGGCGGTCGTAGCGCGTGAGGATCCCTTGATAGTTGCCGGCGAAGACCACGTTCGGGTCATCGGCGCGAATCGCGATGTACCCAGCCTCGCCGCCGCCGATCGCGAAGCTGTCCGCCGCGGTGATTCCGGCGATCGCCGAGCGACTCGGCACGGTCATCGTGGTGTTGTCCTGCTGAGCGCCGTAGATGCGATACGGCGTCTGCGTGTCGGTGATCACGTGATAGAACTCGGCCGTCGGCTGGTTGTAGACGGACGACCAGCTTTCGCCGCCATTCAGCGTGACGACGGCGCCGCCATCGTTCCCATTAATGATGCGGTTTGGGTCCTTCGGGTCGATCCAGAGGTCGTGGTGGTCGCCGTGCGGGATCGACAGCTCCTGGAAGGTCTTGCCGCCGTCGTTCGAGAGCCACGCCGAGACATTGAGCACCCACACCGTTTCGGGATCGGTAGGGTGCGCGTAGATGTGGTGGTAGTACCAGGCGCGCTGTCTGAGGTTGCGGTCTTCGCTCCCCCGCTCCCACGTCTCGCCGAAGTTGTCCGAGCGGAAGATGCCGCCATCCTCGGCCTCGACGATCGCATACACGCGTCCCGACCTCGCGGCCGAGGCGGACACGCCGATCTTGCCGAGGAGGCCCTTGGGAAGGCCCTTGTTGCGGCTGATCTCGGTCCAGGTCTCACCACCGTCATTCGAGCGGAAGAGGCCCGACCCCGCTCCGCCGGAGACGAGCTCCCACGGACGGCGGATCGCCTCCCAGAAGGACGCATAGATGATGCGCGGGTTGTTCGGGTCGATCGACAGGTCCGACGCACCCGCTTTCTCGCTCCGGAACAGGACTTTTTTCCACGTCTTCCCGCCGTCGCGCGTGCGGAACACGCCGCGCTCCGCGTTGGGCCCGTGCGCGTGACCGAGCGCCGCGAGGTAAGCGGTGTCGGGGTCCTCGGGGTGGACCCGGACCTTCGCGATGTTCCGCGTGTCCTCGAGGCCGAGGTGCGTCCACGTCTGTCCGGCGTCGGTCGAGCGGTACACCCCGTCGCCGTGCGAGACGTTGCCGCGGATGCAGCTCTCGCCCATGCCGACGTAGATCACGTTCGGATCGGCCTGGGCGACCGCGATCGCGCCGACCGAGGCGCGCTTGAAGAACTTGTCGGAAGTGTTCTCCCAGTATTGGCCGCCGTCCATGGTCTTCCAGACGCCACCGCCGGTCGAGCCGAAGTAGAAGGTGTTGCGATCCTTCGGATCGCCCGCGACGGCCCCGACGCGCCCGCCGCGATACGGCCCGGCACCGCGCCACTCGAGCCGATCGAAGAAGTTAGAGGTCTGGACCGGAGCCGCGGTCGCGCGGCGCGCGGTCGTAGAGGAACGACGTTTTGCCGGCATGGACAGCCTCCCCCGGGTGCTGTGTTGCAATCGAAAATCTAGTCCTTCTCGCTACGCTCTGCCCCGCATGAGCTTTCCCCCGGTCATCCGCGACGCGATCCGACTTCTTTTCCTCGCCATCCTCGAGCACCAGTACGTCGTGCTCTTCGGCGTGGTCGCGATCGAGGAGGCGGGCGTGCCGCTGCCCGCGCCCACCGACGTGGTCATCGCGTTCTACGGCTACCGCGCGCGCGGCCACATTCCCGAGCTCGCGCAGGTCGTGCTCGTGTGCGCGCTCGCATCCACTCTTGGGACGCTCGTCCCTTACTTCCTCGCTCGGCGGTTCGGACCGACCGTCGCCCACCGGTTCGCGGCGTGGATCGACGTCGACCCGGCGCAGGTCGACCGCTGGACCGAGCGGATCCACCGGCACGGCTTCATCGCTGTCGTGGTCGGGCGGCTCATTCCCGGCGCGCGCGTCGTGATGTCACTCGTCGCGGGTACGGCGAGGGTCCCCGTCTACCAGTTCTCGCCCGGGGTGTTCATCGCGGCCTCGGTGTACTGGACATTCTGGGTAACGATCGGCGCGACCCTCGGGCCGACGTTCCGCCGCATCGCGGGGCCATACATCACGTACGTCCTCATCGCGCTGCCCGTCGTGGTCATCGGGTTCTTCGTGTACCGACATCTGCGAGCCCGGAGGAAATGGGCGTCAAAAGCGCGGCCGTCCTGACCCTCGCCCTCGGAGCGCTGGCGGGGGCGCTGCTCTGGCTCGGGCTGTGGCCGCTTGCCGCGGTCGCGCTCGCGTTTCTCGTTGGAGGCAAGCGCGAACCCGCGACGCTCGCCGCGGACGCCATGGTGGTCCTCGGGCTCGCCGGCCACGCCGACGCCCTCTGGGTCGCGCTCCTGCTCGCCGCGACGCTCGTGGCCCGACAGCACGACCCAAAGCTGACGCTCGTCCTGCTCCTGGCCTCGGTCGCGGCGACCTTCGTCTACCTCGACTGGACCATCCTCACGGGCCTTCTGGCGGTGATCCGCATCCTCTTCGTCGCGAATCGGCTCGTGTTCGCCCGGCGCTTGTCATAACGCGCGCACGACCGCCGCGAGCGCGCCGATGAAATCGGGCCGCGTGTTCGGCATCGCGATGCGGTGATAGCGGAGTCCCGCCTCGCGAGCCTGCGCCGCGGCAGCGATGTCGAGGTCGTAGAGGACCTCGAGATGGTCGGCGAGGAACTGCACCGGCACGACCAGGACATCGGTCACACCGTCGGCGGCGAGCGATGGAAAGAGGTCGACGAGATCGGGGCGAAGCCACTCCTCGGCGGTGTGGCCCGCGCTCTGGTACGCGAACGACCAGCGCTCGACGCCGGCTTCGCTCGCGACAGCGCGCGCGGTCTCGCGGAGCTCCTCGACGTACGCGGGCTCCGCCTCGAAGACCCGGCGCGGAAGACTGTGCGCGGTCAGCACGATCGAGGGTGAAACGCCGGCGAGCTCGGAGAGCGACTCTCTCACGGCGCCCGCGATCGACGCGACGAAGGACGGCGCGCACCACCACGAGCGCGCGATCGCGAAGGGCACCGAAGACGAGTCGGCGACGGCCCGCTCGTAGCCGGACATCAAACGGTCCGACCACTGCGGTGACATCGGGACGCCGACGATGCGCGTCGCTCCGTCGGCCACGAGCGCGGCGACCACGGCCTCGATCGCGGGCTCCGAGAACCGCATGCCGGCCCGCACGCGGTAATCCGCGCCAAGCACGCGTTCGAGCGCCTCGGCCTGCGCGCGCGCGATCCCCACGAGGGGCGACCCGCCGACGAGCCTGTAGCGCCGGCGCATCTCCGTGACGAGCTCAGGCGCCGGTTCGCGACCGCGGACGCGGCCGAGGTACGCCGCGACATCGTGATCCCCGGCCGGCGCGCCGTAGGTCATGAGGATCACGCCGGTCGTCAAACGAGCGCGACCGCCGTTTCCGTTCCCACGAGCTCGGTGAGGCGGGCGAGCGTGTCGGCTTCGGTGTCCGCAAGAACGCCGTGGCCGAGGTTGAAGACATGGCCGGGCCGCCCCGCGGCCTCGGCGAGGATCGCGCGCGCCCGTGCCGCGACGACTTCGAACGGCGCGAGACACACCGCAGGATCGAGGTTCCCCTGGATGCCGCGATCGCCGATGCGCGACCACGCGTCCGCGAGCCCGATCCGCCAGTCGACGCTCACGACCTCGCAGGGCACATCCGCGAGGAGCGGAAGGAGCTCGGGGTTCCCGGTCGCGAAATGGATCCGCGGCACGCCGCGTACCGCATCGAGCACCCGCCGCGAGTACGGCCGCACCGCTCGGGCGTAATCCTCGGCGGACAGTGCCCCGGCCCACGAGTCGAAGAGCTGGATCACATCGACGCCGGCGTCGACCTGCGCGCCCAGGTAGCGGACGAGCACATCCGAAAGCACCGTCATGAGCCGGTCCCAGAGGACCGGATCGCCGAAGAGGAGCGCCTTGGTCCGCGCGAGGTCGCGAGACGGGCGGCCTTCGATGAGGTATGAGGCGAGCGTGAACGGCGCGCCCGCGAAGCCGATCAGCGCGACCTCCGCCGGCAACGAGCGCCGGAGCTCGCGGATCGCCGCGAAGAGGTAGGGCGTGGCCTCTTCGGCGGGCACGACGCGCAAAGCCGCGACGTCGCTCGCCGCCCGCACCGGTCGCTCCACGATCGGTCCGACATCGGGCTCGATGTGGAACGGGACGCCCATCCCGTCGAGCGGCAGCATGATGTCGGCGTAGAGCACGGCCGCGTCGACGCCGAGCCGCGTCACCGGCATCGCGGTGACGCGCGCGCAAAGCTCCGGATTCCGTGCGATCTCGAGGATTCCGAAGCGCTCGCGCAGCTCCCGGTACTCGGCGAGGCAGCGGCCCGCCTGGCGCATGTACCAGACCGGCGTCCGCTCGACGGTCTCGCGGCGGCAGGCCCGTACGAGAAGAGGCGCCGTCAGCGGAGGAGCTCCGCTCGACTCGCGGCGCCGTCGATCTGGTCGAGTGCTTCCTCGATGCGCATGGCCGCGCCGACGAAGATCGGCCTCTCGCGCTCGGTGTACGAGGACGATTCGGTGTCCCGCAGATCGGAGACGAGCGCGACGAACCGCCGCACGTCCGGCACCTCGAACGCGACGACGAATTCCTGATCGTCGATGCCGAAGCTGTATCCGGTATGGATCCGGATGTCGGGGTAGCGGTGCCCGGTGGCGAAGTGGGCAGCCATGATCCGCGTGCGCTCCTCCCGCGGCAGCGCGTACCACGAGCGCTTCTTCGTCATGGGATAGACGACGAGGTACGGAAGGTCCCCCACCGGACCCGCGGGGCGCTCGCCCTCGCCACCTCCGTGTTTGTGGTCTCCGAGGTAGGGCGACGGGCGTCGCGCGGCGAGGTACGCGTACGGTCGCGAGCTCCGCGCCCAGAGCCGCGTCGCGGCGCATCGCGTTTCCCACGCGCGGATCGCGTCGAGGTCGTCGGCGACGATCCAGAGGAGCAGGTCGGCGTCGCCGCGCGTCCCGACGAGCGAGTACGCGTGCGCGCGGACGCCCGGGCTTTGGACCGCGGCGGCGAACTCGGTCTTGTCCTCTTCCCGCTGACGTTCGTCGAGGCGTCGCCACTCGTTCGAGACCGCGACGGTGAGATAACGAAAGAGCTCACGGTCGCGAGCTCCGCGCCCAGAGCCGCGTCGCGGCGCATCGCGTTTCCCACGCGCGGATCGCGTCGAGGTCGTCGGCGACGATCCAGAGGAGCAGGTCGGCGTCGCCGCGCGTCCCGACGAGCGAGTACGCGTGCGCGCGGACGCCCGGGCTTTGGACCGCGGCGGCGAACTCGGTCTTGTCCTCTTCCCGCTGACGTTCGTCGAGGCGTCGCCACTCGTTCGAGACCGCGACGGTGAGATAACGAAAGAGCTCATTCACGCGAGCTCCTCCAGAGAGGCGGCGGCCGCGTCGACGATCATTTCGATGGCGCCGTCGTCGTGGGCGAGCG
>VBIZ01000031.1 GCA_005880575.1 Chloroflexota bacterium | reverse complement strand
CCGCCACTGGGTGCACGGGCAGCACGTCCTCGCCGACGGCGTGAAGATGGCGAAGTCGGCGCGCAACACGGTGACGATCGACGACCTCGTCGAGCTCGATATCGATCCGCTCGCCTTCCGTTACCTGTGTCTGCTCACGCACTACCGCACGCGGATGCAGTTCTCGCTCGGGGCGTTGCGACAAGCGGCGGAAGCGCTCGATCACCTTCGCCAGCGCGTGCGCCACTGGTCACAGATCCCCGAGGGCGATCCGAGCGGCAGCTCCCTCCACGACCGTTGGCTCGAGCCTTTCGGGCGCGCGCTGGCCGACGACCTGAACCTCCCCGCTGCGATCGCGTGGCTCCATCGATGCGCGGTCGACCGCGCGATCTCCGACAGCGAGCGCCTTGCGGTGTTCCTCGAGGCGGACAACGTCCTCGGACTCGATCTCGCGTCGGTCGCCGCGGAGCACGCGAAGGCTCCGCGCGAGGTCGTCGCGGCGGTCGAAGAGCATCGTGTCGCCCGCGGGTCACGGGATTTCCAGCGGGCCGACGATCTGCGCGCGGCGTTCGGCGGCTACCGCGTCGAGGACCAAGGCGCCGAGCGAGCGGTGGTCTCGCGCGCCGATCTTCGCGTCCCGGCGCGGGAGCGAAGGACGATCTCGTCGGCAAAAGAGGTTCCGGACCGGCGCGGCGATCCGCCGACTCGATCGTGGACGGTCGGCATCGTCACGCGCGAGTACCCCGGCGATGTTGCGCGCTGCATCGCCGGCGTGCTCGCGTTCCTCCCCGCCGATGGCGAGGTCTTCATCCTCGATTCCGGCTCGCATGCAGATGCCCAGCGACGCATCGCGGACATCGCGGCGCGGGACGGCCGCATCGAGGCTTACTTCGCCGATCGCGACCTGGGTGAGGGCGCGGCCCGCAACGGCCTCATGCGCTTGGCGCGCGGCCGCACCCTCCTGATGATGGATTGCTCGGTCGAGATCACCGGCGATCTCTTTAGCCCGCTGGCGGGTGCGCTCGCCGACGACCGCGTTGGTCTTGCCGGACCCTGGGGGCTTCGCACCACCGATCTCAAGCACTTCGATGAGGTCACGACCGGTGAGGTCGAGGCCGTCCAGGGCTACTGCGCCGCCGCCCGGCGCTCGGTTCTGCTCGAGATCGGCGGCTTCGACGAGCGCTATCGCTTTTACCGGAATCTCGATATCGCGGTGTCGTTCGCGGTCCGGGAGCAGGGCTACCGCGTCGTCGCGCTCGCTGCCGAATCTGCACGCAGGCACCCGCACCGCGTGTGGGAGTCGCTCTCGGAGGATGAGCGGCTCAAGCGGAGCCGCCGCAATTTCGATCGCATGTACCGCCGTTTTCACGGAAAGAACGTGCTCGTCGCCGAACGGAGCTGAGGTCGGCCGCTCGCCACACTGACACCCGAACGCAATCTGCTCGAGACGATCGCACTATGGTCGTCCGGTCATTGAGTGACTAGCGTGACCATGGCTTGGTCATCTGGTCGCTCATCCCGCGGGCTCTCGCCCATCGCAGCCCGGTCGTGCGTCTCGCGACCGCAGCCACGATCGGTATCGTCGGATTCGTCGTCGCATGGACCGCCGCGTACGTCGTGTTGCCGGAAGGCGCCACCCGCTTCACGCTCGGGATCCTTCCGACGCTCGACGCACGGAGCGATTCCATCGGAGTCGCGGCGACGCTCTTCATCTGGAACGCGGCGTTCGGGTTCGGCGTCATCGCACTCGCGAGCCTGTATAGCATCGGCCCGGTCTCGCTCGCGTACCTCGCTCCGTGGACGTGGCTCGTGCGGTTCGGCATCGCGCTCGGCACGAATTCGTTCGCGCTGTTCGTCCCGGGCGCGCGCATCTCGCCGCTCGACATTCAATCGATCCTCTCGCACGCCGGCATCCCGGAGCTCATCGCGTACATCGTTCTCGCAACGGTGCTCGCGAACGCGTCGCTCTGGAGGCAACGCCGCATTACCGACCGGCACGTCGTGCGTATCAGGCACCTGCGCGAGATCCGGCTGACGCGGGTCGAGCTCTCGTTCGTCGCGCTCGCATTCCTTCTTCTGGCCGGCGCGGCGCTCATGGAGACCTCCCAGATCGCACGGCTGCAGGCCCTCTAGACAGACCGCATCGCTAGACTCGAACGATGCAGGACGGCGAGCGCCGCCGTGTCGTGGTGACGGGTCTCGGCATGATCACCCCCCTCGGCTCGACGGTCGAAAAGACATGGGACGGCATCGTTCAGGGGAGGAGCGGGATCGGCCCGATCAGCCGGTTCGATGCGACGGGCCTCGAGACCACGATCGCCGGAGAGGTGCGCGACTTCGATCCCCTCGACTACATGGACCGGAAGGAGATCCGCCGCTCCGACCGTTTCGTGCACTTCGCCGTGGCGTCCGCCGGGCAGGCCCTCCAGTCGGCCCGCCTCGAGATCACGCCGGAGCTCGCGCCGCGCATCGGTGTCGCGTTCGGCTCGGGCATCGGTGGGGTCGAGACGCTCGTCGATCAGGTGCTGGTCCACGCCAAAGACCCGCGAAGAGTGTCACCGTTCCTGATCCCGATGATGATCATCGACATGGCAGCGGGCGAGATCGCCATGAAGTACGGCGCCAAGGGACCAAACATGGGGCACGTCTCGGCATGCGCTTCGAGCGCAAACGCCATCGGGGAAGCGGCCGAGATCATCCGCCGCGGCCAGGCCGACGTGATGCTCGCCGGCGGGGCCGAGGCGGGGCTCATCAAGATCGCGATCGGTGCGTTCAACCAGGCGCGCGCCCTCTCGACGCGAAACGACGCGCCCGAGAAGGCATCGCGCCCGTTCGACAAGGGACGCGACGGCTTCGTGTTCAGCGAGGGCGCGGGCTGCCTCGTGCTCGAAGATCTCGAGTTCGCGCGCGCTCGCGGCGCCACGATCCTGGCCGAGTTCCTCGGATACGGGATGTCCGCGGATTCGTACCACGTCACCGCGCCGCCACCCGGCGGCGAGGGCGCGGTCCGGGCCATGCGGATGGCCATCGCCGACGCGAAGGTGAAGCCGGAGGCGATCGGCTACGTGAACGCGCACGGGACCTCGACGCAGGCGAACGACGGCGCCGAGACGGCCGCCCTCAAGACCGTGTTCGGCGATCACGCGCGCAGGCTCGCGATCTCGTCGACGAAGTCCATGACCGGGCACACGCTCGGCGCCGCCGGTGCGATCGAAGCCGCGCTCTGCATTCTCGGCATGCGCGAGGGGCTACTCCCGCCGACGATCAACCAGGAAACGCGGGATCCGGAGTGCGACCTGGACTACATCCCGAACAAGGCGCGGAAGGCAAAGGTCGATCTTTCGCTCTCGAACTCGATGGGGTTCGGCGGGCACAACGTGGCGCTCGTGATCAGCCGGGAGGCGGCCTGATGCCGGATCCCCGAAAAGTCCGCGCTGACGCGAACGCGCTCGTCGCCGAGCTGCTCGAGCGGCTCGCGCACGCCGAGGTGAGCGAGCTCGAGGTGAAGCGTGGGGGTGTTCGCGTCCGCGTGGCCAAGAACGGTGCTCGGGTCGGCGCGAGCGCATCGGCACCCGTCGAGGCTCCGCACGCTCCCGCTGCTCCAGCCGTGCCGGCCAAGGAGCTTCCGACGGTGAACGCGCCGCTCACCGGAATCTTTTACCGCGCGTCGTCGCCGCAGACGGAGGCCTTCGTGCAGGTCGGCTCCAACGTGGCGTCGGGCGACGTCATCGGGCTCATCGAGGCGATGAAGCTCTTCAACGAGATCCGTTCGACGGCATCCGGAAAGGTGCGCCGCATCTTCGCCGAGAACGGTCAGCTCGTCCGCGCGCATCAGCCGTTGCTCGAGGTCGAGCCGGCGTGACCGCGAATCGCTGCGTGATCTGCAGTGCGCCGCTCGGTGAGAGCGCGCTTCGGGTTCGCTACGAGGACCGGACATACGCCTTCGACACGCTCAAGTGCAAGCGCATCTTCCAGGAAAATCCGGATCGCTACCTCGACGCGGCGGGCGAAGTGCTGGACGAGCCGCGTTAGATGGAGTGGCTCGCCCGGCGGGCCTAGACGCTCGCGCGAGACAGCGCTGAGACGATGACGTCGCGAATGAGTCCGGCGGGCATCCTGTCGCTCACGTATCCCAGCACCCGCATGAGCGGGGCGGGCTCGTTCGCGCGCACCTGCACCGCGTAGACGACGGTCGGGACGCGGCCAGCGAGCTCCTCCACCGCGGCCGCGTCCGCTTTGCCGTACGAGCTCAGGATGGCGAAAGGCGCATCGGCCGCAATCTCGGAGGTGTCCTCCACGCGAAAGAGCGAGAACGGCAGCTCCACCGACCGCAGAAGCCGGAAGACACTGCCGTACGGATCGACCACCGGGATCGCGACGTCCAGCGCCATAGCCATTTCGGCGACAGATTCGTGCGCGCCCCCAACGGTGAGAACGCCCGGGCGGGGGAATAACGTCCCCCGTTCGGGCTAGGCAGGGGCCGACTCAGTACCTGAGTGATGCGATGCCGAAGAGCCTGGGGTCCGCCGTGTCTTCAAAGAGAACACGCTCGCCGGTGCCGTCCCGCCGCCAGACACGGACCGAGTCTCCGAAGAAGCCCGTGGCGGCCCGGCGAACGTAGACGACCGAGTCTCCTTGCCAGGTCCACGTGGCTTCGTACGCATCGAACGGCAGCGTCGTATCGCGTCCCGATGTGGTGTTGAGGATGTGCGCCCGGTATTCATGCGGCATCGCACCGAGGTTCGCGCGCGTGGCGACGTACAAGAGCTCAGCGCGCGAGGCCGGATTCCATCTCGGATCCCCAACCCTCAGGGTCGGGCACGGTTCTCCCATGTCCAGCAATGTTCGCTCCGGCGCCCCCGCGTCGTCGAGTCCGACGAGCTTCGTCGACGTTTGGTCGCAACGTCCAGTAGCCATCGCGATCTGCGGTGTCGCTGAGCGCCAGCTCGCAAATGAGACGCCCGACGCCAGATCAGTCAAACGTTGCAGCACCCGGCCACTCGCCACATCGACGAGTGCGATCCCGTCCTGGAGCGCGACGATGACCTTCGATCCGTCCGGTGACCATTCGACCGCCTGGCCCCCGTAGCCGATTCGGGCTATTTCCCGCTCCGGCCCGCCGCCTGCCGAGACGACGAAGATCGCCTGCTCCGGCGGCACCACCTGGGCGAACGGAAGATAGGAGACGTACGCGATCTTGGAGCCGTCCTTGCTCCACGCCGGGAAATAGCCGGACACCCCGAGCGGTTGCCTCGCACCGGTCTGCAGATCGACCACCACGAGCGCGCCGTTCACGGAAACGACGACCCGCGTGCCATCGGGCGAGAACTGCCGGTGGAGATGCGGCGCGATATCGAAGATCGCTTCGGGGATGCCTCCCAGGGAAACGTCGTACGCAAGGGCGATCCGCGGTCTCCCGCTGTCGAGGGGAATCGCCCAGATCTGCAGCTCCGCCCAGATGTTGTCCGGATACGGGACCTGTTTGGCGACGAAGATCCAGTCACCAGCGAGGGTTCCCAGCGCGTGCGGGCGTACTCCCTCGTCGGGGTGCGCCCTCCGCGGTGTCGTCGTCGACGATGGGAATGACGCGGGCGAGGGACTCGCCGTGGGGCCAACGACCTCCGGGGTCGCCAGTGAGATCGCCGTAGGAACCTCGGAGGGAGGCACCCCCGTGATGCTCGACGTCGCGCTTGGCGCAGGCACCGAGGGTGACGAACAGGCTGCCGCGAAGACCAGCATCGTGAGGATGGCGCGCTTCATGAGCTGGATCATCGATCCGCGATTGGGGGACGTGGTGAGGGATGCGTGGCGACCGTGACCTAGTCTTCAGCGCGTCCCGGAAGCTCCTGCTGGCCGCAGTCCCCACCCGCTCCGTGCACCTAGCCCGCGCCGAGGATGGTGATCGCGACCAGGGCTATCGACAGGACCGACGCGCCGACCGCGGTCCCGATCCCGACCCACTGCGAGAAGCGGCCGTTCGCGCGGTCGCCCATGATCCGGCGGTCGCCCGCGAGCATGAGGATGAAGACGAGCACGATCGGCAGGAGCAGCCCGTTCACGTTCTGCGAGACGAGGATCACCGGGATGAGCGGCACGCTCGGGTTCAGCACGACGAGCGCACCCGCGACGACGAGCAGCGTGAAGAGACCCATGAACACCGGCGCCTCGCGAAAGTTCTTGCTGATCCCGGACTCCCACCCGAACGCCTCGCAGATCGCATAGCTCGTCGAGAGCGGCATGATCGTCGCGGCGAGCAGCGACGCACCGAAGAGACCGACGCCGAAGAGGAGCTGCGCCTGCTGGCCGGCGAGCGGCCCGAGCGCCTGCGCCGCATCGGCCGCCGAATCCACGTGGATACCGGCGGGATGCAGGACCGCGCCGGCGACGACGACGATGAAGAAGGCGTTCAGCCCGGTGAGGATCGCGCCGAGCAGCACGTCGACGCGCTCGAACCGGTACTGATCCCTGTCTATTCCTTTGTCCACGACGGACGCCTGTATGTAGAACTGCAAGTAGGGCGTGATCGTGGTGCCGACCAGCGCGAGCGCGGCGATGAGCGCGGCCTGTCCGATCGGGAGCGTCGGGATGACCGAATCGTGGACGACCTCGCCCCACGGCGGTCCGACGATGAATGCGCTGATCGGATAGGCGATGTAGGCGAGGACCAGGACGAAGAGCGCGCGCTCGACGATGCGGTAGCTGAAGAACACCACGAGCACCCAGATGAGGACAGCGGCGATCGGGACAGAGACGATGCGCTGCACGTTGAAGAGCTCGAGGCTCGCCGCGATGCCCGCGTACTCGGCGACGATGTTGCTGCCGTTCGCGATCAGCAGCGCGAGCATCGCGACGATGGTCCAGCGCACTCCGAAACGCTCGCGGATGAGATCGGACAGACCCTTGCCGGTGACCGCGCCCATTCGCGCGCACATCTCCTGGATCACGAGCAACCCTGCGGTCGACAGGAGCAGCAGCCAGAGCATCTGGAAGCCGTAGTGGGCGCCGACGGCGGTGTACGTCGTGACCCCACCGGCGTCGTTGCCGGCGAAACCGGTGATGATCCCCGGCCCCATCACCGCGAGGAACGCGAGGATCGACGCGCGACGAATGCGCGTGCGGCGACGGACCGCGGCGGCGGTCCTGATCACCTAGCGATCGACCGGAGCGACCTCTTTTTCCAACCGCGCGGGAGCATCAGCTCGACCACGTCGTCCACGGTGACAGTGCCGAGAAGCTTCTTGCGAGCGTCGACCACAGGCAACCCCAACAGGTCGTACTTCGCGATGAGCGCGGCCACCTCTTCCTTCGGCGTCTCCGCGTCCACTTTCAATACGTTCGGATCCATGATCTCGCTCACTTTCGTCTCCGGCGGCGCGACGACCAGGTCGCGCAGCGACAGGACGCCCTCGAGCTTTCCCTCGCCGTCGACGACGTAGAGGTAGTAGGTGAGCTGGGGGTCGGGCTTCTTCGCGCGAAGCTCGTCGATGGCCTGCGCGGCCGTCAGCTCTCTCGGGAGCGCGACGAAATCCGTCGTCATGATCCCGCCGGCCGAGTCCTCGGAGTGGGTGAGGAGCTCCTCGACGTCCTGGGCCTCTTCTTTGTCCATGAGCTCGACGAGCTCTTCCCGGCGCTCCTCGGAGAGGTCCTGCAGAAGGTCGGCTGCCTCGTCCGGATCCATCTCCTCGAGGATGTCGGCCGCGCGTTCCTCGGGAAGGTCGCTGACGATCGCGGCCTGCATCTCGGGCTCGACCTCCTGCAGCGCTTCGGCCGCGGTCTCGAGGTCGAGCTGCTGGAAGACCGCGATCCGCTCGTCCGCCGTCATCTCCTCGACGATGTCGGCGATGTCCGCCGGGTGAAGAAGCGCGAGCTTCGCGTGCGGGATCGTGAGCCGGACCGCCGCGGTCTTGGTCGGCGCGTCCTGCGCGGGCTCGAGCGGCTCGACGAGGTGCCAGGGGATGATCCCGCGCGGCAGCCTCCGTCCCGCGAGCCCCGCGATCCGCTCGGCCACTGACTCGGCGCCGACCCGGCGAAGCAGGCCGCGGAGGCCCACGTCGGCGCCGACGAGGCGGAGCTGGCCGTCGACCTCGGAGAGCTGGAGATCGTTCACCCGCACGACCTTCGCGCCGTGCGTGTCGACGATCTGCTTGTCGAGGAGGTCGCGGGCGAGGCGAAGCGCCTCGGGCGGAAGCTGCGCTTCGGGGGTCGTCTCAAGCCGGTTGCGAAGGCGAAAGTGACCGATCTCCTGCGCGAGATCGCCCCAGCGCAGGACCTTATCGCCGGAGGGCGTCGAGATGATGGCCCACTGCGCGGCCGGGAACTGCCCCTGCGGCACGACCGCGATGTCCGCGAGCTTGCCCACCTCGTTGCCGTTCGGCTCGATGACCCTGCGGTGCTGTATTTCCGACAGGTACGGCACGACGCCGGAAGCGTAACCGGTACAATTCGTATATCCCAGAGCGCCCGACCGGGCGTACCCTCACGCGTTGGAGGAACACCCCGTGCCACAGATCACCGATGCTGGTCTTCGCGCGCGCGCACTCGCCGACCAAGCCACCGCCGCCGCACTCGAAGCGGACTGGCCGCGCGCCGTCGAGCTGAACCAAAAGCTCGTCGAGACGTCGCCCGAGGACCTCGAAGCCCGCAACCGGCTGGGCCGGGCGTTCATCGAGCTCGGCCGCCTCGACGAGGCCAAGGCCGCGTTCGCCGAGGTCCTCAAGATCGAGCCGTACAACTCGATCGCGCTACGCGGCAACTCGCGGGTGGCGACCCTGCAAGAGCACAAGACCAAGGCGTTCACGACGACGACCCGGACGCAGCCGCGGCTCTTCATCGAGGACATGGGAAAGACGGGCATCCTCCGTCTCATCAACCCCGCCCCGACCCACGTCCTCGCCAAGTACAGCCCCGGCGCCGAGTGCGAGCTGCGCGAGCAGGAAGGCCTTCTCGCGGTCCACGCGCGTGACGGCGAGCTCATCGGGTTCCTCGAGCCGAAGGTCGGCCGGCGCCTCATCGACCTAATCCGCACCGGCAACCAGTACGTGGCCGCGATCGTGAGCAACGACCCGGCGAACGCGCGCGTCGCAATCCGCGAAGTGTTCTCGAGCCCGGAGAACGCAAGCCGCATTTCCTTCCCCGGACACCACCGCTCCGCCGAGACGAAGGAGCGCGCGTACGTCCGCGGCACCTTCTTCCGCGACGGTGGCGACGAGATCGAGGAAGAGGCCGAGGAGGTCGAGGAGGAGACTCCCGCCGCCGAGGAAGTGCTCGAAGGGGCCGAGGTCACCGAGGAGCCGCTCGCCGTCGACACCGAGGACGACGACGATTCGGAGGACGAAGCCGAAGAGTGAGCGGCGCGTCCGCGCGCCGCGCCCTCGGACCCGTCCTCGCCCTCGCGTTCCTCACATCCTGCGCTGATTCGGCGCAACCGAAAGCCCCGGGACCGGCCAACGACGTCGAGGGCGGGCCGAAGCTCGCGCGTGACGCCGGCGCGCTGCTCCTCCAGGTCTCCGCGTACGACTACGGCCTCGCGGGCGCGCTCTCCGGAGCGCAGACGCGGACGGTCGCGGCGGCGCGCTACGGGACCGTGATGCGCGGCACCGCCACGACGATCTCCGCGTTCAACGCCGCGGTCCTCGCGGGGACCCTCGATCGGGCCGGGCCGGTCCGCGAGAAGCTCGTCCCGCTCGCCGACGGCCTCTCGGACCTGGCGCGCGACGGCCAGAGCTACGCCGACGGCGGCGACCCGGCGGCGTTCGCACGCGTGATCACCGACGTCAACGCCGGATGGCAGCGCCTCCGTGACCTTTCGACCACGCTCCCCAAGGACGATGCGCTGCAGGCCACGATCGCGCGCGGCACGTCCTTCGTGGTGGCGAGCCGCTCGTCCACCCAGTCGACGATCACGACCGGCCCGTACTCAACCGCTGCGGAAGCGAAGCAGGCGCTGCAGCGCATGGGCGCACCGCTCAACGGCTCGTACAGCCAGACCGCGCCGTTTGTCGTGCATATCGGTCCGTACGGGGATCGCGCCGGCGCCGACACGGCGAGCGCGGGCCTCACCAAGCAAGGCGTCATCAACATCGTCACCGACGAGATGTCGTACGCGTTCGTGCGGAGCGGACCGCTTCCCGACGCCGAGCTGTGGCGCGAGCCGTCACGGGTGATCGAGGTCCGCGCGACCACGCGAAGGATCGGCCTGAGCTCCGACGGCTCGTGGGTCGTCACCGGCAGCGACGACGGATATGCCGCGCTCTTCAATCCCAAGGGCACACTCAGCGCCTTGCCGCAGGGCTACGCCGGCATGAGCGTGCTGCAGTTCTCGGTCGACGGCGACCACCAGACGTTCGCCGTCGGCGGCCAGGTCGTGACGTTCCTCGCCATTCCGAGCGGCGAGAACATCGGCTCGGGCATGCGCTTCACCGGCGCGGCGACCCAGATGCTCTTCGTGCCGTCGACCCGCGTCTTCGTCGCAGCCTCGACTGGGTCGACCGGCCTTGCCGGCGGCGGCCCAGGCCTCATCGGTGGACGCACCGCCGACGGCGAGCCGCTCGGGGATCCATTTCCGATCGTGACGCCGGCCGCCGGCGCTCGGATCGCGGCGAGCGATGCCGGAGACGTCTATGTCGGCACGACGAGCGGCGGCGCCTTCGACATCGAGATGTTCCGGCCCGGCCGGGACACCCAGCTCAAGGCGGTCGCGCGCGTCGCGGGTGTCGGGAGCGCGCTCGCGATCGACAAGTCCGCTAAATTCGCGGCGGCCGTCACCGACCAGGGCACGTACCGTTTCGCGCTTGCCGACCCGAAGACGCTCACGCGCATCGCCGGGACGGTTCGCGACATCGCCTTCGCGCCGGACGGGACGCTGTACCTGCTCGATCAGACCTCGCTCGCCGCGTTCGGACCGGACGGCACGGCCAGGTGGACCGCGCCGCTCGTCGACGGCCGTCGTCTCGTCGTCGGACGGCGCGTGGCCGTCCTTGACGGGACCGACAGGCTCGCGGTCTTCGCTCCGGCGGACGGCACGGCCGACGAGCTGGGGGTCGGCGGAGCGATCAACGACGTCACCATGTCGCGCGACGGCCGCGTCGTCGGGGTGATCGTGGACGCGAGGAGGGCCGTACTCTTCACTTTGCCTTGAGCCAACCCGAGCGCGTCCGCTCCATGGTCCCGCTCGAGATCCTTCCACTTCCCCGTCCGCTCGACCGTTTTGGCTCCGCGTTCCCATCGTCGCTCGCCGACCTCTACGCGAACGCATACACGCCGCGGCGCGGCGTCGTCCTGGACCCGTTGGCGTATCCGTGGTCGGCTGCCGACGCGGCCGAGCGTGCCGATCGCCGCGGGGTCGCGAAGTCCCGCGAACCGCTCGGAGAGTGGGCCCGCCGCGCGGTCGCGCTCGCGCCCGCGGGCGACGAGATACTCGCGGCGCTCGATCGCGTCGGGGAGAGCGCGCTCGTCGGGACGCCGCATCGCGTTGCCATGCGCGAGCTCTACGGATCGACCTGCGCGACGTGCCGTGGTCCGGTGATCGTCGAGGCGTTCTTCTGGGAGCGCGACGCGCCCACGCCTACGAAGAAGGCCTTCCGCTGCGGCATCTGCGCCCGCGAAGGGCACGCGCTCCTCATCGAGGCCGCGACCGAGGACGACGAGCGGTCGAGCCAACGCCTCGACGAGCGCGGTATGGCGTACTGGCAATTCGTCGAGCGGTTCGGCCCGGATCCGAACGCGCAGGCCCTTGGCGAGACGACGGCGGCGCTGTACACGCCGCGCAATCTCACCGCGCTCATGGCCACGCTGCGAGCGGTCGAGACCGCGGTGTCCCCGTCGCCCGCCCGCGATGTGCTCCTCCTCTGCGTCCTCGAGGTCGTCATCTCGGGCAGCCGCCTGAACACCCTCGCCGGGCGCGGCGCGCCGCTCCGCATCGAGAAGGGCCGCGCGCGCCGTTCGCATGCCTCCCAGTCGCGCGAGGTCAACGTCTGGCTCGAGTTCGACCGCACGGTCCGCGAGCTCGTGGCGTGGCTCGCGCAGCATCCCTCGCCGGCGCGTCCGCGCTCGGCGACGCTCGCCCTCGACACCGGCGACGCAGACCTCGTCCTGTGCCAGGCACCGGTCGAGGACGCGCTGGGAGGCTGGAGCGCCGTCGCGGCGGTCGCTCTGCTCGGGATGCGTGGCGCCAAGCCAAGCGATGCGGGCGACGGCCGCGCCGTCGGGCGCGAGCGTCTCCTGCGGACGATGCGCGGCGCGCTCATAGACGCTCACCGCGGGTCGCGCCCCGATGCGCCGGCCGTCGTGTACGTCCCGCAGGCCGACCTCGCGAGCATCGCCGCGGTCGCGCTCGCGGGGGCCGGTGCGGGGTACCGCCTTCGCGGGATCACCT
>VBIZ01000030.1 GCA_005880575.1 Chloroflexota bacterium | reverse complement strand
GACGAGCGTCGACCCCGGCGCGACCGCGACGGTCAGCGCGACCGTGATCGCGCCGCCGTCGCCGTGCGCGTGCGCGCTCACGTTCGATCTCGTGCGCGAAGGCGTCGCGTGGTTCGGATCGCTCGGTAGCCCGACGACGCGCCTGCTCACGTCGGTCGCGCCGATCACGTACGCGGCCGGCTTCACGAGCACGGCGCTCGCGGCTGCGTATTTCGGCGAGGCGAAGACGATCCAGATGACCGTGACGAACACCGGCAATCAGCCCTGGACCGCGAGTGGGCCGAACCCCGTGGACCTCAGCTACCACCTCCTCGATGCGGACGGCAACCCGGTGGTCTGGGACGGTCCGCGGACCCCGCTCGGCGGCGACATGGCGGTCGGCGCGAGCAAGCAGTTCACGATCGGATACACCGCGCCGGGCACGGCGGGCACGTACACCCTCGTCGTCGATCTGGTGCGCGAGGGCATCGCGTGGTTCGCGTCCCTCGGCTCGCAGCCCTTCCGTCAGAGCTTCGCGGTCACGAGCGGACTCAACGCGGGCTACGGCGCGACGACGACGCCGCAGCAGGCGACCATCGGCGCGACGCTGAAGCTCACGACGGTCGTCGCGAACTACGGCGCGCGCACCTGGACGCCGGGCGCATTCGCGCTCAGCTACCACATCTACGACAGCGGGGGAACGCCGGTGGTCTGGGACGGGGCCCGCGGCGCGCTCCCCTCGAGCGTGCCGCCGCTCACGTCGGTGACCGTGCCGATCAGCGTCTCTCTTCCGAGTGGGACCGGCGGCTACCGAATCGAGTGGGACATGGTGCAGGAGGGCGTCGCCTGGTTCAGCCAGCTCGGTGTCCAGCGGAAGCAGGAGCTCTTCACGATCGTGCCCGGCGTCACCTTCTACGGATCGGGCTTCGGTCACGGCGTCGGCATGAGCCAGTACGGCGCGAACGGCTGGGCGACCGGCGTGACCGGGCTCACGCTCACCGGCGAGCAGATCGTGGCGCGCTACTACCCCGGCACGACACTCCAGTTCGTCGACGCGCAGCGGCCGAACAACCGCGTGCTGCTCTCGGCGCCATCGTCGCAGGGCCGCTATGTCTGCGGCGACAACCGCTACTTCGGAGGCTCGCTCGCGGACCTCAACTCCTCCGGCGGCATGCGCGTCCTGAACGAGGGCGCGAACAATCAGGAGATCGCGCGCGGTGCCGGCGGGCAGAACTTCCAGTTCATCGCGCGCAACGGGATCGTCGAGGTGTGGCAGAACTGGTCGCCGCCGACGCTCGTGTACTCCGGCCCCGGTCCCATCAGCGTCGCGCCGATCGACCCGACGCAGCCGCTCGGGTTCATTCAGAAGGGCGGGACCTACCGCGGGAATATCCGCTTCACGAATCTCGGCGGCACGCTCCGCGTGATCAACGTGCTCAGCTACGACGACTACGTTCGCGGCGTTCTTCCGCTCGAGATGCCGACGAGCTGGCATGCCGAGGCGCTGAAAGCGCAGGCGTACGCGGCGCGCACCTATTCGTACACGGCGAACAAACCCACGCGCGACTACGACGTCACCGACGACCAGGCCGATCAGTGCTACGGCGGCACGCGTGTCGAGGTCCCCTCGTCGAACACCGCCGTCAACGCGACGGCCGGCAAGGTGATCACGTACCAGGGCGCGTCGATCCGCGCGTACTTCGCGAGCTCCAACGGGGGCTACACGATGTCGGACGGATGCTGGATGAACAACGTCGTCCGTTCCGGCAGCAGCTGGGTGTGCAGCGCGGGCCAGCCGTACCTCGCGCCGGTTGCCGATCCGGCGGACCGCGCGGTCGCGGCGCCGGCGAACCCGCGCGCGAGCTGGACGGTGACGTTCACGAGCTCCGACGTGCGCTCCGCGGTGCTGCGCTGCGGCGGACCCGACATCGGTGCGCTGCAGGCGGTCGACCTATCGAATCAGGTCCCGCCGGGCGTGGGGCATCCGATCTCGGTCCGCGTGTTCGGCTCGGCCGCGAACGCCGACCTGCGGGCGGATGACTTCCTTCGGAACTGCCTCGGCCTTCGCTCGACGATGGTGAGGCTGAACCCCTTCTAGCCTTCTCCGCCCGCTCCCCGCGCTACGTGAGGTTGTTCCCGATATTGCTGAAGATGTTCGAGATCTGGTCGCGCAGGAACAGCATCGCGACGATGACGGCGACCGCGATCACCGCGATGATCAGGGCGTACTCGACGAGTCCTTGGCCATCTTCACTCGTGCGGAACTCATTCATGGGCACTTGCCTCCGTAGTTCTTCTCAGAAGCAATAACGACCGTCCCTGTGTTTTGACTACCCCCGGATGGGGGAGACCGCAGCCAAACGCTTTGGTCGAACGCGGTCTTCTGTTCCGTGAGGCCCCATTGGTTACACAGCGCAGGCGTCAATTCGGTGACCGCCCTCTAGAATTTTCAATCGATGCGTGCATTGGGTGCCGTCGTTCTCGCCGCGCTCGTGATCTCCGCCTGCGCTCAGAGCCCCACGGCAAATCGCCCGACGGATACGCCGCTCGCGACACCGTCGGAGACTCCGACGGTCACGCCGGAGGCGCCATCGCCGACAATCTCGCCGAGCCCGGAACCCACCGTCGCGGCGACCCCCGCGCCCACGCCGCCTCCACGTCCCACCACGCGCAAGGCCGGCGAGCAGATGTACCAGTACTACTTCGAAGCCCGCCGACTGTTCCCGATCTTTCCGCCGACGCCGCAGATAGATTTCGACGAACCCGCGGGATCGAACGGAAACTCGTGGTTCCGCGGCCTCAACTCGTCAGGCCAGCCGATCTTCGCCGTGCGCGAGGACTTCGTCATGACGCCGCAAGCGGCTTATCACGAGATCGGGCATGCGTATGAGGCGCTGCTACTCCGGAAGGATCCGAACCATGACGTTATGGCTCAATACTGGAAATTTCGCGCACTCCCCGGGACCTGGCAGGGCGCCATGGAGTACTCCGCGGCGCAGACGTCATTCATGGCGCAGTGGGTAAGCAATCCGCATGAGATGTGGGCCGAGAGCTTTAGCGGCGGCATGACTGGATTCATCCGCGACGCCAATCCCGTAGCCACGAAGTCGTTCTTCCTGTCGCTTCTTCCATCGCCCTGAGCGGCGCATGTGTGCGCGCCTGTTCTTGACCGAGCAGCTCGTCCCGTCGACCGCTTTCTTAAGAAACTCGACCGACACCGCGCGGTAACGTCTCGCGCTCCCTCTCGTTCGACCATGTACAGACGCATCGCCCTGCGACACAATGGCCGCTCGCGCAGGGGAGGTGAAGAGGAAGAGAGAAAGAGGGGATCTCCGCCTTGCGCAGAGCACGTTTGAGCAAAAAGCGGTTCGCAGTCCTCCTGGGGCTCTTCCTTCTCGCGCTCTTCCCGAACTCCGGGCCTCCCGCCGTCGCGTCCCCGCGCGCGTCGGGCGAGACCACCGCGCACGAGGTCACCATTGCGCTGCCGGCCATGAACGCGCCTCTCACCCGGCAGGGCGGCGGCACGGCGACCGGTGCCGCGGTCGGACAGACCGGCGGCGACACGCTCCTCTTCACCTCACCGACGATCGCTCCCGGTCAGCTCTTCGACCGGGTCGGCGTGCACTGGGTCGCCGCGCGCGGCACCGAGGACACCTTCTACGTTGAGCTCCGCACGTCGGCCGACGGCGCGATCTGGAGCGACTGGGATCTCCTGAGCGCGGACGAGGACATGGCCAACACCGACACGAACGAGTGGTTCGCCTCACCGCAGCTCGCGGTCGACAACGCGCGCTACGCCCAGTACCGCGTGTGGCTCACCGACGGGAATCCTGCCGATGTCCAGCGCATCGGTCTCACGTTCATGGACGTGAATGACCTGAGCGCCGGTCCAGTCGTGCGCCTGGTGAACGACATCGTCGGTGCGGCGAAGGACGTCGCGCGCTCGTTCACCGAGCCGGCCTCGGCGAGCGCGGCGGCGGTCAACCCGACGCGGATCCTCGCGCGTTCGGATTGGGCCGCCGACGAGAGGCTCATGCAGTGGACCCCGAAGTACCCGCAGAAGGTGTCGAAGGCCGTCGTCCACCACACGGTCACCGACGACGGCGGGAACGGCCAGGTCGCCTCGACCATCCGCGCGATCTACTACTACCACGCCGTCACGCGGGGCTGGGGCGACATCGGCTACAGCTATCTCGTCGACAAGTACGGCAACGTGTGGATGGGCCGCCAGGGCGGCGACAACACCGAGGGCGGGCACGCGTACGGCTGGAACAAGGGATCGATCGGCATCGCCGCGATCGGCACGTACAGCGTGAATGCGCCGACGCCCGCGATGGTCGCGTCGATCGCGAACCTCATTGCCATGAAGTTCAGCCAGTTCGGGATCCAGCCGTACGGCGCCGACCCGTTCGTCCACCAGGAGCAAGCGTCGGACGGGACCTGGGCGAACGTCACCTCGAGCCCGCCGAACGTGCAGGGCCACCGCGACTGCAACTACATCCAGAGCCAGTACGGCGGACAGACCGCCTGCCCGGGAAACGCGCTCTACGCGCAGCTCCCGAACATCCGGCAGATGGCGCAGACCGCGGTGATCAACGGCTACAACCAGATGCCGTTCCTCGAGACGACCCTTCCGAAGGCGGGATACCCGGGCGCGAACGTCACAGTCGGCGTGACCGTCGCAAACCGCGGGAAGCAGAGCATCCCCGCGGGGACGCGCGTCTCATACAGGGTGATGCAGGGCGCGACGACGGTCGTACCGCAGGGCGGCACCGGAACGCTCGCCGCCGACATCGTGCCGGGCGCGATCGCCGCGGTGAACGTGCCGTTCACCGTGCCCGCGGTCGGCAACTACATCGTTCGCTGGGACCTGCAATCCGCGGGCACGTGGTGGAACCTCGCCTATGGCTCCCCGGTGCGCGAGCAGTACTTCCGTGGCGCTGACTGGAGCGTCGACTGGGTGAGCGACAACGTACCGATCAGCTGGACCGCGGGCGAGACGAAGATGATCACGCAGGCGCTCACCAACGACGGCGGCCGCGTGTGGAACGCGGCGGGCGCGGGGCCGGTGCAGCTCGGCTACAAGTGGGTCAGCAACGCGACCGGGAACACCTTCCCTGGCGCGAACCGCGTCTCGTTGCCGAACGACGTGCAGCCGGGTCAGAGCCTCACGCTGCAGATCCCCGTGACCGCGCCGGTCTACCCGACCAACTACACCATGTCGCTCGACCTCTACAAACAGAACGAGTTCGCATTCGCCGACAAGGGCATCGCGGACAACGACAACACCACGGGCGTGAGCGTCGACTTCAAGGCGGCGTACACGTTCAACGCGCCGCCGGCGTTCACCGCGGGCCAGACCTCGACCGTGCCGGTGACAATCCGCAACATCGGCAACGGCACGTTTCCGACGACGAACGCCTACCCGGTGAACCTCGCCTATCACTGGACGACGGCGAGCGGCGCGAACGTCGTGTGGGACGGATCGCGCACGCCGCTCGGCGGCGATCTCCTCGCCGGCCAGACCGTTACGGTGAACCCCGCGATCACCGCGCCGATGACGGGCGGGAGCTACGTGCTCAAGCTCGACCTCGTGCAGGAGGGTGTCGCGTGGTTCTCGGCCAAGGGCGCGGCGACAGGCAACCTGCCGGTCACGCTGGCCGGACCCGTGATCGCGTCGTTCGGCGCGAACTACGCGATCCTCCCCGTGAGCGGGACCGCTGGGAGCACGACGACCACGCAGATCACGCTCGGCAACACGAGCAACTTCACGTGGCCCGCGGGCGGTGCGAATCCGGTGACCCTCAGCTACCACTGGATCAATAGCGCGGGGAAGACCGTCGTGTGGGATGGCCTTCGGACGAAGCTGCCGGCGGACGTGCCGGCCGGGCAGCTGACGCAGGTCCAGGCGAACCTCGCGTATCCGAGCGCGCCCGGCACGTACCTGCTCCGCTGGGACCTCGTGCAGGAGGGCGTGTCGTGGTTCTCAGGCAAGGGCGTCCGGATGCCCGAGCAGACGGTCTCGGTCACGGCGTACGTGGCGCCGTTCTACGGCGGATCGCTCGGCGTCGACCAAACGCCGGCGACCATGAACGCCTCGTCGACCACGCTCGTGCCGGTGCGCATCGAGAACATGTCGAACTTCGACTGGGGCTCGAACGTGAACCTCAGCTATCACTGGTACGACGCCGCCGGGAACGCCGTTCAGTGGGACGGCCTGCGCACGTCGCTCGCGGGCACGGCGCGGACGCAGATCGCGGCGGTGAACGCGCAGATCGCCGTGCCGGCGACGCCGGGAATTTACAAGCTCCGGTACGACATCGTGCAGGAGGGCGTCGCCTGGTTCTCGGGTCAGGGGATGCAGACGCCGGTGAAACAGATCTCCGTGATCGTTCCCGCGCTGAGCGCGACCTACTCCGCGCCCGCGACGGCGAACGGCGCGGCGAACGCCATGCTCACCGTGCCGGTCACCATCACGAACGGAGGCACGACCACCTGGCAGCCCGGCTCATTCAACGCCTCGTACCACATCTACACGCAGACCGGCGCGGTCGTCGTGTGGGACGGCCTGCGCACAGCGATCGCGTCGCCTGTCGCCCAGGGCCAAACTGTGACGCTCGACCTCATCGTCAGAATGCCCGCGAACGCGGGCGCATACCAGCTGCGCTTCGACTTCGTGCAGGAAGGCGTCGCGTGGTTCTCGGGGCAGGGAGTTCCGATGGGGAGCGCTACTCTCCAGGTCCAGTGAGGAAGCTCCTCGGACTCGCGTTCGTCGTCGTGGTCACGGCATGCGGAGCGCGCTCGACTCCCGCGCAAACACCGCAGTGGCAGACGATCGGCGAGCTCTCGCAGCCGCGCGCCTACGCGAGCGTGGTCGCGCTCTCCAACGGAAAGATCCTCGTCGTCGGCGGATTCGACCGCTCGTCCGACGACGTCATGAATGTGAAGAGCGAGCTCATCGATCCCGCGACGGGCAGGGTGACGCTGCTGCCGCAATCGCTTCTCGGGCGCGTGCACCAGAGCATCACGACGGCGTGGGAGGACCTCG
>VBIZ01000029.1 GCA_005880575.1 Chloroflexota bacterium | reverse complement strand
CGGAACAGGCCTCGGCGTCGTCGGCAAGCGCGTGACTTTCACGGGCGTCGCCTCGCACGCGGGCTCTGCGCCCGAAAAGGGCCGCAACGCGCTCAACGCCGTCATCCGGTTCTTCGTGGGGATCGACGGATGGCGCCAGCAGCTCGAGGTGGACTCGCGCGTGCATGGCTACATCAGCGACGGCGGCAAGGCGATGAACGTCGTGCCCGCGCGAGCGGAGGCGATCTTCGGCCTTCGCGCGAAAGAGCGCGGCACCCTCGACGGCATGGTCGAACGCTTCGGGGAGATCGCGAAAGGGGCGGCCCTTCTCACAGGTACAAACGTCGAGATCGCCGAATATCTTCCCTACTACGAGCCGGTGAAGGCAAATCTCGCGCTCGGCGACGTGATCGCGGCCGAGCTCGAGCGCCAGGGCGTGAAACCGGAGCGGGGCATCCTCGTCACGGCATCGACGGACCTGGGCAACGTGTCGACCAAGGTCCCGACCGACTGGGTGCGCTTCCCGGTGAGCGAGACGCCGGTGCCCGGGCATTCCGACCAGATGCGCGACGCGAGCATCAGCGACCTCGCGCACCGCAACGCGATCATCACGGCGGAGGCCCTGGGCGCGTCAGCCGTCCGCGTCGCGACCGATAGAGCGCTGCGCGACCGGATCAACAGATGAACGACGAGCTCCGCGCCGACCTGATCACGCTCTCGCGCGAGATCAACGCCGATCCCGAGCTCGCGTACAAGGAGGAGCGGGCCGTCGGCCGCATCACCGCGTTGCTCCAAAAGCACGGCCACGAGGTCGAACGCAACCTCGGCGGCCTTGCGACCGCCTTTCGCGCCAGGGTCGGCCCGCCGGGGCCCGCGGTCGCGCTCCTCGCCGAGTACGACGCCCTGCCGGACGTCGGACACGGCTGCGGTCACAACCTCATCTCCATGACCATCGTCGGCGCGTTCCTCACGGCGGCCGCACGAGCGAAGGATCTGCAGACGGGCATCGAGCTCGTCGGCACTCCGGCGGAGGAGAGCGGCGGCGGCAAGATCGACCTTCTCGAGAAGGGTGTCTTCAAGAACACCGTCGCCGCGCTCTTCTCGCATCCCGGCGCCGGCGGCAACTGGAGCGTCAGCGAAAGGCTGCTCGGGATCTCGCGGAAGCGCGTGATCTACGAGGGGCTTGCGTCGCACGCCGCGGTCTCGCCGCAGAAGGGTCGCAACGCGCTCACCGCGCTGATCGCCCTCTTCGTCGCCGTCGACGGCTGGCGCCAGCACCTTCCTTCCACTGCGCGCGTGCATGGGATCGTCCGCGAGGGCGGTGTCGCCACGAACATCATCCCGTCGCGCGCGGTGGGCGACTTCGGCCTGCGCGCGGCGACGATGGACGCGCTTGAAGAGATGCTCGAGATGTTCGAGAAAATGGCAAGAGGCGCCGCACTCCAGACCGGCACGACGGTCAAGATCGAGCAGGAGATGCGCCCGTACCTCCCGGTCGAGGCGAATCCGGTGCTCGGGGAGGCACTCATGAACGAGCTCGTACTCCGCGGCAAGTCGCCGTCTCGCGGGCATCTCGTGACCGCGTCCGGCGACATCGGCAACGTGTCCCAGAAGGTGCCGACCGACTACATCGGCTTTCCGGTGAGCGCCGAGGAAATACCCGGTCACTCGCACCGCATGCGCGAGGCATCGGTGAGCGACTACGCGCACGAGAGCGCGTTCGTCGTCATCGACTCGCTTGCCGCGACGGCGCTCCGGGTTGCGACGGACAAAGCGTTCCGCGAGTCGCTCCGGAAGTGACCGGCGACCTGAACGCGCGCAACCGCGCGTCGCGAGAGCGCCTGGTTGAAGTGATCAAGCGTGTCGGCGATCGGGTCATCGAGGTCGACGGCGGGTGGACAGCGTCCGCGCTCCTCGCGCATATCGCGTTTTGGGATCGACTCGCGACGGTGCGTCTGGAGAAGTACCTTCGCGACGGGGAGCCGCCGGTGACGGCGCCGCCGGATCTCAGCGACCTCACCAACGGCGCAGGAATGCGCCAGTGGAAGGACACGCCGCCGGCGATCGCTGCGCGGCAGGCGCGCGATGCCGCGGAAGCGATGGATCGGCTGGTCGAGAGTCTTCCCCCGGACAAGCTGGCCGCTCTCAAGACATTCGGCCGCCCGCAGCTCTACGACCGCGCCGATCATCGCAAGCTGCACCTCGACCAGATCGAGCGCGCGATCCGGTGAGCGACCCCGCGACCAACGATCTCGTCCATCCGGTTGCGCGGACGGTGCTTCCGGACGGCCGCGTTCTCGAGTTCGACTTTCCGGGTCTCGAGATCGGCGTCGCCGAGTACGACGAAGGCCCGACCGGCTGCACCGTGTTCCACCTGCCGAAGGTCGCATCGCTCGCGATCGACGTGCGCGGCGGGTCGCCGGGCGTGAACGGACAGCATCTCGACGCGATCAACGCGATCTGCTTCGCGGGCGGTTCCCTCTATGGTCTTGAGGCGTCAACCGGTGTAGCCGCCGAGCTCTTCAAGATCCGGGGCTACTCGACGAAGTGGATCGATATCGCTCTCGTGTCGGGCGCGATCATCTTCGACTACGGCACGCGGGCGAACGCGATCTATCCCGACAAAGAGCTGGGCCGCGCGGCGGTCCGCGCCATGCGGCAGGGACGATTTCCGCTGGGCGCGCGCGGCGCCGGCCGATCGGCGACCGCGAGCCACGGCACCGGCGCGGAGCTCGCTGGACAGGGCGGCGCCTACCGCGAGTCCGGACAGACGAAGATCCTCGCATTCGTCGTCGTGAACGCCTACGGCTGCCTCGTCGACCGCAGCGGCAAGATCGTCCGCGGCAGGCCCGCCCCGCCGGTGCAGGGCCGCACGCCGCGGGCGGGCAACACGACGCTCTCGCTCGTCGTGACGAACCAGAAGCTGGATCGGCTTCAGCTTCAGTCGGTCGGTCGGCAGGTCCACGCGTCGATGGGGCGCGGGATACAGCCGTTCCACGCGCGGTGGGACGGCGACGTCAATTACATGGTCTCCACGCAGGAGGTCACGAACGACGATCTCGACGAGGTCACGCTCGGCGAGCTCGCGTCAGAGGCGATGTGGGACGCGATCCTCGCGAGCTACGACCTCGCTACTTCGTGAACGCCCATCCCGGCGTCCGAAGCGAGCCGCAGGTGAAACCCCAGTAGCGCGCGAAGTCGGCCGGCTGCTCGAACGCCTTCGACATCTGGATGACGCTCGTCGCCGTCGAGTACAGCGAAAGCGTGGTAAGGGTCGGCCAGCGGTAGACGCGTTCGACCACGTCCCAGTCGAAGTCCGACGTGTAATCGGACACCGCGCGGCTGACGATCTCCGCGGCTCCTCGGGTCGTCCGGCATTCGATGCCGGTGCCGTGCCGCACCGAGCCCTCGTAGATGAAGACCGCCGGCTCGCCGTTTTCGGCGACCTCGGCGAGCCGGGTGCCGTCGAAGACCACGAACGCGGCGAATGTGGTCGACGCTCCGTGGCCGACGTTGACGATCGCGTCGTCGCAGCCATCGCCGTTCACGTCGGCAAGCCCAATGAGCGGGTTGCGGGCGGGATCGTCGAAGGGCATCCCGTCGAAGGCGAGCTCCACCACGCCGCCGGAGCTCCGCGTGAGTCGCGCGAGCTTGCCTGCGTTGACGCTTGCGTAGGTTCCAGGGCGCGGCGCGTTGAAGAACTCGAGAAGATCGGGGCGTCCGTCGCAGTCAAAGTCCGCCTGCGCCGACCCGATGCGCGCGCCAACCGGCGCCGGGCCTGACACCGATGCGGTAGCCGGCGATGCGCTCGCGGCGGCGCTTGGCGATGGCGAGACCGCCGCGCCGTCAACCGATCCGCTCGACACATCGGGATCGACGCTGGTCGTTGCTATGGGCGCCGGAACGGCGGCCGCACACGACGCCAAGAGAATGCCCAACGCGATCGGCAACAATCGCCGCACGCCCAAAGCGTGTGCCGGCGCGGCGAGCGCGTCGTCAGAGTTGTCGACGCGAAACTGCTACGAACGACGCGCCAGCATCTCGTGTACGAGTTGATCATCGTGAAATCAGATGCCTAAACGTCCACGGCGTGCGTTAATCGGACCGTGCGTATCCTGACGGCGCTGCTCACTCTCGCGCTGGCCGCTTGCACGGCTCCGTCCGCCAGCGCTCCGGCAACCGCACCGACCGGCTCTCCGGCGCCAAGCGCGTCGCCGGCGACGAGCGCGATCGCCCTTCCGACGCCCTCGCCGCTCGGGCAGCTCATGTGGCGGCTCGACATCCCTCGGAGCCGCGACCGTTACGGGTTGGGGCTTGCCCCGAGCGGGCGGGTCGCGCTCGCCGTCGATCTCGACGCTCAGTCTTTCGCCTTCTTCAACCTGCGCGGGGATCAGGTGGGATGGTCCGACGTCAAGGGACTCAATCTGATCTGGTGGACCTGGCTCTCCGATTCGTCCGGCCTCCTTGCCGCGATGCCGGCGACGGTCGACGGTCGGCCGACGACGCAGCTTGTCGTCTTCGGGCACGATCGCGGCTTCCTCAAGGTGATCGGCGAAGACCCGGTCGGTCCCGACGACCTCAGTCTGTCGCCGGATGGGCAATGGCTCGCCTTCGCAACAAGGTGCTGTCCTCGACGGATCGTGGCCACACGGCTCGACGGGACCGAGCGGAGAGTTCTGGCCGCGAGCGCATCGATCCTGTCTCTTCTCGGGTGGGACGCGCGCTCGCGCGTCATGTACGCCGACTCGCGGGAGCTGCACCGGGTCGGACTCGACGGGCAGGCAAGAGACAGCGCCGTGATCGATCTCGGGCTACCTGCCGGCGTCAACGCCGTCAGCGCCAGGATGTTCGATCAATCGCCCGATCGCGCCGGCGCGTTCATCGGTATCTTCGCCGACCGAGCCTTCCCCGGCGCTGGCTCGAACAACTACGGCATCCGACGACTGGTCGGCGATCGCCTCTACGAGTTCACCTCGGTTTGGGGGATCGCTGGGTGGCTCAACGACCACGAGTTCGTCGAGTCGCGAATGCCGCCCGTCGTGGTCGACATCGTGACGGGGTCCACACGGAGCCTCGGTGTAAGCGATGATCAGCTCCAGCCGGTCGTGCTCTCCGGCCGCATCCTCCTAGCGCAGGGCAACCGCACTGAGATGTACGTGCTGCGTCTCGGAGTGGACGACCACTACCGCGCGCTCGATCTGCCCGGGAACGACAGGTGTTGTCCAGGTCCGATCGGAGACGGCCTGTTCATCTTCAAGGGAGAGGATGGCTGGTTCTACGTGGTGAATGGCGAGGTCGCCGCTCGGTCCTAGCCCCTCAACGCTCCGCGATAGGGACCCAGCGCTTACCGGTGGGTCCGGTGTACTCGGACTCGGGACGGATGAGCCGATTGTCGCCGTGCTGCTCCATGATGTGGGCGCACCAGCCGGCCATTCGGCCGACGGCGAAGATCGACGTTCCGAGATCCGCGGGGATCCCGAGGAAGGTGTAGGTCGTCGCCGCGTAGTAGTCCACATTCACGACGTTGACCTTCGCCGCCGCGGCAGCCGACATCTTGGGGCGCTGCCTTTCGATCTCGGCGGCGAGACGTTCCTGGATCTCGAAGTACTTCGGACCCTTCCAATCCTTCGAGAGCTCCTGCGCGAACCTCCGCAAGAATTTGGCACGCGGGTCCTCGGTCTTGTAAACACGGTGGCCGAACCCCGAGAACTTGTACTTCGAGGCGATTGCCTTCTCGACCCACGACTCGGTGCGCTCGGGTGTGCCGATCTCATCGAGCATCTTCATCGTCCCATCGGTCGCGCCGCCATGAAGCGGGCCCTTCAGCGCTCCGAGTCCCGCGGTCACCGCGGCGTGCATGTCGGCATTCGTGCCGGCCGCGATCCGCGCCGCAAAGGTCGATGCATTGAGCCCGTGCTCCGCTTGCAGGATGAAGCAGGTGTTCAGGATCTCCGCGGCGCGGGGATGCTCGAGGCCGGCCATCTTCGCGAAGTTCGCCGCGTGGCCGAGCGTTGGGTCCGGCGGAATCGGCTGTTCGCCGCGTCGGCGACGGATATACGTCGCCAGCATCGTCGGCAGCTTCGCGGTGAGACGAATGGCCTTCGCGTATTCCGAATCGCGGGAGTTGTCGCCTTCGGCGGGGTCTTCGGCCGACGACGCCGAAACGACGGTCCGGAGGACATCCATGCCTGTCCCGGTCTCGGACATCTCCTGCAGGATTCCTCGGAGGAACGGCGAAAGGCTGCGGTGTTTGGTCAGCTCGGCCTTGAAGTCCCGGAGCTCCTCTTTGTTCGGAAGATCGCCATTTAGCAGGAGATAGGCGACCTCTTCGTACTCTGCCTTGCCGGCAAGCTCTTCGATCCGGTAACCGCGGTACTGAAGGAAGTTATCGCTGACCGAGCAGATCGCCGTGGTGGTCGCGACCACGCCCTCGAGTCCGCGCGGAGCCACCTTTTCCCGCTCGACGGCCACGAATCCGAGTGTCGCACAACCGTGTCGACCCCTTTGAAGTACCGAAGGTCACAAGGTCTAGGACTTGCCACTCCAAACGGCCAGCGGTACAGTCCCGGCTGGACGGTCAGGCAGGCTAAACCGCCCGGGGAGGACGAAACATCCGTCAGGCGCGCGCGTTCATGGACTGACGCGCGCTCAAGTTGTTAGCCCCTCATCCCACCCACCAGCGGAGGGCGGCGGCCGTAAGGCCGGCGCCCTTTCGCTATGGTTTCGGGCCTTACTTTTGAGGACAGGAAGGGTGCTCTGCTGATCACTCCCACGCGCATGGGTCCTCGCCGCCGAAGCCCCGTTTCACGCGATCGTTACCGTGCGATCGCCCGGGGTGCGGGCGTCCGAGTCCCTGCACGCCCGCGATGGATCGATGCCGCTCTCGTCGGTGCGCTCGCGATCACTCTGCTCATCGCTCTTCCGCGCGCGGCCGCCGCGGTCGGCGCGGGATTCGATCAGGTCCTCACATCGGTCCAATCGGCGATCCCGCTCCTGCAAGGACGCGGCTCGATCGATCTACCAGCAGGCGGGAGTTCGAGCGTTGGTGCCGCGCCGATCGCCGACTCGCTCCCGGCGTACACCCGCGAGCCGCAGCTTCAGCTCACCGGGAAGGTTCCGTCGTTCGCGGTGCAGCCGGGACGCAACTTGCAGATCGTGCTCAACGGCGCGGTCGTCACAACGACCCCGCTCGACCCGAGCGGCGCATTCAGCACGACGCTCGCGCTCAAGGAAGGGTCGAACTCCATCGGAGTCGCGCTCGTCGCCGATCGCGATGTGGTCGCGTCGTCCACGTACAGCGTCGTGCTCGACCGCACGCCACCGACGCTCACGGTGGCGCAGCCTGCTGCCGGCGCAACCGTGGACGCGAGGAACATCGTCGTCGCCGGAATGGTCGAGGTCGGCTCGACGCTGACCGTCAACGGACGCACGATCGTCCCTGCACCGGACGGCGCGTTCACGGAGTCCATCACCGCATCGCAGGGGTCGGTGCAGATCACCATCGTGGCGCGCGATCGCGCCGGAAACGAAACGACCCAGAAGCTCACGGTCGTCGCGCAGCAGGTGACGCAGACAACCACGACCGCGACCGTGACAGTCACCCTCGACAAGGCCACGGCGCGTGCTGGTCAGGGCGTCCTGGCGACGGTCTACGTCGTCGGCACAACCGGACCACGCGTGGGCGTCCCGCTGACGCTGTCGGTCGGCGTCGTCCAGATCGGGACCGCGGTGACCGACGGCACGGGGACCGCGCGCATCACCTTCGTGGCGCCGCCCGTCGAGGGCGATGTGAGCGTCGTCGTACTCGGCGCCGGCTCATCCGGAAGGGCCTCACT
>VBIZ01000028.1 GCA_005880575.1 Chloroflexota bacterium | reverse complement strand
TGCGACGGGCGCCGCAGGCTCGAATGGATCGAACGGTGCGACCGGTGCTACTGGCGCGACAGGCGCGACTGGTGCCGCTGGTGCCAACGGAACGAACGGTGCGACCGGCGCCACGGGTGCGACCGGTGCGACGGGCGCCGCAGGCTCGAATGGATCGAACGGTGCGACCGGCGCGACTGGTGCAACGGGCGCGACCGGAGCTGCCGGGGCGGCAGGTGCGGTTGGTCCGACAGGTCCTCAGGGTCCGACCGGTGCGACCGGTGCTACTGGAGCGGCTGGGGCTAACGGATCAAACGGTGCTACGGGGGCTACGGGCGCGACGGGTGCAGCCGGCGCTGCAGGTGCTGTAGGGCCCACAGGACCTCTGGGTCCAACTGGTGCGACCGGCGCGACGGGTGCCGCTGGCGCGAACGGATCGAATGGTGCGACGGGTGCCACAGGCGCCACGGGTGCCGCGGGCTCGAATGGAGCTGTCGGCGCGACCGGTGCGACGGGCGCCACTGGTGCCACCGGCGCGACTGGTGCCGCAGGCAGCAATGGATCAATCGGCGCCACTGGTGCTACGGGCGCGACGGGCTCAAACGGCGCTGTTGGTGCGACCGGGGCGACGGGCGCGACCGGAGCAACCGGAGCTACCGGTGCAACAGGCGCGACTGGTGCCACAGGAGCAACCGGCGCGACTGGTCCAACGACCTCGTATCAGCAGGCTGGAGCAGCGGTCGGCTCGCGGCCGATCGTCGACTTCTCGAGCGGCTTCACGGTGAATGACACCGGCACGAAGATCACGGTTGCCCCTGATGGAACAGTGGTGAGGACTACGGGTGACTTCACGATCGCCGGCAACACGACGTTCAGCGGAACGACGTCGGTGACGAACGCGACAACGACCGGCACAGCCTCAACCATCAACACCGGTAGCAACCTCACCACCGGTCAGAACTTCCTCTCGAGCACCAGCAGCGGCGCCGCTATGACCACCGGCACAGGGTCGAGCGCTGGCTTCTTCTACGGTGGCGCCGGCCAGACGGACCTCTACCGCGGCGCGAACACGTTCCTCAGCACCGGCGACTTCAATGGAACTCTCGTCGCACTGACCGCGGATCAGACCCACGCGGGCACGATCCTCGGCATCAGCGCGAAGAACCTCCAAACCGGCAAGGCGATCGACGTGTCTCTCGGCACCCTCTACTCGGGCCAGACCGACGCGGTCGCCGGGTACACGATCGGCGCGGTGAACGTTCGCGCGCAGTCGTTCACCGGCAACATCTTCAACGTCTCGGCGTCAGGGGCATCGTCCTCGACCGGCAACCTCGCGAACTTCTCGAGCAACCAGCAGGCCGGAACGCTCTTGAACGTGCAGGCGAACGGGACGGGGACCGCGACAGCGCTGAACGTGTCGGCCCTGAACCAGGCTGCCGGCGGCAAAGCCGTCGCGGTCACAGTGGGCACAGCTGGCACGCCGATCTACGTGAACACCGCGAACCTCTACTCAGGCAGCCTCGTGTCCCTGAACGTGAACAGCGCGGCGGTCATCACGATCGACCAGGCCGGGAAGATCACCGGTCCCGCGAGCGGCAACTTCGTGATCGACGCCGGAAACGCGGCCGCGATCAACATCGGGGGCGTCACCGCGAACGCCGTGAACATCGGCTCCGCGACGGCACCGACGACCGTCCTGGGCAGCCTCGGTGTGACCGGGAACTTCGCGGTGGCCACGAACAAGTTCAACGTCACGGCCGCGAGCGGCAACACCACGATCGCCGGCACCCTTGACGTGACGGGCACGAGCCTGCTTCGCGGCGACGTCACGATCGGATCTCCGGCCAAGTTCACGGTCGCCGCGGCCACCGGCAACACGAGCATCTCGGGCACGCTCGGCGTGACCCTCGCGACGACTCTCTCGAACACTCTTGGTGTCTCGGGTGCGACCACCCTGTCGAGCACGCTCGCGGTGGCGGGCAACGCAACCTTTGGTGGTTCGATCACCGGACCGGCGGTGGCCGCGACCGCGTTCGTGATCGACAACGGGAACGCCACCGGGGCCATCAACATCGGTGGCGCGACGGCGAACGGTGTGAACCTCGGGAAGTCGACGACGACCACGGCCATCCTCGGTGCGGCGACGGTCGGCACGACCCTCAATGTGACCGGGTTGATCACGGGCTCGGCCGGCGTCGCGATCACCGGCAACAGCACGATCGCCGGCACTCTCACGAACCTCACGGGCCTCACGTCCTCGGGCGCGATCACGTTCAGCGGTCTCACCACGGGCCTCGTGTACAACACGACCGGGCTGCTGAGTCAGGTCGGGAACGGCACGGCCGGTCAGGTCCTCACGAGCAACGGCGCGGGCAGCGCGCCGACGTTCCAGGCAGCGGCCGGCGGAAGCGGCGGGAACGCCGTCTACGGCGATGGCAGCGACGGCACGAATGCGGCGGTCGGCTGCGGAACGATCGCAGCGAACCTCACGCTGTCACGTGACATCTACTGCACGTCGCTGACGGTAAATGCCGGTGTCACGCTCACCACGTGGGACGCGAGGATCTTCGTCACGGGCATCGCGACGATCAACGGGACCCTCAGCGAGGTTGGTACGCCCGCCTCCGGCAAATTCGGCGGCGGTGCCGGCGCCGCGGGGACGATGGGCTTCGGCGGGACCGGTGGAACCGGTGGTGTCGGGGCCGTCGGGACCGCGGGTGGAGCGGCGAACCCCGGGCAGGGTGGCAACGGCGGCGCGGGCGGCACGAGCGGCGGATTCGGCGGGGGCGCGGCGGGTGCGGTCACTGTGCCAACTTCCCTCCAAGGCAGTCTTCGCGCCTTCAACCAAGCCCTCACCGGCAGGCGGCTCGATGGCACGCTCATCCTGGGCGGCGCGGGCGGTGGCGGCGGCGGCGGCGCCACGGCCGGCGACACCGGCGGCGGTGGTGGCGGCGGCGGCAATGTCGTCTTCCTCGCGGCGAAGACGATCACCGGTACCGGCACGATCACGGTCGCCGGGGGGGCGGGCGCGGCCGGCACGGGAACGAACGCCGGCGGCGGCGGCGGCGCGGGCGGCGGCGTGATCATCCTGGTCTACAACACGAACACGTACACGGGCGCGACCAACGTGTCCGGCGGCGCAGGCGGGGCCAAGGTCGGTACCGGCGTAGCCGGAACCGCGGGCGCGGCCGGGGTCGTCATCCAGTTCCAGAACTAGTACGGTTCCGCGATTGAAGGACGCGATCGTCGTCCCGATCAGCGCGCTCCGCCGGATCTTCATCGGGCTGTTCCTCCTCATTCTGCTCATTGCCGTCGTGCTCGTCGTCCGCACGCAGCTGTTCCGCGCCGGCATCGCAACGCTCTTCGCGCCGAGCGCCGCAGAGGTCATCGACCACGGCGCCTACCAGGCGGTCTTCCTCGCGAACGGGTCGACGTATTTCGGGAAGCTTCAGTCGCAGGGCGATGAGTGGTTTCTGCTCACCGACGTTTTCTATCTCTCGTCATCGGACCAGGCGGGCACGCAGCTGATCAAGCGTGGGAACGAGGCGCAGGGGCCGAAGGAACCGATGATCATCCCTGCGGCGCAGGTCTTGTTCATCGAGAACCTGCGCGATGATGGCGACGTCGTGACATTGATCAAGAAGTTCAAGTCAGGGCAGCTACCCGTCGCGACCCCGCCGCCAGCAACACCGACACCAGCGGCCTCCACCGCTCGTCCAAGCGCGACGCCGAGTCCGACGCGCTGACCCGGCTCCGTTTCGCCTACCGTCGCGCGATCCGCTGGGTCATCGAGAGCTGGCGTCTCGAGCGCAACCTCGCGATCGCGCTCGTCGTCTTCATCGCCGCCGTGCTGTTCACGCAGTGGTGGGACTTCACCGTTCCGGCCTTGGGCCGCGCGCAGTACCAGGCGGTCTTCCTCACCAACGGTCAGACCTACTTCGGCCGCTACTACGACCGCATCGGCGCGTACGCCAAGATCGAGGACGTCTATTACCTGCAACAGGTGCAAGGGAGCGACTCGAGCGCGACAACCGACACCCGTCTTCTGCGTCGTGGGAGTGAGCTCCATGCGCCTGCCTCGCGGATGCTGATCCCGAAGTCCGCCATCCTCTTCGTCGAGGACCTGACCGACGCTTCCCCGATCGCCGAGTTCATGCGGCGTGACACCGGCCGATGAGTCTCTATGACCCCGAACGCGATCGGGTACGTCTCGCGGGCCGCTGGTTGCGTTGGGGCGCGCGATGGTTGGTCCTGCCCGCGGTGCTCGGCATCTTCGTCTCCGCGAACGTCGACGTCCGGTCCCTGCCGTTCTTTGGATCCGAGCGGATGTCGGCGGTCCTCTTCCTCGATGGCCAGGCCTACTTCGGACATCTCGACGACTCGGGCGAGAGCGGGACCCTCGTGTTGCGCGGCGTTTACTACTTCAAGAACAGCGAGGGCAGCTCGACGGGGCTCGCAGTCGGTCTGGTGCGCCGCGGGACCGAGGCGCACGAGCCGGCGGACGGTATGCGCATCAATCGCGACCGCATCCTCGCGATCGAGCGGGTCGGCAACGGCTCCGCCGTCGCGCAGGCGATTGGGGTCGAGCGCGAGCTGTTGCGCGCGAGCTCCGGCGCCCTCTCGCTCAATCGGAGCGCGGCCGCCGACGCGGCGGCGCTCGCCGCACAGCGCGTCGCGGCGGAGCACGACATCGCGCGCGCCTGGTCCGCGGCCGTGGTCCAGCTCGGCAAGCTGAACGACCTCGTTCTGCCCGTGAGCAAGACCGAGGCGCAAACGATCACGGAGAAGGCGGTCCGCGACCTCCGCACGGTCCGGCGCAACGCTCTCATCAACCTCGCGGGCGCGCTCGGGATGTCAGCGGCCGACGCCGAGGCGTACATGCGCGTGACCGATCCGCTGCTCGAAGGTCAGACCTTCCCCAACGACCAAGGTGTCCTTCTTGCTCCGGACCTCGATTCGATAGTCACCCGCACGACGCAGCAGTACGCGCAGGTGGGCGACGCTGCAGCGAAGCAGCTCACCCAGCCAAAAGCAACGCCGTCTCCGAGCCCGTCGCCAGCATCCAGCCCTCGCCCCTGATCGGACGTCAGTTGATCGGTCGGGGCGCCGCCTCGAATGACGCGGCCTCCACGACCTGAGCGGTCGTCGGGTCCTGCTGCAACGCGAGTGCGACGGCCTGCGCGCGGCTGTGGACTCCGAGCTTGAGCAGGATGTGTTCGATGTGCTTTTCTACGGTTTTGGCGGCGATCACCAGGTCGCGCGCGATCTCGAGATGATCCATGCCGCACGCCAGCAGGCGAAGGATCTCGAGCTCGCGGCGCGTCAATCCGGCAACGGCGGTGCGAGGGAGCGGACGCGAGCGCCGCGCGAGCCGCTGGACCCTCGCGAGGAGCTCCTCCAGAACGAAGGGCTTGATCATGTAATCGTCGGCACCGAGAAGCATGCCCGCGGCTCGATCGAACGCTTCCTTCCGCTCGCCTGAGAGAAGGATGACGCCGATCGAATCTCCCAAATCCTCGCGGATCCGCCGGCACACCTGATAGCCGGAGATATCGGGTAGCCGAACATCCAGGATCACCACGTCGGGCGTCTCGCGATCGATGAGGTAGAGAGCTTCGCGCGCGTCGGACGCGCGGCGGGTCTGGTACCCATGCTCGGCGAGCGTGCTTGCGACGAGCTCGCAGATGACCTGGTCGTCGTCCACGACGAGCACCCGACCGCGGGCTCGCCCGTTCTCTCTCACGTGGTGTGCCTGCCTGCAAGAAACACACCGGTGACGGTTAACCCACGGCGGGCCAACAGCCATTAACCGCTGAGCAACAATCGCTCGACACATCTGTTGCCGCCTTCTGCGATGCGCAATCCGTACGGCGCATTGCTCAGGCGGATCTGCGGTCAAGATGCGGTGGTGACCGCTCACTTCGGGCGGCATGCCCTTTCTAGCGTCCGAACTCGTCGGGAACTCCGATGAGAAAACTCCAAAAGGAGAAGTCGGACGCATGCGATACGCATTCATCGAACGCATCGCGAGATCACGAACGGCTTCCGCCATCGCGATCCTCGCCGTGTTGGTGAGCATCGCGCTGTCGGGGAGCCTCGCCCAAGCGCGTGTCACTTTGCCCTTCATCTCGCGGGCCGCCGCTGATCTGAGTGGGGACACCGTCGCGAAGGTGACCGGTGGCGGCACGGTGTTGGCCGCACCGCTCTACCCCAACACCGTGGCCACGTTTGGCGTGAACGCCCGGCGACCGCCAGGCTTCATCAGCGGAGGCCAGGCCGTAGGCCGCATCCACTACGACCGGCACCGCAACACGACGGGCCGGCTCGTGAATGCGCCGGTGGTGCTGATGGAGGGGGCGATAACGAACCCGCAGACCCCCAACGGCACCGGCGGCAAGGCGGCCCTCGTCGGCGACTGCACCGCAGTGGGTGCTACGTGCCCGACCGGAGACATGTCCGTGGTCGTCTACGTTGAGGACAACTCCGACTCCGGGGCCAACTCCGACATCTTCAAGATCTACTTCTGCACGGGCGGCGTCACGCCGCCTCCGCCCGGCTTCGCAGGTGGAGCGCTCCCGGGCTGCGATCCGCCGGAAGGCGGCACCCTGCGAAGCGGAAACATCCAGGTCCGCTCGACGCCGGGTGAGGTCGGCGAGACGACAACGACCGCAGCCGCGGCCGGCGTCTTTCCAGCGTCCGCGAGGCTCAACGGCGTGGAGCTCGCCGGCGGGATCTTCGGCGTCGGCGCACAGAACGCCAGCACATCGAATGGGGACGTCGAGGTCCAGTTCACGGGAATGAGCCTCCTCGGCCTGTCCCAGCAGGTGACCATCGTTGCCTGGATCACGAGCTCGACCATGGTCGGCGGGACGGCGACCCTCAACGGGACCGCGATCCTCGACATGGGTGAGGGGCCGCCTCCGACCGGCGGGCACCCGTTCTCCGTCACCGTCAGCCCAACGGGCATGTCGCTGACCATCGACGGGACGGCGCTGCCGAACCTGCCGCTGTCCGACGGATTCGTCGCAGTCGAGTAGCCCGACCGACTGAAACGCTACAGATGCCGTGGACCGAAAGGTCCACGGCATCGTCGTGTCGACCCGGTGTCTCCCCCGAAAGTCCGACGTAGGTAGGAGGTTTGGCGGGCTACCATCGCGCCGGAGTGAAGGGTCGACTTGTCGCTGGTCTCCTGTTGTGCGGTCTGGCGCTGGCCGCCTGCGGCGGGCCGGCGTCCGGCGCCGAGACCGCCGCCGATGCCCTCAACCGCGGCCTCCAAGCGCAGTTCGCCGGCAAGTACGACGAAGCGAACACGGCCTACTTCCAGGTGCTCGCGAAGGAGCCGGGGAACACCGCCGCTTTCTTCAACCTCGGGCTCATCGCGCATCTGCAGAAACGCATGACCGCGGCCGAGTCCTACTACCGTCTTGCCCTCGAACAGGACCCGAACAACATCAAGGCGCTCTTCAACCTCGCCATCGTGCGTGCCGCGGTCGGACAAAATCAGGATTCGGCGGCCCTGTATCGAAAGGTCATCGCGCTCGAACCGAACTACGCGGATGCGCACTTCAACCTGGCGCTCGTGCTCCGCGATCTGGGTCAGACCGCCGACGCCCAAACTGAGTTCGCGACGGCACAGCGGCTGGATCCGAAGCTCGTCGCGCCGAGCGCGCCGGCGACACCCGCCCGCCCAGCGAGTCCGTCCCCGACGCGGTGACGGCGCTCCGCGACGTGCGCCGCCCGGACTTCTACCTCGTCGCGTCCTCTCCGAACGCTCCGGTCGTTCCGATCGAGCTCCCCGT
>VBIZ01000027.1 GCA_005880575.1 Chloroflexota bacterium | reverse complement strand
GACGAGGGCAGAGGACATGGCTTCCTCCTCGAAGCGTGGTCCTCCTACTAGCGGACCTGCCTTGCGCGGTACCTCTTGTCGATCGCGGCCATGTCCCCGGGCCGGATGCCTTCGAAGAAGGCGAACGTCTCCTGAAGGTAGGTCGTCTCCGAGTTCGCACGTTTGCGATCGTCGTCGGTGTCTTCCGCGGCGACCGCCTGGACCTGCCACTCGAAGCCGAGCACGTGCCGGAACGTCACCAGGGCGCGTTCGAGGTGAAACGGCGAGGTCACGAGGTAGATCGGCCGAGCCTCGATCCGACCGAGGTAGCGCGCGGTCACTTCCACCGCATTGCCGATCGTGTCTCGGGAGCGCTCCTCGAGGAAGAGGCGATCGCGGGGCACACCCGCCGCGGCGATGAGGTCGGCCATGATCGCCGCCTCGGTCTTCGCGGGCGCGGGACCCTCGCCGTGACTCCCCGACGCGATGATCGCCAGGCTCGGCCGCTTTTGCGCGAGGTGCGCTGCGGTTCGCGCGCGCGCGACGGTGGACGCCGAGGGCTGGCCATTATCGGCGACGCCCCCACCTAGCACGACGGCGACCTCGGGGAATCCCGCGAGGTCGCCGTCGCCGTTACTCGTCACGCGAGCTCAGATCTTATGGAGCGTCCCGTCCATGATCATGAGTGTCGTGAACGCGTCCGTGCTCCACGGATTCTTGTAGACGGGGTCGCTATCGGCCTTCCAGCCCGCGACGCGCTTCTTGTCGTTGACTGGGTTGTTGCCGTAGCGCTCCCACAGTGGGATGACCGGCAGGAGGTCGTTGAAGGCGAGCGCCGCCTCGGTCACCGGTGCCTTCTGTGCATTCGTGTCGAACCCATCGCCCATCTTGACGATGAGGGCGTCGAAGTCGGTGTTGCCTTGCTTCAGCGGGTACTTCATGCCGCCACCCGCCGGGATGGTGTTGTGGGTGCGAAGGGCCTGAATGAACGAGCCCTGCGGGTGCGGGTTGCCGATGCCCCAGGCCATGATCGCGATCTGGAAGTTCCCCGCGTTGACGTCGGGAAGCTGCTGACTGCGGATCGCGCTGCGCGGGACGATCTTGATGCCGAAGTTGTTGAGCGCCTTCTGGGCATGGTCCGCCGCGCTCGACCAGTCGGCGAAGTCGCTCGGCGAGTACATCTCGAACTCGAGCTTCTTCCCGTCCTTGGCCCAGACGCCGTCGACCTTTGCGTAGCCGGCTGCGGTCATCAGGGCGGATGCCTTGTTCAGGTCGTACGCGTAGGCGTTCAGCTTGCCGAGGTCCGCCGACGAGAGCCACTGCGGGACCAGGTTGTCCGAGAACCCGGCCATGTACTTCTGCGACTTGGCCGAATCCCCGTAGGTGACCTTCGCGCTCTCGTCCTTGTTGATGGCCATCGCGACCGCCTGACGAAGGCGCTTGTCCTGGAACGGCGCGGCCTTCTCCCAGTGGAAGTAGATCGCCGGGCCGGTGTAACCAGGCCCGCGGATGACGCGGATGCCGGCGTCGACGAACGCCTTGTCCGTCGCGAGCGGGAAGCCGTGGGTCGCGTAGTCGACATCGCCGGCGAGGACGAGCGGTGTGACCTGCGCGGTCTCACCCTGGTAGACGATCACCTTGTCGAAGTTGACCTTGTCGGCGAACAGTCCGCCGTCGTTGCGCGTCATGGTGAGCTGCGCTTCGGTCACCGAGCTCTTGTCGATCTTGTAGGGACCAACCGAGATCGGGTCGGGCCGCAGGTTGTCCTTCTCGGTGCGGAGCGCCTTGATCTCGTCAGAGCTGTTGTCCTTACCGGCGTTGTAGAGATCGGCCGCCTTCTTGGCGATCGCGCCGTAGATCGAATCGGGTCGGATCGAGACACGGAGGATGTTCCGCTCGCCGAGACTGGACGGAGTCTTATAGGTGAACTTGACGCCGAGATCGCCGTCCGCCTCAACCTTGCTGATGTAGTTCCAGATCGTGAAGCTCTCCATACGTCCGACGACGAAGGTCGTCACCACATCTTTCGAGGTGAATGCCGAGCCATCCGACCACTTGATGTTCGGGCGGAGCTTGACCGAGAAGACGTTCCCGCTAAGCGAGCTCGACTCGGCGAGCATGTAGTTCCACTTCGCGTCGCTCCACATCCACGTCGCGAGCGGCGGCTGGAACAGGTCGATGTAGATCGCGCCCTGCAGGATGATCCCGGCCGACGCGAAGTAGTTGTAGTGGCCCTTCGGCGGAAGGTCGTACGGCCACGCGCCGTGGAACTCACCACCCTTGGTCGATGTCGCGCCGCTGCCCGATGGGCTTGGCGAGGTGCTGCCAGGCGTGCATGCGGCGGCCACGATGCCGAGGCTGGTGAGCGTCGCGTCGCGCAGGAATCGCCGGCGTGTGACGGAATAACTGATCGCGATCTTCTTCATTTGTCCCTCCCTCGTTCCTCGCTTGGCACATTGGAACTCATACCGCTTACCCTGTCGACCGGTCGTGGGTTCGGCGGGCGCGAACCGGACAGGCGCGCGAGCAGAGCGACGACTCCGACGAAGATGAGTCCGACCACCGCGGCCATGACCGTGACCACGAATTCCGCCGAGTTTGGCGGCTGAAAAGGAAGCATCGCCAAGGCCGCGATGAGGATGAGGATGGCGATGCGAAAGGCCGCCTGCAGGCCCACCGGGTCCATCTAGACGACTCCGAGCAGCTCGGCCGCCGGCTGGCGCTCGCGCAGCGCCACGTGGCACGCGACCGACCGTCCGCCCGATAGGTTGCCAAGGGTAGGAATCACGACATCACAAAGGCCCGGCTCGGCGAGCGGACACCGCGGATGGAACGCGCGGCCCGGTGGGAGATTCAAGAGGCTCGGGACTTCGGCGCCCTTGAGCGAGACTCGCCTCTTCGTGCGCGTGATGGCGGGATCCGCCTCGGGGATTGCGGCGATGAGCGCCGCTGAATAGGGATGCGCGGGGTCGCTCACGAGCGGCTCGGTGGCGGCCAGCTCGACGATCCGCCCGAGGTACATGACCGCGATCCGCCCCTTCCGCCCGAAGTACCGCGCGACGGCAAGGTCGTGAGTGATGAGCACGGTGGTCACATGGAACTCGGTCGCGAGGTTGTGGAGCAGGTCGAGAAGGCTGATCCGGATCGAGACATCGACCATCGAGACCGCCTCGTCCGCGACGATCACCCGTGGATCCACCGTGAGCGCGCGCGCGATCGACACGCGCTGGCGCTGCCCGCCTGAGAGCTGGTGCGGATATTTCAGAAGGAAGTCTGCCGCCGGCGTCAGGCCGACGCGTTCGAGCAACGAGATCATCGCCGCGCGGGCGGCTTTTCCGTGCGCCTTCTTGTGCTTGGCGAGTGGTGGCGCGAGGGTCTGCGCGATCGTCCGCGTCGGATTCAGCGACGCGTACGGGTCTTGATGGACGAGCTGGACCGCGCGACGAAAGCGCGCGAGATCGTCGCCCTTTTTCTTCCAGACGTCGGCGCCCTCGAAGAGGAGCCGGCCGCTGGAAGGCCGCAGCAGACCGGCGAGCATCCGGCCAGTGGTTGTCTTTCCGCAACCGCTCTCCCCGACGAGGCAGATCGTCTCGCTCTGTTCGAGCGACAGCGAGATGTCGTCGACGGCCGTGATCGTTCCCGCACGAGTGGTGTAGGTGCGCGATACGCGGTCGAGCTCGATGAGTGGCTCGCTCACGCGAGCTTCTCGGCGACCGGGGCCTCGGCGTCGGAGCCGAGCGCGGCCGCGACCGCCTCCCAGCGAATGCATGCGGCTTCGTGATCAGGCGTGTCGACGGCCAGGAGCGGCGGGTCCTGCTCCAGGCACTGCTCGACATGGAAGGGGCAGCGTGGGTAGTACGAGCAGCCGCGCGGAAGGCGGATAAGGTCCGGCGGCGATCCCGGAATGGACGCGACGCTCCCCAGCGCGCCCGAGACGCGGGGAACGGCTCGCATCAGCCCGACCGAATAGGGATGGCGCGGCCGGTAGAAGAGGTCGTCGACGCCCGCGCGCTCGACGACCCGGCCCGCGTACATCGTGAGCATGCGGTCCGCGAGCTCCGCCGCGATCGAGAGGTCGTGCGAGATGAAGATCGTCGCGAACCCGAGCTTCGCGCGAAGATCTCGCAGCAGATCGATGATCGCGCGCTGGGTGAGGATGTCGAGCGCTGTCGTCGGCTCGTCGAGAATGACGATGCGCGGGTCGAGCAATAAGGCCATCGCGATCAACACTCGCTGGCGCATGCCTCCGGAGAGCTCGTGCGCATACGAGCGCAGGACCCGATCCGGGTCGAGGTGCACCAGGTCCAGCAGCTCTCGAGTCCGGTCGTGGATCTTGTGCTTGTCGCCCATCCCGTGGGCTCGTCCCGTGTCGAGGAACTGCTCCCAGATGGTAATGACCGGATTGAATGCCGACAGCGCGGCCTGGAACACCATCGCGCAGTCCGCCCACCGGAAGCGGCGTAGCCTCTCCGACTCGAGGGACAGAACGTCGAAAGCGCGCTTGCCGTCGTCGTACCGGATCTCACCGCTCGTGACGCGGGCGCTCCGCGGCGAGAGACGAATGAGGCCCACGGCGAGGGTCGTCTTGCCGGAACCCGACTCGCCGATGATGGCGAGCGTCTCTCCTTGCTCGAGGTCGAACGTGACATCGCGGACCGCGTGCACCGGGCCGCGGCGAGTCCGGTAGTCGATCGAAAGATCGCGAACCGAGAGGACCGGCACGGTCAACTTCTAAGGCGCGGGTTGAAGACGTCCTCGAGGCCCGACGCAAGCCAGACGAGGGAGAGCTGGAACAACGCGATCGCCATGATCGGGCCCATGAGATAGAAGAAGCCGTCCTTGAAGAAGAGCGCTCCCTGGTTGTAGGCGAAGTACAGCATGATCGCCCAGCTCTTCCCGGAGAGGGGGACCAATCCGAGGAACATGATCGCGGCCTGCGCATAGATGGCGAGCGTCATCGCGATTATGAAGTGGATGACGATGTAGCTGCGCATGTTCGGCAGCATCTCGCGGAAGATGATGTGCAACAGACCGAGATCCAGGGAGCGCGCCGCTTCGACGAAGTCGCGCTCCTTTAGCGAGAGCACCTGCGCGCGGATCTGTCGCAAGAGGGCGGGCCACTGCAAGAGGGCGAGGATCACCGCGAGCGCGAAGAAGGACGTCGGCCTGAAGATCGCGGCGATCACGATGAGCAGAATGAGCTGCGGGATCGTGAGCGCGACGTCCGTGATCGCCAGAATGAGCGAATCGATCCGCCCACCCAGCGTCGCGGCGATCGAGCCGAAGGTGATCGCGATGACAGTCGAGAAGAGCGCCGCGAGGATGGCGGTGGTGATGATGTCGCCCCCGCCGTAGACGATCTGGTTCACGACATCGCGTCCCTGGTAGTCCGTTCCGAGCGGATGCGCCCAGGATGCTTTGGCGTAGATCGCCGAAACATCGACCTGGTCCTGGAGCGGCACGAAGAACGGGGCCACATAGGCGAGGAATAGGAAGAAAAGGACTCCGATGAGCCCGATGAGTCCCACGGGCTTGCGGGACATCATTCGGAGGAACTCGACCAAGCTCGCTAGCGGGCCCGGGAGCCTCGTGACATCGCGGCGGTCGATCGCGGTCGTGGCCGTCGTCATTTTCCGGTCGCTCCGCCGGCGCGCCCGATCCGTGGGTCGAGCCTGCTGTAGAGAAGGTCCGCGATGAGATTGGCGATGATCACGCAGACCGTCGTCATGAGGATGATCCCCTGCATGAGCGGGTAGTCCCGCTGGTTGACGGACGATACGAGACGCAGGCCGACGCCCTGGTAGACAAAGATCTGCTCGATGATCACCGCGCCGCCGACCACCGCCCCCGCCGCGATTGCGAACTGCGACACGAGCGGCAGGACAGCGTTGCGACCCACGTACGCGGTGGTGATGCGTCCGTCAGTGAGCCCGCGCGCGCGCGCCACCGTGACGTGGTCCTCTTCGAGCGAGGCGAGCGTGGCCGACCGCATCGATAGGATCCACAGGCCGATGTGCGTCAGGAAGAACACCGTGATCGGCAGCGACGCGTGGAAGAGGATGTCGCCGATGAACTCGGGCGTGAATCCCGGCGCGATCCCGGGCGAGAACGCCCCGCGCATCTGCGTGATGGGTATCCAACGGAGCTGGATCCCGAAGATCAGCACGATCAGAAGCGCGACGAGGTAGCCGGGAACCGAGCTGATGATCGACCCGCCCGTCGAGACGGTGTGGTCGAGCAGGCTATTGCGCCGGTAGGCCGCGATGAGACCGAGCCCGATTCCGATAACGAACGAGAGCAGGAGGCCCGTCCCGACCGCGAACAGCGTCCAGGGCAGGACAGACAGAATGATCGACATCACCGACGTGCCTCGTGAGAGGAACGAGTTGCCAAGGTTCCCGTGCACGAGGTTGCCGAGGTACTCGAAGTACTGCTCGTGGATGGGCGCGTTGAGGTTGATGTCGAAGAGTCCGGACGCCGCCGCTGCCGCGTCCGCATACGACATTTGACTCTGCTGCATGAGCTCGTCGATCTTGATTTCGACCGGGCTGCCGGGCATGAGGCGGATCAGCCCGAACGTGATCGTGCTCGTCACGTAGATCGTGAGCACGGCCTTGAGGAGGGCCTGCGTGATCGGGCGACCCCAGAGTCCACCGAGATTGCCGCGGACCCGTGACAACGGCGAACGCTGGAACGTCCGGATCTGCAGCTCACCCTGCGCCGGGGTGACGGTCGCCATGACGAGAGACTACCCCGCGGGCGAGCGACCTAGCCGAGTCGTTGAAGAAGCTCGGCCAGCGAGAGCTCCGCGCATGTGGACACGCGGCAATCGGCGCGCGAGAGGTCGCCCGTGGCCGTGAGCTCGTTCGGCACCGCGACCACCCAGAGGCCCGCGTCCTTGGCGGCGGCGATCCCGTTCGGCGAATCTTCGAGCGCGAGCGCCTCGTCGGGCGCGACGCCGAGGAGCTCGACCGCGCGGAGATATAGATCGGGCGCCGGCTTGGCGCGCGGAGCGTCTTCGCGACAGACCACCGCGTCCCAGACGTCGCTCAGGTCGATGCGCTCAAGATGCACGCGCACGTAATTCGTCGGCGAGCTGGACGCGATGGCTAGGCGAAGGCCGAGGCGCCGGCCCTCGGCGATGTAATCGCGAATACCAGCCATGACGTCAAGCTCCGCGAGGAGCTCGGCCCTCCGGTCCTCGCGCCGCCTGCGAACCGCGTCCCGGTCGAACGGCGCGGGCACGAGCGATTCGAGGTGCGTGAGCGCATCGAACCAGCCGGCCTCGCGTCCGATGTAGTCCAACCAGCGATCGCGCGGCAGCTCGTGGCCGTGCTCCCGATATATCTCGGCCCACGACCGGTACGCCGGTGTCTCTGTCTCCAGGATCAGCCCGTCGAAATCGAAGACCAGCGCCTTGATCCGAGTCGTCATCCTTTCAGCCGACGAAGCCCCAGTGGACCCAGTGCACGAAGAGGGCGATCTGGACCGCGGCGGACACCCCGAGAAGTCCGGCCGCGATCCCACGCCGCGATCGCAGCAGGACCGCCGCGATCATGAAACACGGGAAGATCACGAGCGCGTAGCGTGCGGCGCTCATGAGGGGGCTCAGGTTGTCCGTGTCGCGCAGCCAAAGCAGGGCGAGTGACGCGAAGGCGTACAACCCGTACTCGAGCGGCAATTTCCGAAACCCGTACAGCGCGATGATCGTGAGCCCCACGACCGAGAGGAGATTGAGCACCTCGATGGGGTCGCCCGTGCGCGCGATATAGCCGAACGAATCGCCGATGGATTGCCACGGCGGTGCGAGGCGCGCGCCCCAGGCCTGCTGAAGGTCGAATGGGGAACCGGTCTCGCCGACGACGAGCCTCGGGTACGCGAGCGCCAGGAACACGC
>VBIZ01000026.1 GCA_005880575.1 Chloroflexota bacterium | reverse complement strand
TCTGGCCCAGCGGCGCGACGACCATCATCCAGATGAGCACGACGAAGAGGGCGAGCGAGTTCGGATAGCCACGGAGGATCGTCGCCGCGAGCGCGCGTCCGTGCGGGCGCTTTCTCTCATCGGGCAGGCGTGCCGAGAGCGCGCCGTTCGTGAGCGGAAGGACGAGCGCGAGCGCGAGCATCGCCAGGCGCACCCACGGGGTCACCCAATCCGGAACGGTGAAGAAGCCGAGCATGAACGTGGCGAAGGACGGAAAGGCGATGCCGGCCAGGACGATCGGCCAGAGCAGCGCGGTCAGCGCCATGCCCGAGAGGTACAGCTGACGATCGTGTGGCACTCGGCCGAACAGGACGATCGTCGCCCAGTTGAACGCGAGCGTGAGGACGCGGCCGAGCTGCCGGCCGACGAACGCGAAGATGAACCCTATTTCGAGCATCTTGGCGTAGCGGCCACCTGAGGCATCGCACGATGTTCAGCACGGTCCGTGCCCCGTCGCACGGACTGGCGCTCGCTCGCATGAAGCTCGCCAAGGCCCTCGCCGAAGGACAGCCGGATCGCGACAGGATCGTCAAGGACATCATCACCGAGCACGTCCGCGAGATCGTCTAGCCCCGTAGCATCGCGCTCGTCATGCGGGTCGGCGAGACGCTCGATGTTTCCACGCGCCCGGCGTGGCGTGTCTGGCTCAAGCGGAATCACGCGCGCAAGAGGGAGATCTGGCTCGTGTTGCACAGCAAGGCGAGCGACCAGGCCTCGATCGCATACAACGACGCCGTCGACGAGGCGCTCTGCTTCGGCTGGATCGACAGCACCGTGAAGAAGATCGGTACGCACAAACGCGCCCAGCGGTTCACGCCCCGCCGAAAGGGCTCGCCCGTCTCCGAGATGAACAAGGCGCGGGCTCGCCGGCTGGTCCGCGAGCGCCGCATGACGGCGGCCGGCCGCGCCGCGCTCGGGACGGCGCTGCGACGCGAGCGGCTACTCGTCGCGCCCGACGTCCGTCGGGCGCTGCGCGCGGAACCCGGCGCATGGGCCCGCTTCGAGAAGCTCCCCGTTGCTTACAAGCGGATTCGGCTCGGCTTCATCGAGGGAGCGCGCGGCAGGCCCGAGACGTTCGCTACGCGCCTCCGCTACTTCGTTCGGATGACCGCGCAGGGAAAGCGCTACGGCATGGTGCGCGGCTAACTCAGCGCGGAGACACCGCCACTCGCGCACCGAACGCGACGAGCACGAAGCCCGTGATGGCCTCGATGGCGCGTCGGATCGCGCTCCGCCGGAGCACGTCGCCCGCACGCGCGACCGCGAACGCGTAACCGGTGAGCCACGCGAGGGTCATGAGGCAAAAGACGATCCCGAGACTGAACAGCGGGAGGAAGGGCGGCGCATCGGCCGCCACGAACTGGGGGAGCAGGCTGGGGAAGAACACGGCCATCTTTGGATTGGTGAGGTTGCTGAGGATGCCCTGCCGCAGGGCGACCGCCGTTCGCACCCGCGGCAGCGAAGGGTCGACCGTCCGGTGTGCCGGCAGGCCGCGGTACGCGGACCAGAGTGACTGCGCACCCAGATAGATGAGATACGCAGCGCCGGCGATCTTCAGGCCCGCGAACGCGGGCTCGGCCGCCACGAGGAGCGCGGCGACGCCGACGCTCGTCGCAAGCGACCAGGTCGCCTGGCCGAGCGCGACGCCCACCGCGGTCGCAACACCCGCCCGTCGGCCGCCGACAAGCGTGTTGCGGATCGTGAGAGCGGTGTCCGGCCCGGGCGTGACGATGACGACGATCGCAAGCGCAACGAAACCGGCGACATCGGTCACCCGCCTAGTCTGAGGCGAGGTGGCGCATCCTCGCATCCAGCCGATCCACGCCGGGCACTACACCATGCCGGCCGATGGCGATCGTTTCCCGGGCGAACGGATCGTGGTCACCGCCTTTGTCATCGAGCACGCGCGCGGCGTTTTTCTCTTCGACACCGGATTCTCCCCGGAGCCGCGGAAGATGGTCGACCATTACCAGCCTGTCTACATGCGGCCGATCCACGAGGCGCTCCGCGCGGCGGGCCACGGCATCACCGACGTGAAGCTCATCGCCAACTGTCACTTCCACGCCGACCACGCCGGCGGCAATCGCCACTTCACGCGGACGCCGATCTTCGTGCAGAAGAGCGAGCTCGCGCATGCGCGCAAGGAGAGCGATTACACGCATCTTCCCCACGTCGCGGACTTTCCCGGCGCCGCGCTGGAAGAGATCGATGGCGAGGCAGAGCCGTGGCCCGGCATCCACATCGTGCCGACGCCCGGGCACTCGCCCGGCCATCAGTCGGTCGTCGTCAGTACGAAGGAGGGCCGCGTCGTTTTGGCCGGGCAAGCGCTCAGCTTCTCCTCCGACTACGCACGCCACCAGTACTCGCACGAGCTCGCGCTCGCCGGCGAAGCGCACGCGCCGTATCCCGATTGGATCGCGCGATTCCACGAGTTCGATCCGGTCCGCGTGCATTTCGCACACGATCGGTCGATCTGGGAGCGGGACGTCGCGGAGTCGATTCGTTGACGGAGATGCGCGGCGTCATCTTCGATATGGACGGGATGCTCACGGCATGAAAATCCACGACCGGTCCGACAAGGTCCGCCGTCGCAAGGCGCGAATGCCCGTGAACGGGCGCGCGATGAAGAATCCCGATGTGCTGAAGGCGATGCTGTCCGGCCGTCGTAAGAAGACCAAGAAGAAATAGGCGCTCGCTGATTCGCGATGGCCTCGAGATCGGCCTAGATTGGGCGTCAAATGCCCAATTCTTCGGCGGACGCGACCAAGCTTCCGCTTCTCTTCTACGCGGACGGCTACCGCTTCCCCGACGTCTATCACACCACCAAGTTCCTCGCGCCTGATCCGATCATCGCGCTCGAGGACGTGGAGGATCTGGTTCTCGTGGTCAGCTCGCTCGAGGAAGGCCGGGCCCGAAAAGAATCGCGCGCGACGACGATCGTGAACATGAACGAATACGGCGCGCAGGACCTTTCGGCGCGCGGCATCTCGGGCACCGAATTCTGGGTCGCGATCATGAAACGCTTTCTCGACGAGCGGGGTCTGCGGCGAGTGGCGGTCCCTCCGTACTTCCCGGTCGCCGAGGCCGATCGGCTACGCGAGATGGGCGTCGAGCTCGTGTTGGCGATGGAGATGCGCGAACGCCGGCGCAAGAAGCGCCCCGACGAGATCGAGGCGATCGAAGCGGCGCAGCGCGCGACGGAGGTCGCGTGGCGCGAAGGGGTCGATGCGCTCCGCCGCTCGAACGTGCGAGCCGATCGGACGCTCGAGCTCGACGGCGCCGTGTTCACCGCCGAGCGCCTGCGTGGGATCGTCGAGTCGGCGCTGCTCGAGCGCGGATACGGCTCCGAAGGCGCGATCTGCGCGCCCGGTCCTCAGGCCGCGGATCCGCACCAGATCGGCACCGGCCCGCTCCACGCGGGCGAGCCGGTCGTCATGGACATTTTCCCGCAGCACAAGCAGACGCGGTACTGGGCTGACATGACGCGGACCGTCTCGAAGGGCGAGCCGCCGGCGGAGATCCGCAAGATCTACGACGTCGTGAAGCGCGCTCAAGACGCAGGCATCAAGGCGTTGCGCCCTGGCGTCACCGGACGCGAGATCCACGAGCTCGTCGAGGACATCATCTGGCAGGCCGGGTACGACACCATGCGGCCCGGACAGAAGAAGGACCCGGCCGATCCGACCCCCCGCGGCTTCATCCATTCGACCGGCCACGGCGTCGGTCTCGAGATCCACGAAGCGCCCGCGATCTCGCGATCGGGAACGATGCCGCTCCTTGCGGGCGACGTGGTCACGATCGAGCCGGGCGTCTACGACCCGGCCATCGGCGGCGTCCGACTCGAGGACATGCTCGTCATCACCGAGGGCGGCGCACGCAATCTGACCCAGGCACCGCGCGAGCTCGTCGCTTAACTGGAAGCCCTCCTCTTCGGCGTCGCCGCCGCGGTCGTGTGGGGCTTCGCCGACTACGCGGCCGGGCTCTGCGCTCGCCGGGTCGGTGCGGTCCGCACGGCCTTCGCGATGCAGACGACCGGCCTCGTCTCGTTCTCCCTCGTCGTGTGGCTCCTCGGCCGCTGGCCGACATTCGAGCCCGGGATGGTCCCGTTCGCGATCGCTCTCGGAATCCTCGGCGTGATCTCGGTCGCCGCGCTCTACCGCGGGCTCGCGCTCGGACCGGTCGCGGTCGTCGCACCGGTCGTGGCGTCCTACGTCGTGATCACCGTCATCCTCGTCGTCATTTTTCTCGGGGAGCGACTCAGCGCGGCGCAGATGGTCGCGGCGTCTGTCGTCTTCGTCGGCGTTGTACTCACGTCGACCGACGCGCGGGAGCTGCGCGTCACCCTCGGTCGGCCGGTCCCTGGCGTTCGCATCGGGCTGGTCGCGACGCTGGGCTTCGGTATCTGGGCGGCGGTGTTCGCGATCGCGACCCGCCAGTTCTCGTGGATCCCGATGATCGTCTTGCTCCGCGCCACGAGCTTCGTCTTTGTTGGGTCGTTCATCGCGGCGCGGCGGATCGACCTCCGCGTGTTTCGCGCACGGACCGCGCTCGTGCTCGGGACGATCGTCGGCGTCCTCGACACGCTCGCCAACGTCTTCTTCGCGCTTGGCGTCGAATCGGGATACGCATCGCTCGCCGCGACCGGCACCGGCATGTATCCGATCGTGCCCGCCGTGCTCGGCATGCTCGCTCTCGGGGAGCGCATCGCGCCGAATCAGATCGTGGGGATCGTCGTTCTCGTTATTGGCCTCGTGACGCTCGGTGCGGTCAGCTAGGCGGCGAGCAGGAGCTCCGGCGCGACGCTCGTACGCGCGACCTTCGTCCGCAGATACGCGACCGCTGCGTCGAGCTGCGGATCGCCCTGCGCGTTCGTCGGCTGATCGACGATCTGATCGGGCACGATGCCCTTTCCGGGGCCGTTGAGGTCGGCGCCGGTCTTCGCGTCCTGGATCTTGGTGATGGTCACGAGCAGGAGGCCGCCATCGGGGAGGTCGCGCGGCTGTCCCGTGCCGACGCAGCCCGCCGTCTGCGTGCCCATCACGACTCCTGCTCCGTTCGCGCGGATGCCTGCGGCGATGATCTCCGCGCCCGACGCCGAATGCTTGTCCACGAGCACGACGAGCGGCTTCTGGCTGTCGATGTAGAAGCGGCGGTTCACGTCGAGCGGAGTCCGATTCCCGTCACGCCCCGTCTGGTACACGAGCGTGCCCTGCCGCACGAAAATGCTCGCGATGTCGACGGCGGCCGAGAGGTCGCCACCGGGATCTCCGCGAAGGTCCAGGACGAGGCCTCCCGCGCCGTTCGCGCCCAGCCGCTTCACGGCGTTAGACACCTCGTCGGCCACCGCGCCGACGAGCTGCGGCACTTCGATCCGGCCGATATTCCCGTCGATGATGCTATCGGTCTCGAGCGGGACCGAAAACCGCGCCCGGTTGAGCGTGAACGAAAGCGTGGTCTGCGCGCGCAGGATGCCGATGGTGACCGAGCTGCCCTCGGGTCCTTTGACCTTCGTCGCCACCTCGTCGGTCTGAAGGTTGGTGACATCGGTCCCGTCGACGGTCACGATCTTGTCGCCGTTCTTGATCCCCGCGCGCTCAGCCGGCGTGCCCGGGATCACTCTGACCACCTCGATCGGCGCGTCCGTGCTGGGCTTGTTGATGGTCACGCCGATGCCCGACACCGGTGGTTGGGGTTGGTTGAAATTCTTTGCGCGGGTCGGGTCGAGGTAATAGGTGTGGCACTCGTTCATCGACTTCGCCATGCCATCCACGGCCGCCCGCTCGAGAAGGGTCTTGTCGGCGTTCGGCGTCGCCGCGACGACGGCGTCGAGACGATCCGAGAATTTCGCGAAATCGGACCACGTGCTGCCCGTAAGGTTCAAGCTCGACGAGGGCAGTGCGTTGTCGGTGGCGCCCTCTTTCTTCGCCTCGGTGACGACACCGTCGAGTGCGCCCGTTATCAGCGTCGTCGACGTGGGCTTGTCGACGTGGCGCTCGATGAGGACCTGGTACGCCGCTTCGGCCGTCTTGTACGACGTATTGGACGGTAGGAGCTCGCGCTGCAGCTCAGCCGGAACGAGCGAACAAGCGGCCGCGATGAACGCGACAAGCGGCAGGAGCGTGCGGAGAGGGATCAACCGGTACCTATTCGAGAAGTCTACGGGTCGCCTGCGTCAGCAGTTCAGGCGACTTCGCTCGTTAAGAGCTTTCTTAAGCGACCGAGCGCTCGGAACTGGAGCGCACGGATCGCGCCCTCATTTTTTCCCAGGACCTTCGCGACTTGCCGGCTCGACATGTTCTCGACGAAGCGAAGAACGATGACCTCCTGCTGCTCGGCGGTGAGGTGCTTGACCGCGCCGCGCAACGCGTCGACCGCTTCGCCGTGCACCGCGCGCTCGTGCGCCGTCGGTCCGTCCTCGGCGACGCCGTACGCGTTGTCGAGGTCGACCATCGGCCGCTCGCGACGGCGACGGTCGGTGACCGCGTTGCGCGCGATGGTGTAGAGCCAGGCGAGGAATGACTTGCCCTGCCAGCGATAGCGATGGATGTTCGCGAACGCTCGCGTGAAGACCTCGCTCGCGAGATCCTCGGCGTCGGAGGGCTCGCGCACGCGATAGAGCAGGTAGCGGTACACGGAATCGACGTGCTGGTCGTAGAGCTCCGCGAACGCCATGCGGTCGCCGCCCTTTGCGCGGGCAATGACATCCGGAACCGGTCCGGCGACCTCAAGCTGGAGCGCGGCGACTTTGGCGACGCTTGGCCTCAAGCGGTCGTCACTTCCCTTCCTCACGTGCGCCACGGGACCATATCGGCCCGCGGCCCTGTTCGCCAATGGCCCATGGGTACCAAAATCGTCCCAGGGGGAGGGTCCCGTGGTCCTGTCCCAACCAGCCTATGGCTAGAAGAAGCGCGCAGGCTTACCGCTCGCTTGTTCGATTGGCCGACGCGTGGCTTAGCAGTACTTCTTCTTCGCGAACGCCAGCCAACCTTGGTAGAAACCGTCGGGAGCGACGTTGAAGATCTTCGGGTAGTTCACGCGATAGTCGACGTTGTCTCTGTAGAGGGCGACCAGATTCCAATACGTCGGTGGCCCGTAGGTCGCATACACGTACTCGACCATCGAGTTCGCCAGCGCGTAGTACTGACCGGTGAGCTCGGGCGGTGTGTCAGGCTCGGTTGGGACGCCGTCGATGATCCGCTTCAGCGTTGGGATGGCGTTCGCGCAGACCGCGCGGACGATCTCGCCGCGGCTTCGTGATTTGGCGATGTAGTCCGGCCACCCCTCGATGAGCCACCAGTCGAGGCGAACCGTGATGAGGTGGATGAATTGATCCTGCAGGTAGTGCAGGCCCTCGTGTCGTAGGACCGCCCGCTCGTAATCGGAGACACGGTCGAGCCCGGGTGCGAGCCACAGCTGCCAGATCCCGATGAACGGCGCGTGTTCGGCCCGAGAGTTCGCGAACGCGACGAATTGGCACGCGACGATGCCGGCCGTTTCGCGCGTCGGGATCAGCTTGACGGAATACGGATCGCGGATCGTGGAGTTGGCATACGGTGTCAGGAAGTCTCTCGTCAGAGCGGCCTCGTGACCGACGAACGCGACGACGTCCTCGTCGATCCCCCAATAATCGACCCGCACGCCGTCGACGACCTTGGACCGTTCTCCCCCGAGCTCCTCGACCTTCGGCTCGGTGAGGATCCAGTTATCGCCGTCGCGCCGGAAGT
>VBIZ01000054.1 GCA_005880575.1 Chloroflexota bacterium | reverse complement strand
CCGCCTCCTTCACTTTCTTCATCGCTTCCGCGACGCGCGACCGCGCCGCCTCTTCGCTGCAGCCGAGCGCGTCCGCGACCTCCGCATAGGAGCGACCCTCGACCTTGCGCAGGACGAAGGCGGCCCGCTGCCCCGTGGGGAGCGCCCTGACCGCGGTCCCGAGGTCTGAGAGCGTCACGCCGTCGCGCTCGGGTGCCGCGAGGCGCAGGTCGTCGAGCGGAACCACCCGGCGCGTGCGTCGTACTCGATCGATCGCCTTGTTCGTCGCGATCTTGTAGAGCCAGGCGCGCTCGTTACCGGCGCGCGGCGGGGGCCAGCCGCGAAACGCGGCTAGAAACGTCTCCTGGAAGAGATCATCGGCATCCGCCCGGCTCCCGGTCAGACGCAGTGCGTAGGCGAAGATCTCGCGCTCGTGGCGCTCCAAAAGCTCGCCAAAAGTCACCGTTCCGATCCCACGACGATAGAACGGCGGCACTCTGCTTCGCGTGAGATCCCTCCGTGTCGGAGGACACGCAGGGGCTGTGGATCAAGCGACGGACGATTGGTGGGCTGGCGGAAAGGCTTGGGCCGGTGAGGATGATGGAAGCGGACGTCGCGAAGCGGAAGGGGCGGTTGGGGCCTTGAATTCGGTGCGCTGCTATTTCTGCGGGGCAGGGCAGCTTGTCGCCGGCAGGTCGTTGTGCACCACCTGCGGCAGGACGCTCCAGTTTCCGCCTGCGCTTCTGACCCTCGGCCGCGCGTACCTGCTCAATCGTCTGGACGACCTGGTCGGTGCGGGGGCGCTGGACGAGAACGCCGCCGATCGCATTCGCGCGATCGTCGCGAAGGAGCTCGAGAGCGCCGCGGGGCGACCCGCGACGACGGCGGTGTCCCCGGTCCCGCCGCCGACCTCGCCGGCTGTGGCACCGGCGATCGTCGCGCCGCCGGCGCCTCAACGAGTCGCGCCGCCGATACCCGCGGGGCCTTCCTTTGCGGAGACGTTCTTCACTCCGGAGCGCGCACCGAGCCTCCTTCTTTACCTTGGCGCGTTCCTCGTGGTCGTTGCGGCATTGATCTTCGTCAACGTCTCGGGGCAGCAGATCTCGGACTCGGTGCGGGTCGCGCTGATGATCGTCGGGACGCTCGGGTTCCTCGGTGGGGGACTCGTCTGCTATCGAATCCCGCGGGTCGAAGAGGCCGGGCGTACGTTCCTCATCGTTGGCGCGCTGCTCGTGCCACTCGACTTCGGCGCGTACTACGCACTCGTCGCCCACGTCTCGCCGTTCACGTCACCCGCGATGTGGGTGCTCGGTTCGCTGGTGGCGGCCGGCCTGTACGCCACCCTCGCGATCGCGGCTTACGGCCGTGCGTATTCGTACCTGTTCTTCGTCGCTTCGCTCAGCGCGCTCGCCGGTATCGCCGCGCTCTTCAACGTCCCCGGCACGTGGCTCTTCGTTCCGCTCGCGGCCTACCCCCTTGCGATTCAGCTCGCGGCCCGGGTGGGCGAGAGCCGGACCCTACGGCTGGTCGGTCCACTCGAGCTTCCCGGCCGCTTCCTGCTGCCGGCGAGTCTCCTGTTCGGCGTGGCACCGACCGTGATCGTCAGCCTGTTCAGCTCGCTTTCGCTCATCGAGCGGCTTGCGATCCCCGCACTCGCGATCCTTGGAACCGCGTACTACGCCGCCCGCACGGACCGCGACCATCGGCGCGAACGCTGGCTCGCGGTCGCGGGACCCGCCGCCGTCGCCTTCGGGTTCCTCTTTTCCGTGAGCGCGCCGCTGCAGACCTACGGATTCGTCTCGAGCCTGCTGGCCGTCGCGTACGCGCTGGTGCGCGAGGTCGGCGACCTCGCCGGCGCGCCCTCGCCGTTCCCGATGTGGGCGCGCGACCGCGCGCGGATCGTCGGGTACGCCTTGATCGCGATCGCGCTGCTCCCGCCGGCGGTGTATTGGCGCGCTCCACTCGTTGGCGCCACGACGTATCTCGGGACGTCGGTGCTTCTCGGCGGACTCGCGGTGTGGCGCGCGCGGACGACGCGCCAGAGCGAGGTTCCCCGCGAGCTGATCGCCCTCGTCCTGGTGGGCGCCGGCGCGCTTCATATCGGCGCTGTGTACCTGCTGATCGCGGCGGGCCTCACGCATGTGGGCGTCGCGGTCTTCAGCGGCATCGAACCGCGCGTGCTGGCGCTGGGATTCACCCCGATCGCCGCAGGCCTCGCCATCGTCGCCGCGATCGCGCGGCGGAAGATGCCGACCCTCGCGGACGCCGTGTCGATCGCCACTCTTGGCAGCGCGATCCTCGTCGTGTCCACCGCGTTCGACGACTCAATGCCCCTCGCCACCATTCTCGCCACCGCGGCGACGCTCGGCGCGGTCGCGTCGGCCGTCGACGCTCGTCGGCCAATGCATCTCTGGGTCGCCGCCGGATTCGCCGCGGTCGCGGCCATCTCCGCGGCGCGCTGGCTGCAGCCACCGGACGAGCTTCGGCCGCTGGCCCTCGCTGCTGCCGCGCTGCTGCTCTTCGTCCCCGCGTATCTCCCGCGCTTCAGGGCGAGCGAGTTTGCGCGGGTGGCCCGCGAGATCGGGATCGCCACCAGCGTCGCAGCGGTGGGCGTCGGTCTCGGCTACGCCCTCGCGCGCCCGGTGACAGCGGCGACCTGGGACGCACCGGTGTGGCTTGCGACCTCGCCGGTGTTCTCGGTTTTCGGTGCGATCACGTTCATCGAGGCGCTCCATCGCCGCAGCGAGCGAGTCGCGCTCTTCGCGACGACCTCCTTCCTCGCGAGCGTGCTGATCGTCGTCGCGCGGCTGCACCCCTCTGCGATCGAGGCGTTCACGCTTCCGGCGGCGATCTATCTCGGGCTCGCCGCGTGGGGCATCGCTCGGTTCGGATCGCCGGCGCTTCGGGCCGAATTCTTCGTACTCGCGCAGATCGGCGCCGCGGTCGCGCTTCTCGGGCCCACGTACGTCTGGAGCTGGGAGCACGACGCGGTGGTCCGAACGATCGCGCTGCTCGCGGAGAGCGTGATCCTGCTGGGCTTCGCCAGCACTCGCGGGCTGCGCGAACTCGGCGCGGTCTCGATCGGCGCACTCGGGCTCGTCGTCCTGCGCGCCGCGGCTGCGCCGCTTGCCCTGGAGTCTTCGACGGCGGCGTTCGGTCTCATGACGATCGCCCTCGCGCTCACCGCTCCGCGGATGTCGTGGCGGCTCCCCAGCGAGCTGCGTGAGGCGACCGAAGTCGTCGGGGTGCTGCTCGTCCTGGCTCCGCCGCTCGTGCGCGCGACGGCATTCGGCGACGACGCACTCGCCCACGGCGCGACCGTGCTGGCCGGTGGGGCGCTGGTCGTCGCGCTGGGCCTGTGGTCCGGCCGGCGAGCGCTTGTGGCATCGGCGGCGGCGATGCTCGCAGCGATCGGCGTGCTCGCGCTTCGCGATGCGGCGCGCGCCGAGCCTTTCGTTGCGGCGACGGGCGTGGCGGTGCTCGCTCTCGTCCTTGCGATCCCGCGCTACCTCCCGCGCCGCCTCCCGGCGGAGTACGAGATAGCCCTCGAGATCCTCGCCGTCGGGCTCGTCGTGTCCAGCGGGATGGAGCGGACGTTCACCGCGTCCGCGAATACGGGTGGCGGGCACGCGGCGCGCGTTCTTGTCGAGAGCATCGCGCTGCTCGCGATCGGACTTGCCTCCTCACGCCGCGCGCTGGCAAGCGCCGGCCTCGGCGCGGTGGCCCTCGGCGCGGTCTGGATCCTGGCGGACCCGGCTGCGCGGCAGTTCCACGGCCTCGCCGCGGGTGCGGCGCTGGTCGCGATCGCGCTCGGCGCGATCCGCTATGCGCCGAAGGTTCTGGCCGAGCGCGCGCTGATCGGCGCGGAGCTTCTCGGCGGCGCGCTCTTTGTGATGCCGTCGCTTCTCGCGAGCTGGAACGAGCCATTCTTCCCCGGCACCCCGATCGTGTTCTTCGAGATCGCGTTGCTGATGGGGGTCGGCGTCGTGCTGCGCCGGCGGTGGCTGGTCGCCGGCGCCCTTGCCGCGCTCGGGCTGGAAACGCTCCGGGCGAGCATCGACGTGGTGAATCGCCTTCCGAACTGGGCGCTCTTCGGCGGCAGCGGAGCGATTCTGCTCACCGCCGGATTCGTCCTCCTCATCAAACGAGAGGCCTGGAACGCGTGGTCGCGTCGGGCGTACCAGTGGTGGTCTGGCCTGTAGTCCACGGCATGGCACGCGCCGTGCGCGTCAACCTCCCATGGATAAAGCCAAGAAGCTCGAGCAGGAGCGCGACGAAGAGCAGACCGAGGGTCTCACCGAGAAACGCCGAGGCAGCCCACCCGCCGCGAGCGACCGTCCTGAGGGCACGCCGCCCCATCCGCAGGACGTCAACGAGATCAGCGAACCGAGCTAGCGCCGCAGCTCGAAGATGATCTCGCCGTCGACCACCTGACCGGTTCGCACGAACCCGAGCTTGTCGTGGACACGCAGGGACGGCGCGTTGTTCGGTGTGGTCGAAGAGATGAACCGGCTGATGCCGTGCTCCGTCGCGGCCCAGTCCATCAGCGCGCGCGCCGTCTCGGTCGCGTAGCCCTTCTTGCGGCGATGCGGAAACACCGTCCAGCCGAGCTCCACCGCGTTCGGCGTCGCTGTGTCGTTGACGCCGGGCGGTCCGTGGAAATTCACGTAGCCGACCATCGAGGCGCCTTCGCGTAGCACGATGGCTCGCAGTGACCAGGGCGCCCACGATCCATCGTTCGCGATCTGCTCACGCCGATATCGCACGAGCTTGAGCGCGCCCGCGTTCGGAAACTCGGCAGGTATGCGATAGCCCGCGAGCTCCGCGACGGCGGCGCGGTCGCCCGCGATGAGCGCGTCGAGGAGTGGGATGGGCATCAGGATCAGGTCAAGGCGATCACTGCGTACCACTTCGTGCGCGCTCGCCGCCCGAGCTACTCCCGTTGCTTTGTGCCGAGCGTCCGCTCGAAGAGCTCGTCTGCAATCCGAAGCGGCCGGCCCGAGCCGCCATACCGCTCGAGCGACAGCTCCGCGAGGACCGAGAGCGCGATCTCCGCGGGCGTACGGCCACCGAGATCGAGCCCCACCGGAGCATGGACCGCGCGGATCCGGTCCTCGGGAATGCCCTCGCCGCGCAGCATCTGGGCGATGAGGATCGTCTTGCGCTTGCTTCCGAGAAGACCGACGTATCGCGCCTCCGTCCTGACCGCCGCGCGAAGGCAATGCGAGTCGAGCTTGTGGCCGCGCGTCGCGACGATCACGAAGGAGTTCCAGCCGATCGGCATCGTCTCGAGCGCCCTGACCATGTCCATGTTCACGACCTCGCTCGCACCGGGGAACCGTTCGCGGCTCGCGAATTCAGGACGATCGTCGATCACGGTGACGTCGTAATCGAGCTGCACGCCGAGCTTCACGATCGCGAGTCCGACGTGCCCGCCGCCCGCGACGATGAGCCGCGGCCGCGATAGGACGGGCTCGACGAGGAGCTCCGTCGTCTCGTCCAGGACGACCGTGCGCGCTGTCCCCTGACGCAGCGTTTCCATAGCGGCGGCGCGGGCGCGCGCATCGAGGGCGTGGTCCCCGAGGGTGCCGCCCCCCTTCGCGTCCGTCTCCACGAACAGCTTGCCCGCGGCGATCACGTCCTTCCCGCGCTTGCGCATCAGGGTCGCGACCGCGACGGGCTTGCCGCCGGCAGACGCCGCGAGCACGTCCCCAAGAAGGTCGCGTCCGGCGAAGCGCAGCACGCGCTCGCCCGGCTCGATGGATATCCACATCGTCCCGCCGCACACCAGGCCCGTGTCCCAGGCGAGGTCTTCGGTCAGCTCGTACTCGCGCAGGGACGGCTCGCCGCTCTCGATGACGCGCTTCGCTTCTACGAAAGCATCGCCCTCGACACATCCGCCGCCGAGTGTGCCGACGAGCCGCCCGAGGTCGTCGACGAGCAGCTTCGCGCCGACCACCTGAGGAGTGCTCCCGGTCGTGCGAACCACCGTCGCGACCGCGAACCGCCGCCCCTCACGCTCGAGCTCCGCCATCCGAGCGAAGATCTCCCGCATGGAATCAGTATCCGCTACGCCTCGCCGAACCTGGAATTGGGCGGTATCGGCGCTGGTCCGAGGGACTCACGTGCTCGCGGGTCCCTCCCTCGGCCACGCAGGGCCTCGGGTCCCGCTGCGCGCGTGAGGCCCTCGGCCCGCGCCAATTTCATCCCATCTCCAAGTCGTCCAGACGATCCACGTCATGGGTGATCCCCGGGTCGTCTACATCGACGTCGACTCGGTTGTTTGGGTGAGCGTGAATTACATCGTGCAGCGTCTTGTGCGGGTCGGTCGCACGAATCTCGTCGCGCAGCGATGCGGGTAGCGCGACGGGATGGCCGCGCTTTCCGCGATACCGCGGCGAGACGATCGCGGGCTTGCGCTCGGATGCGGCGATGATCGCGCGGACCGTTTCCGGGGAGACAAAGGGCATGTCGCCGGGCATCACAAGGATCGCGTCGCCCTGGGCTTGCGCTACGCCCTCTTGTATGGAGCTGAACATCCCGCGCGACGGGTCCGGGTTCTCGACGGCTCGGACGCGAGGGTCGAGCATCGCGTTGACGTCACGTTCGAGATCGGCTCGGGCGTCCTTTCCGACAACCACGATCACCTCGGCGACGCCACCGTCGAGAAGCGCGTCGATCGTGTGATCGAGGAGTGGCTCGCCGTCGATCGGGGTGAGCAGCTTCTTTCCACCGAACCGTTCCGCGGATCCGGCCGCGGTGACGACCGCGACAGCGCGCATCTAGGACGGTCGCAGCGAACGCAGCGCCCGCTCCGTGAACACAAGGGCCGCGCGCTTGCGCTGCGAGATCGTGCCGGACGTGTTGTCCATCGGGCGAGCGGCCTTGTGGACCGCCTCGGCGGCGAGCGCGACGGTCACGTCATCGAGGCTCGTGCCTACCAGTGGCCGCGCGGCGTCCTCGACGAGCTGGGGCCGCGAGCCGAGTGCCGTGATGGCGACCCGCGCCTCAGAGACTTTCGCGCCGTCCCAGCGGACCGCGGCGGCCACCGCGGCGATGGGGAAGTCGAAAGAGCCGCGATCGCGCATCTTCAAATAGGTGCTTCGCCATCCGTCGGCTTCGGGAAGCGTGACGTCCGTCAGGACCTCGTCCTGGCGCATCGCCATCGGGCGGATGCCGTCCTCCCGGTAGAGCTCGGAGAGCGGCACGTCGCGTCCCCCTTCGGCATCTTCGAAGTGCACCGTCGCGCCGAGCACGAGAAGGGCGGGGACGGTGTCGGCGCTCGCGACCGCGAGACAGCGTGGGCTCGACGTCGCGACCCGGCACACGACATCGGGGTTCGTCTTCATGCAGAACCCTTCGGCGGTGCGCCAGAAGAGCGACTGGTCGTACCAGTTGCAGCGCGTGTCGAGACAGATGTTCCCGCCGATCGTTCCCATGTTGCGCAGCTGCGGCGTGCTCACGACCTCCGCGGCTTCGGCCAGCGCCGTCGAGCGCTCGCGGATTCCGGGGTCCTGCGCGATCGCGGAGAGCGTCGTGCCGGCGCTGATGTCGAGGTGACCGTTGCGCTGGATGCCCGCCGCGTCCTGGACGCGCGCGAGCGAGATGAGCACCTCCGGCGTGAACTGCGGCCGCTTCATGTTCGGGAAGAGGTCGGTGCCGCCCGCGACGAGCATCACGCGCAGCGTCGGCGTTCCCCGGGTCCGATCGAGGGCGCCCGCGCCGTT
>VBIZ01000119.1 GCA_005880575.1 Chloroflexota bacterium | reverse complement strand
GCTCGACGCGTCGAGCCGGACGGCTCTCGTCAAGCCGGCGCTTCAGAGCGAGGCCGCGCGACGGCGGCGATCGCGGGCCCCAAGCGCGCTCAGCCTGCTCGACGCTGTGCCGATCCCGGCGGTGGTCACACGCGGCCCGACACACCGCGTGGAATACGTGAATGCCGCCGCGAAAGCCGTGCTGACGGACGCTTCGCCCGGGGTCGAGCTACGCGACGTCCTCCCGCCGGCGCCCCGACGCGCCATCACCGTCATCGCCGACCAGAGCTTCGCCGCCGGAGCGCCGCGCACCGCGCGCGGTCTCGCGCTTCACGATTTCGCACGACTCGGCACGAGCTGGCGCCGCGTCGACGTTTTCACGACTCCGATCCACGACGGCGCCGGCACGCTCGCCGGCCTCGCGATCTTTCTCGTCGACGTTTCAAACGAACCGCTGCCGACCCGAGCGGCGGCGACTAATGAGCTCGGACGGAGGGAGCGGGAGCGGCCTGCCTGAGCGCTCCCAGGAGCACCTCGTACGGCACGTCCTTTGGGACACAGCCCGCTGCGCCCATCCTGCGGGCCACCTCACAGACCTCGGGATTGAGCGTGTACATCACGACCTGCACCTCTGGGAGCCGATTGCGCACGATCGCGGTGATGGCGAGGCCGTCGGCCCCTGGGAAGATCTCGTCGACAACAAGGACCTCCGGTAAGAGCTCGCGACACATCTCGATGCACTGACGACCGTTCTTGGCGACGCCCACGCACTCCATGTCACGCTCGGCGTTGATGAGGTACCGCAGGTTCTCGCGGATCGAGGGGTGATTTTCGGCGACGAGCACTCTGGTTTTTGCCATGGGCCCACTATCGGACCGAGCAAGCGCTCGACAAGGGCCCATTCGGGCACGTCCTCGCGCCGCGCCGGCTTGGCGTACCCGAATGGGACCTTGTGCCTCGTGGGGTGCGGCGAAATAGTCGGGGCAGTGCAAACAAGTCCAATCTCCCCCACCCCACCCGAGCTCCGGAGCGGGCGCAGCCTCCCTGCGCCCCGCTCCGGCAGCCAAGGTCGAACGATCCGCGTGCTCATCGGGGACGGCGACAGCACATTTCGTCGCGCGCTACGCGCCAGCTTCGAGAGCGACCCGTGCATCGAGGTCGTCGGCGAGGCCGACGACGGCGCACAGGCCCTTGGGCTCGTCCGATGGTTGCGCCCCGACGTAGCGCTCGTCGACGCGGACATGCCGTCGTTCGGCGGCGGCGCGATCGCCCGCATCCTGAGAACGGAGCTCCCGGAGACGCGCGTCGTCGTGCTCACTCGAGCGACGGCGGGAGCACGCCGATGACGCGCACCCAAGCCGACCCGGAGCTCGACTTCTACGGAAGCGTCGTCTCCGAGCTCAAGCAACCACTCACCACGATCAGCGGAAACGCACAGCTCGCGAAGCAGCTCATGCGGACGGACCCTGACCGCGCGAGCGTGGCACTCGACCAGGTCGTGGCGCAGATCGGGCGCATGAAGATGCTGCTCGGCGAGCTCCGCGACCGCGCTCGCGACACCGAACATGAGGAGGCTTTGTTCAAGACATGAGAAAGCTCATCGAGATCGTTGCCGTCGTCGCGCTGCTCAACATCGCCGGCGCTCAGGCGCTGGCCGACAGCCCCGCCGTGTCCGCGCAACCCGTGATCGAACCGGGCACACAGGGCTCGACCGCGGGAGGCTCCGCGTCCGCGACACCAGGAAGCGCCGGTCCGGCGACCGTCGCGTTGAGCCAACCCGTCACCGCTTCGAGCTCGAACTCGGCGGCTCCCGGGACGACCGGGCAGGGCACCACCACAGCAACCGGTCCTGGCACCACAGCCACCGTACCGATAAATGCGAGCGCTTCGAACCCGAACCCATCGGCACCCGACGGATCGACACCGAGCCCCGAGACCTCGGGGCCGACGGCAACCGCAGACGCGAGCCGGTCCAGCGTGTCCACCTCGGACTCGCGTGTTCGAGCGAACTTGATCGCGAACGCGACTGAGGCCTTCGGTGCAAGGGCGGCCGGCATCGGATCGGCCCAGGACCCGACGAACGCGTCGACCTGTTCGACAGCGGCGGCCTCGCCCGGCGTTCCGACCGACGTGAGCCTCGCGACCGCGTGCGGCACGCAACCGACTTCCGTTTCGGAACAGGCCGCGGCAAACGGCGCGGATGGGAGCGGCGGGAACGGAGCCCCCTCAGGGTCGGCCTGCTTCGGTGCGAACGGATCGGTCGGCACATCTCCGACCGCAGACATGACCGGTACATGCCCCGGGCAGGGCGCGACGACTTCTTCGATGGGCTCGACCGCGGGCAACCAGGGCACCAACGCGGCGACCAACGGAGCGGGCGGGACCGCCGCGGGCGCTCCGGGATTTGGGGCGAGCGTGCTCGGCATCGCGTCACTCCCCTCGACCGCGACACAGCCCGCATCGGCGATCCTCCTCGGCGGCATGCTCGCCGCCGCGGGAGCGCTTCTTCTTCGCCGGAGTCGACGAAAGAGCTAGGTCGCCGTCCTCACCTCGGTCGGCTGCAAACCGGCAGCCGACCGAGTGGGCGGCCAGGCGATCGCCTCGTGCTTCAACTCTGATAAACCATCCGCTCGATGCCGTCGCTTGCGTTAGGCGACGCGAAGTTCGCGTTCGCCGCCCTGTTCGGGCTCGGGCTCGTCGTCCTCGCGCGATGGGCTTCGCGGACTCGTGGCAGCAAGCGAGACACGTGGGTCGCGCTGCGGATCGGGGAGGTGCTCTTCACCGAGATCGTCGGCGCGTTCCTTCTCGGGTACGGACTCGGTGGCCTCATCGCGCCGCCGGAGGCCGCGCAGGTTGGCGGGCCGCCCACACGGATCGGGCCGGGCGGACGCTTTGGCGGCCTCGGCACGAGCTTGCCGTACACGCTCGCGATCGTCGGGGCTGCGCTCGCGATCCTGACGCGGCTCGACCTCGGCGCGATCCTCATCCGCGGTTCCGGCCCGCGCCGCGGACTGTCGACGTACGTCGGGTGGGATGGACAGGTGATCGCGCCGATCCAGGCGGGCGGGTACGGTCAGATCACGATCCGCGACGCGATGGGCTACCCATTGTCAGCCGGCGCGACGGCGGATACCGACATCCCAACGGGGACGCCGGTGCGCGTCATCGGCACGAAGGGCCTCGAGCTCGTCGTCGCTCCCAGACCGCCCGCGACGCCGACCGAGTCGGGCGAGACGTAACGCTCCTCGGCGAGGGCTGGTCGTCAGGACGCCGAGGATGAGGAGCTGACGAGAACGAACTGCCGGCCGCGCACGGGGCTGCGGAACATCCAGAACACGGCACCGGCTCCGATGAGGGCGAACGCGAGGACGAGGTAGCCGGACGATCCGGAGAACTCGATGCTCACGAAGCGCTCCGCAACGCGCGACGCGAGCTCGGACGACAGCGGCACGCCAGCAGCGTTGGCGACCGTGACGAGCACAAAGATGAATTGCCCGAGGATGACGGCCGCGATCGTGAGCACGACCGTCGCCGCCCTGCCGAACAGGTCGATCTTGCCCGCGCCGCGGAAGATCGCGAAGCCGATCCCGAGACCGATCGCGAGCGCGACATAGGCGAACACTCTGTGGATGACGAGAGCGACACCGGCCCACACCAGCGCGGCCGCGATCGCGGCGACCGTGCCGAAGAGGAGGCCGACGAGCGGCCGCGATTCGAGCGCTCGGTATGCGTCGACGACGGCGGTGTCGGCAGCTTCGGCGCGTTGCCGATCGGATGTACACAAACGGCGAACGTCGATCCCGTCCACGAGGTAGAGGTCGCCTTCGCGTGTATCGCACGTCTCGCAATAGTCACCGACGGGCTGAGCGTTCGTTTTCGCGAGCGCGACGAGCGAGCGCACCATCTGCCCGATCCGCTCGACGGACGGCTGGCGCATGCTGTACGTCCAGAACAGAGACGCGCCGTCCGGCTCGACGGTCAGAAGAGACTTCACCTGGCCGCTCGACAGTGACTTCTTCTCCATCGCGGCAAGGACTTCGGGCGATGTCCCGAAGCGCTCTTTCAGCTGTTCCGGGGTGATCGTGAGTGAGTCTTTCTTCCATCGGACATGGACGAGCACTCCGTTCGTGCTGCCTTTCTTGCCGACACCGGCTACGACCGGGTAGCCCTCGATCGCGCCCACGGCGGAGCCGCCGCGGAACGGCCCCGTCGTCGCGACGGCGGTCAGGCCGAGGTGGGCTGCGAGCTTGGCTCCGAGATCGTTGGCCATCTGTTTCCGGACCCGACTCTAGCGCTCGGAAAAAACGCGCCGCTTCCGGACCCCAGCTGGGGTCGGTCAGGGCGTCGGGGGTTTCGTGTCCGCGACGTGGTCGACCGCGAAGAGGCGCTCGACCGTGTGGGTCGTCCCGTCTGTGTGGACGACGCTGATGCTCGTGTTCCCGCCGGGGGTGCGGTCGAGCTTCGGCAGGATCCCGAGGAAGTACGAGAGAAGGATCCGATTCACGCCGCCGTGGCCGACGATGAGGATGGTCTTCCCCGGGCTCTCCCGCGTCAGGCGCTCGATCGCGCGGCGGGTCCGCGCCAGCACCTGATCCAGCGTCTCGCCGCCGGGCCACGAGACGAAGCCGTCGTCATTCCAGTTCGGTAGACCGCGCGTCTCGTCGAACGACTTGCCGGTCTGGTCGCCGACATCGATCTCGCGCAGCTCCGGCACCAGCTCGACGGGAATACCGTGAGGCCTCGCGATGACCAGCGCGGTGTCGCGGGTACGCGACAGATCGCTCGCTACGATGCGATCGAACGCTACCTTCGCAAGCTCATCGGAAACGGTCTCCGCCTGCCGGCGGCCGCGCGCGGTGAGCGGCGAGTCGGTCTGTCCGGTGAAGACGTGGGCGGCGTTCCCCTCGCTTTCGCCGTGACGCACGAAATAGAAGGTTGTCGGCTTCACGACAAGCCGAGATGCCGCGCGAGGTCCGTCCAGCCCGCCACACGGGCGATGCGGTCGCCTCTGACCTCGCGATTCCACGGCTGGTCGAAGAGGAAGACCTGGACGCCGGACTTCGCGAGCGTCTGTGAGATGACGACGTCGTCCTCGCAGAACGCATCGAGCTCGAGCTCCTTCGCGAGCCGCACCTTGTACTCGGCCGACCCGGCGGGGTCGTAGCGGCCGCGCGGGTATTCGGGACGGAAGTCGCCCATCGGCTTGAGATGGACGGCCTTGGCGTGGTCGAAGATCCCTTTTTCCCGCAGCCAGGTCTCGGTGATGTACCGGCGGCGCTCGGCGCGCGCGGTGATGAAGTAGAGCTCGTGTCCGGCGGCCACGAGACGCTCGAGGACAGCGGGGCAATCCTTGTAGACCTCGAGCTCGGCGAAGAAGGTGCTGTCGTAGAGGCGCATCCGGAACTGGTCGCGCTGCTCGGGGGTCACGCGGTCCAGGCCGGGAACGATGGCGTTGTAGCCCGTGCCGGTCTCCTTCTGCGAGAGGAGGTGCCATCCGATCTGGCTCTCGTCGGGAAGCTCCACGTTGAATTCCTGCGCGAAGCGGCGAAGGTACGGCACTGAGCAGATCGCCATGACGTCATCGAGATCGATGCCGATCTTCACGACGCGGCTCCATCCGTCCAAAGTCCGACGAGGATGACCGCGTTGAAGACCCAGTGCGCCGCGATGCTGGTCGCGAGCGAACCCGTGATCGTGCGCAGGATCGCCATGATCACCCCGCCGAAAAAGAGGACCACCATCGCGCCGGCGATCCCGAGGACCCACCACCCCGGGGTCTGACCGAGCGTCGAATCCGCGACCGTCGCGATCGCGACGAAGCCGTGCCACAGCGCGAACGTCAGCGCGGACGCCACGATCGCGGCGCGGAGTCCCATCTGACGATGGAGCCCGGCCAGGAGCGTGCCGCGGAAGGCGACCTCCTCCGGGATCACCGCGCCGAGCGGTAGGAAAAGCGCGATGTGCAGCGCGAGCCGGTCGCCTGTGACGCCAACGAGCGGGCCGTAGACGAGAGGGACCCCGACGATGAGGGGCGCGAGACGTGTCGCAGCGACGGCGAGCACGGCGACGGCGCCGCCGGCGAGCACGCCGATCCCGATCCCGCGAAGGACGCCTCCCGGCGTGAGGCCCAACGCGGAGGCGTTCAAGCCGAGTGCGCGGGCTGCGAGGAGCGAGACGGCGACGAGCGCGGCTCCCGCGATCACGAACTGCGGGCTTCCTCCGGGCAGCACCGCCGTATCCCCGATCAGACGGTGGAGGAGGTTGCCCCAGACGACGAGGACGACGGCGAAGAGCCGGATTTTCATCGGGGCGCTCCGCGCCGGTGATCGCGTCTCGAGGCTAGCGGGCGCTCAGAAGCGGCGACTTGATGTTGTAGCCGGCGAGGTGGACCTTCCCGTCGCTGACTTTCCAGTTGAACGACTCGGTGGCATGACCCTCGACGAACGCGGTGTCGTAGGTGAGCGAGATATATGAGCCGGCGTTGGTGCCCGCCTCCTCCCGCGAGTAGAACGTTGTCTGGGTCGCTGACTGGACGGCGCCGAGCTTCGTGTGGACCAGCTGGAGGATTGCGCTGAATTGCGCTGCCGTGGTCGCGCTTTTGAAGAGATCGTCCGTCGTGTTGTAGATGTCGGCGTACTTTTCGGCGTCGAGCATCTGGTGGAAGTTCGCCACCCCGGCCTCGGCATCGCCCTTCGCCGCGAAGCCCGCGCACGAGATCGCGGACAAGGCCATCAGCAGGACGGAGAAGCCGAACGCGGTCCAGCGGGCAGACCGGACGAACGGTACCGACATGGCTATGGGGACGTGCTAGCGGAGCGTCAGCCCAGCGATGAGAGTCGGCAAAAGCGCCAGCGCCGCGAGGGCGATCGTGCGAAGCGCTGTCGTCACTCTGAATCGGGACGATGACAGAACGCTGCCGCAAGTGGTCGCAGGCGAGTCTCATCAAGCTGCGAGTCGATCGAGCAAACCGGTAAGCGCATCGCGCCAGTCGGCCGCGAGGTCGAGCACCGACAACCGGATCTGCCGCTGTCCCGCCTGCGCCTTGGGGAACGATCGGAGGACACGTATGCGTTCGTCTGGCTGGATGTCCCGGCCCATGACGACGCGCAGCTCCGGCCCGCGCGCGCGGACCTCGGTGGCCCCAGCCTTGGCCGCACGAAGCTTCACTTCGACGCCGTAGAGGAGGTTTCGTACCGGTTCCGGCGGCGGCCCGTAACGATCGCGGAGCTCGTCGCGGAGGCCGGCGAGGTCGTCGAGCAGACTGAGCCCGGCGATGCGCCGGTAGAGCTCGAGCTTGCGCTGGCGGCTGGGCACGTAGTCGTCCGGTATCGCCGTGGAGAGCGCCAGGTCGATGGTGATTTCGGGAAGCGCCGCCGCGCGCGGAGCGCCCCGCTGCTCGTTCACCGCCTCCTCCAGGAGCTGGGTGTAGAGCTCGAAGCCGACGGCCGCGACGTGGCCGTGCTGCTCGGCGCCGAGGATGTTCCCCGCGCCGCGGATCTCGAGGTCGTGCATGGCGATCTTGAACCCGGCGCCGAGCTCGCTCGCCTCGAACACCGCTTGCAGGCGCTTGCGTGCCTGCTCGGTAAGGTGCTGCTCCTTTGTATAGAGGAGGTAGGCGTAGGCCTTTTCGGCGCTCCGTCCGACCCGCCCGCGCAGCTGGTAGAGCTGCGCGAGGCCGAGCGTGCCGGCGCGGTTGATGACGATGGTGTTGACGTTCGGGATGTCGAGGCCCGACTCGATGATCGTCGTGCAGACGAGCACGTCGTGCTCGGCATCCGCGAACTCGACCATGACCCGCTCCAGCTTCCGATCGTCCATCTGGCCATGCGCGACGACGTACCGCGCGCTCGGCACGAGCTCGCGAAGGCGATGCGCCTCCTGCTCGATCCCCTGCACACGGTTGTGGACGTAGTAGACCTGCCCGCCGCGGTCGATCTCGCGCACGATCGCCTCGCGCAGCACGTCGTCGCTTCGCTCGACGACGTGCGTCTCGATCGGCTGTCTGTTCTCCGGCGGGGTCTCGATCACGCTGATGTCGCGCACCCCGGAGAGCGCCATGTGGAGCGTGCGCGGGATCGGCGTGGCGGTCATGGACAGAACGTCGACCTCGGTGCGCATCTGCTTCAACCGCTCCTTGTGCTTCACGCCGAACCGGTGCTCCTCGTCGATCACCAGAAGGCCGAGGTCGCGGAACTGCACATCCTTTTGAAGCACGCGGTGCGTGCCGACCACGATGTCGACCTCGCCCGTGCGGATCCCTTCGGCGACGGCCCGCTGCTCCGCGGGCGAGCGGAAGCGCGAGAGCATCTCGACATTCACCGGGAACGTCGCGAGGCGCTCGGCGAATGTCTCGTAGTGCTGCTGCGCGAGGACGGTCGTGGGGACGACGATCGCGACCTGCTTGCCGTCCTGGACCGCCTTGAACGCGGCGCGGAGCGCGACCTCGGTCTTGCCGTACCCGACATCGCCGACGATGAGCCGGTCCATCGGTCGGCCCCGCTCCATGTCGCGCTTGGTGTCCTCGATCGCCTGCAGCTGGTCGGGCGTCTCGGTGTATGGGAACGCGTTCTCCATCTCGATCTGCCAGGGCGTGTCCCTGGCGAACGCGAAACCCTGGGTCGCCTCGCGTGCCGCGTAGAGCCGAAGGAGCTCGCGCGCGATCTCCTCCGCGGCCTTCTTGGCGCGGCGCTTCGTGATCCCCCACTCGCGCCCGCCGAGCGCGGAGAGCGCCGGCGGCGTGCCACCGACGTACCGCGTCACCTTGTCGACGCGCTCGGTCGGAAGGGACACGACGTCGGTGCCCGCGAACTGCAGCTCGAGGTACTCGCGGACCACGCCCGCGACCTCGCGCGTGACGAACCGCTCGAAGCGGCCGATGCCGTGGTCTTCGTGGACGACGTGGTCGCCCGGCTTGAGGTCGGAGAGGAACGACCCGATCTGGACACGCCTGCGGCGGCGCTCCGGGTGGCGAGGCTTCCGGAACCCGAACACCTCGGCGTCCGTGAACACCCGCAGGCCCAGCTCCGGCACCGCGAACCCCTCGGCGAGCGGCACGCGCGCGACAACGAGTGAGCCGGCTGCGGGCGCCTCCTCGACCGTCTCGCGCGCTGTGGCGGTCACATCGCGGTCGGCGAGGAGCTCGGAGAGCCGCGCGGCCTGGGGCGTCGCGATAAGGGTGACGCCGTCGGGAGGAAGCGACGACAGCTGGCCGATGAACTCGCTCAGGCGGCCGGCGTAGCTCGTCGTTCCGCCCCATCCGAGGCGCACGGCATCCGCGCCGGCACCCATCCGAGCCGAGCCGTGCGCGCTCGCGAGCGAGTCGATGCGCGACCGCGGGACGTACGGGGGCGGGAAGACGGACACCGGCAGGCCCTGCGAGGCGAGCTCGTCACGCCGCTCCTCAGCCTGGGCCTCGAGGGCGTCGTGGGCGAGATCGAGCTCGACCGTGTCCTCGAACACGACCGTGGCCCTGTCGCCGAGATGATCGAGGAGCGACGCGGTCGCGCCGAGCGCCGGCGCGAACGCGTCCACGCCGGGCGCGTACCCGCCTTCGCGGAGCGCGTCGACGAGCCGCACATACGGCGAGAGATCGGCGCCCTCGTCGCCGTCGGCGCTCGCGAGACGGTCCCATCCGGCGCGCGCCAGGCGCTCCGCGAGCGCGGGTGCGGTCTCGAGCGCGAACTCTCGCGCCGGCAGGACGATGAGCTCGGCGAGCGGCGCCTGGGACCGCTGCGTCACGGGATCGAACGCCCGTAGGGTCTCGATTTCGTCCCCGAAGAGCTCGACGCGCGCGGGCTGCTCGGCGGAGGCGGGGTAGATGTCGATGATCCCGCCGCGGCGCGAGAACGTCCCCGGCTCGTTGACCTCGGTCACCGGCTCGTACCCGAGATCGAAGAGCCATGCCGCGGTTTCGGCCCACGACAGCCGATCGCCCGCGCGAAGGGTGCGCCCGCGGCGCGCGAGATCCTCAGGGGGGATGGTGTGCTCGAGGAGAGCGCGCAAGCTCGTGACGACCGCGACCGGAGCTTGCGCGGTCGCGAGGCGCCAGAGCGTGAGCAGACGCTGGTGCACGGCGGTCCCGGACGGGGCGCTCGCCTCGAAGGGCATCGTCTCGCGCTCGGGGAATGCGAGGACGCGCTCCTCGCCGAGCCATCCGGCGAGCTCGGCGCGCCAGCGGCGAGCGCGATCCTCGCTCGGCGCCACGAGCGCGACGCTGCGCGCGTTTTGTGCGACGAGCGCCGACCACGCGAACGCCCGGGCTCCCGCTGTCGCGTCGGCGACGGTGAGGCGCCGCCGATCTTCGAGACGCGATGCGAGCTCGCGATACGTGTCGCTGCGATCGGCGAGCGAGAGGATGCCGCCGAGCCGAGCGCGGACGACGTCGACCGCGCTAACCATTGAACTTCGCCATCGCCGGCTGGATCCCTTCGCGAACCGCGATCTCCGCGGCTTCCGCCGCGCGAGCGAGAGAGCTCTCCGCCGCGGTGCGCTCGTCCGCGTCGAACGGCGTCAGCACGTACTCGACGAGGTCGCCGATCTCGCGAAGCGGATCGGCCGGCGCAACGCCGACGCGCAGCCGCGGGAAGTCCTCGCCGATCGCGGACACGATCGAGCGCATCCCGTTGTGTGTGCCGGGCCCACCCTTCTCGCGGAGCCGGATCTTTCCCAGAGGCAGATCGACCTCATCGAAGACGACGAGGAGATCCGACGGCTGAATGCGGTACCGATCGAGGAGCTTACGGACGGCTCGGCCGGAGTCGTTCATGAATGTCTGGGGTCGGGCGATCGCGATGCGCACGCCATCGATCGCGCCTTCCGCGATGCGCGAGTCGGCCGCTTTCACAGCGAATTCGGCGCGCGCGCGCTTTGCGAGGCGTGACGCGACCTGGAAGCCGACGTTGTGGCGCGTGCTCGCGTAGCCCTCGCCGGGGTTACCGAGCCCGACGATGACACGGTCCACGCGCGGCGCGGGTTTGCCGCCGCCGAAAAGCTTCGCGAATCTCGCCACTGCCGCTCCAGACGCCGAAAGGCCCCGTCCACGCGGACGGGGCAGCGGTCGCTTATTTCAGGTCAACGATAGCGTTCGCGGCCGCCCGAGTGGAGCGCTCGTCGATCGGATCGAGGACAAGGATGGCCTCATCGGCACCGGCCTCGCCCAAGAGACGCAGATGCGCGGCCAGATCCTTGAGCGCGACCGAAGGCATGTCGTCCGGCCGCTCGCGAGGACCGTCGGCGCCCCTGACGAGGACGCACGCGCTGTGGGCGATCTCGGCCGGGTCGCGGCCGGCTCTCACGCATGCTGCGTCGACGTCGCCGCGCAGATTCGCGAAGCCCTCGACCGTGTTCCCGTAGGAGGTGAACCACGTGTTCCACGCGTCGACGTAGGGCAATGCGATCCCGAGCATCCGCGCGCCGTTCGAGCCGAGCATGATCGGAACGCGGCGACGGGGCGGCGGCAGGACGACCGCGCCGTCGACGTTCTGGAACTCACCGGTAAGGGTGACGTGCTCGCCGCCCAGCAGCCGCCGCACGATCTCGAAAGACTCCGCGAAACGCGACACCGTCCGGTCGAAGGGAAAGCCGAACGCGCGGAAGTCGGGCTCGTTCCATCCCGCGCCGAGCCCGAGCGTGAAGCGGCCGCCGGAGATCTCGTCGATCGATGCGGCCATCCGCGCGATCAGACCGGGCGCATGGAACGCCGTGGCAGCGACGAGCGGCCCCAATCGGACGCGCGAGGTGATCGACGCGAGGGCCGCAAGCTGCGTCCACGCGTCCCACGGCCCGCGCTCGGGCCCTCCCCCGTCCCGGTAGAGCAGGTGATCGCCGACCCAGATGGACTCGAACCCGGTCTCCTCCGCCGCGCGAGCGATCGCGGCGACCTCGGGCCATCGGACCTCACGCTCGACCTCGGGCAGCTGAACACCGACGCGCATCGCGACCGACGATATCGGTGCGACGAGCGAGTCGTGTGGTTCGTCATAGATAAGGAATGAGACTCTCGCGCCGTGCCAGAGCCACGCTCATCGTCGTCGCAGGAATCGCCGCGCTCAGCGCGTCGGTCCCGAGCGAGAACGTGCCGGCCGCGGCGGCGGCAACTTGCACGCCGAGCGTGGGACCAGGCATCGCGCCTCCGGCGAGCGTGCCGTCCGGTCTCCCAGGGTTTCATGCGGCCTGGTACGGCCAGTCGGGATATCCGACCCTCTGCGCCGGCCAGGTGTCGTTAGCGGTCGTCGCTTACTACAACTCGGGCTCCCTCGGCTGGCAGATCGCCCCGTATACGGCGGCGTACCTGGGTACGTGGAATCCGGAACCTGGCCAGGACCAACGGAGCCTCATCGGCGGCGACGGAACGCACGGCTCGCCCAACACGCGCTGGACCGGCTACAACCGTCCGGCGACGCTCCCGGTCATCAGCGGCAAGCTCGGCCCCAACACGTACGTCGGACCCAATCAGGTCGCGTGGTTCCAATTCACGGTGAAGGCTCCCGAGATCCCGGGCACGTACCGCCTCTATATCCGACCGCTCATCGAAGAAGTGCAGTGGATGGAAGACTTCGGGGTCTATTGGCAGGTCACCGTGCTCCCGGGTGTTGATCCGGCACAGCGCGTGACGGTCGACAGCGTGAACCTGCCCGCGGAGACATTTGTCGCGGGGGGTGCCAGCTTCCACTTCGATCGGAACGACTACTTCGAATATGGCGACTGGCGGATCTCATATGACCAGTTCACGTACGTCCTCTCGAGCGGCGACGTCGTCGACGTTCACTACGAGCCGATCACTTCTGCGATGTCTCGATTCAACGTCGTCGCCGATGTTGGCTTTGCGCCGCCCACTCTGACGTGGCACATCGGGAACTACGACGGAGGCACGACCACGAACGACGTGCGCCTGGAGTTCGCCGAGCCCGCCTCGCAGCGCGGTCAGGAATACGCGGTCGAGCGCGCGCCCGTCACACCCGGCACCAGTACGTGTACCGTCACGAGCGGCCCATATGCGAGCCCGGTTCTAAATGACGTCAGGGTTGGGTCGGCGGCCAACCCCTTCATCGACTACGACGTCCCGAGCGGTAGCTATTGCTATCGGGCCGGCGCGCACAACCAAGCGGCCAACGCAACAGCGTTCGGCTATAGCACCCCCGTGACGATGCCGAGCTCACCCTAGCCGGTCTCGCATCGGCCGACTCAACCGGCCTTGGTGCGCGCCGAGCCCGACCATCGACCCAATCCTCCACCGGTCCCCAAAGAGGATGATGTGACCCCATGAAGTTCCCCCGCTTCGACATGGAGCGCATGCAGTCCGTCTGGGAGCACAAGGTCACGTACGACCTCTCCGAGTCCGGCGTCGAAGCGCTCACGCTCGCTGAGATCACGCGCGACCCGAAGGAGCTGCTGAAGACGAGGCTCGGGTACGCCGAGGGTGTCGGGCGCGAGGCGACGCGGACGCTCGTCGCGGGCCTCCACGCGGGCCACGACGCCGACGATGTGATGATCACGACCGGTACGAGCGAGGCGAACTTCCTCGCCCTCGCGTCGCTCGTCAACGCGGGTGACGAAGTGGTCGTCGTGATGCCGAACTACATGCAGGTGCATGGCGTCGCGACCGCTCTCGGCGCGCGTGTGCGCGAAGTCTGGCTCCGGGAGGAGCGCGCCTGGACGATCGACCTCGACGCGCTCTCGGCCGCGGTCAACGCGCGCACGAAGGTGATCTGCGTCTGCCAGCCGAACAACCCGACCGGGCAGATCCTCTCGCAGGCCGAGGTCCAAGCGGTCGTGCGGATCGCCGATCGCGAGGGCGCCTGGATCCTCGCGGACGAGGTCTATCGGGGAGCCGAGCGCTCGGCGGAGGAGAGCCCGTCGTTCTCCGGTCGGGGCGAGCGCATCGTCGTGACCGGCGGGCTCTCAAAGGTGTACGGCCTTCCGGGTCTCCGAGTCGGATGGCTTGTTGCACCGCACGAGCGCATCGCGGCGGCGCTCGAGATAAAGGACTACACGACCATCGCGCCGGCCACGCTCTCCGAGGCGCTCGCCGAGGTCGCGCTCGAGCGGCGCAAGCAGCTTCTCGAGCGCGCGCGTTTCTTGATCAACGAACGGTGGCCTCTGCTCGAGGACTGGGCGGCGGGGCACTCGCGGGTGCTCCACTGGACGCCGCCCGCCGCGGGCGCGATCTGCTTCTTCAGCTACCAGTACCCGATCGACTCGATGGCGCTTGTCGATCGCCTCATCCGCGAATACAGCACGATGATCGTGCCGGGCATTCACTTCCGCGCGGAGCGGCATCTACGGATCGGGTTCGGGATGACCTCGCTCGTATTGCACTCGGGCCTCGCCGCGATCGATCGGCTGCTGACGACCATAGACTGACCGCGGCACGACGGTTGCACGACCGCCGGGCACTCTTGCACGCGGGAGGTGTACATGCCGGCGCTCACGGTCTCGTTCATCCTCGCGCTCATCGCGCTCATCTGCGGCATCCTTATGCTCGTTTCCGGACGTTGGTCTCGTTATCCGCTAGCCGCGATCGCGATCATCTGCCTCGCGCTGAATCAGACCGGTCTCATCCACCAGTAACGCGCGCGCGGGCGGGTCGCCTGCTTGTGGGCGCGGCTAGCATGCGCCCAGAAATGGCGGCTCGCCCGCTCCATCTATTCGAGGCCGGCGTCGTTACCGAACAGCGCTTCATCGGACTCCAGGAAGCGCCGGCGGCTCTGGGTCCTCTGCTTGCGGATCGGCTCGGGGCGGAGAAGCGCGTGCGCATTCCCTTCAATCCGCGCGAGCGTTGGCTGAGCGCGGCCCGCGAGGCCTGCCGCGGCCTTTCTGACGGCGTCCTTGCCACGCTGCGTGAGGGCGCCACGCCGGTCGTCCTCGGCGGCGAGTGCACGATCGCCGCGGGTGCGCTCTCGGGCGCGCTGACCGCGGAGCCCGAGCTCTCCCTCCTGTACTTCGACGCGCACGGCGACTTCAACACGCTCGCGACCACGCCATCGCACTACATCTCCGGCATGGTCCTCGCTCACCTCTGCGGTCGATCGGTCGCGCCACTCCTCTTCCCCGGGGCGCGGAAGATCTCCGACGACCGCGTCGCACTCGTGGGGGCGCGATCGCTCGACAGCGGCGAGATCACCAATCTCGACCGGTCGCGGGTGCTTCGGATCGCGTTCGACCGAGATCATCCCGAGGCACCAGGACTCGTCGCGTGGACACGGCGACGCTCCGTCTGGGTCCACCTCGATGTCGATGTCATCGACCCCGGAGAATTCCCGGCCGTCGCGTTCGCCGCGGTCGATGGCCCTTCGATGAAGGGTCTCGGGTCCGTCCTGGGCCAGGTGTTCACTGTCGCGGACGTTCGCGGCATATCGATCTGCGGATACGACGCGCGCGCCGACCGCGCCGGCTCACTCGCGGCGCCGCTCGCGGATCTGCTCGCGAACGCGATCGGAAGAGTGCCGGTCCGGGCCTAGGCGTCCTTTCCGAGGCGCGCCGCGATCTCGCGGCGGTGCTCCCACTCGTGCTCGAGCATCCGGCGGATCACGCGATGAGCGGAGTACGTCGACTGACCTGACGTGCGGATCCTCGCGCGTTCCCCGGGGGTCAGCGTCCCGAGACGATCGATGGCCGCCCTGCGCGCCTCATGCATGGCTACGCGCAGATCGAGATCGCCGCGCCCCGCAGCGTTCGTCGGCCCCCCCATCGCCTTCAGCGGACCGACGAGCGCATAGACGTAGGACTTGTCGGCGTCGAGGACGTGCAACAAGATGTCGCGGAGCGACCGGCCCGCGGCCGGCTTCGCACGAAGGCGCTTGTCGTCGATACCGTGCACGAGCGCAAGAAGATCCGCTCGCGACCAGTCGAGCCACCGCACATAGCGCGCGAGTGCCGACGGCGCGAGTGGCTTTAGGTCCTGCGGCCACAGCGCCTGACCGGAAAACAGGCCTTCGGTGTTGTGCTTCGCGAGGTGCGTCTCGATCTTCTCGTCGGGGTCGACCTTCTCTCCGTGGCGGCCCAGATAACGCAGGTACGCGCGGATCGCCTCGGGCGCGGCGGCGACCGCCTCGTCGGTGGTGTCCGCCTGCACGACGCAGCCCAGCAGATCCAGGACGTGAAGGAGAGTCTTCTTGTGCTGCGGGCCGGACTCGAGATACAGGTCGAACGTCGCCACGACACCAAGGTACTGAGGCGGAAGGGTCAGCGTGAGCTGACCCCTCCGCCATCGGATCAGGGCAAGTTGAAGGGCGCGCTCGCGCCGTGCGTCTCGCCGTTTGTCATGCATTCGACGAAATGCGTGGCAGTACCGCCGCCGGGTTGCGTTGGGTATGTCCACGACACTTTCCCTACGCCATCCGCGGTCTTGACGACGGCCAGCAGGTTCGAGGTGACGAACGTCTTGTCCGGAAGCTGCGCGTACGCGATGCATGCCGCGCCGGCCCTCGTCGTCGCCGCGACGGAGCCGTTCTGACTCTGTGTGATCTGTACTCCGAAGGTCGGCGAGTTCACGGTGAATGAGGCAGTCTTCGAGCTGCCGCCTGCGCTGACTGTGACCGTGCGCAGACCCAGGGAAACGGCCGCTACCGTGACGTGGTAGCTGCCATCGGAGGCTATCGACTCTTTGATCTGCTCAGTGAAGTCCGCCTGGCCAGGGACCGTGATCGCGTAGTTGACGGGTGTCGCGCCGGGCGGAAGGCCATAGAAGCGGCAAATGAATGACGAGCCGGAGACGTCGGCCGTCGGACTGCAGCTCGACGTGCCAAACCCTGCGGTCGGCGACGGGACCATGCCTTCATAGGCCATCGCCGAGTCGCCTCCACGATCGTTGAGCTCAAGAACGACCGCGCCAACACCGCCCCGCGAAGCCTCGATGGTGACGGCGTACTGAGTGTCATCTGTGAGCTGAGGGATGCTGCGCGGGTCAACCTTGATGCTCATCGCGGGTTCGAACCCGAAGCTGAGCAGCTGCGTGTACACGAGAGCACCGTCTGCGAAGCGGTACCACTTCACGGTCGCGGCCCACCCATCCTGCGACTGCACGATGATCGGAGTGGTCCAACCGGACGGTCCGCCGAGAGTGCGAGTGATGTTCGGAAGGTAGACGCGGTTGGCGTATTCGGTCCCGCCGGTAAAGCCCATCGCTGTGGTCGGACTGCGGGTGTCGACGAGCACCGCGAATTGCCCGCCGCTGACGTAGAGAGAGCGTTCGCCGTCAGGCAGATTCGAGGCGCCGAAGTCGTAGGTCCACACAGCTCCCGGAGCGACCGAGACCGGACCATTCAGGAACGTCGTGATCGGGCCACCGAGAAAGCCCCAGTGCAGAACCGGCTGCGCGGCCACCGTGCCAACGTTTTGGATGACGACGCGACTTGTGCGCCCATTCACGTTCTTTGCTGCGTACGGCGCGAACGTTCGGATCTCGCTGCCCGCGAGGACGCCGTTGTAACTGAAGGCGCGCGGCGCGGGATTGCTCGCGTCGTCGTTATGGCAATTGACGACGACGCCAAGCGGTTGGGTCGACGATAGCGTTACCGCGTACTCGGTACCGGCTGTGAGATTCGGCTCGAATCGCGGGTCGATGAATTGCGACCCACCGGCCACGATCGTCCGCGTAAGCTGGGCGGTCTTCTGACCGTCGTAGCTCTTGAAATCGGCCGTGACGGAGGCCGGGGCGGATCCGAGGTTCTGGCTAATGACCGTGCAATAGAAGCCTCCGGATAGTGCGGAAACGTACGGCAGGTAGACCTTCGTGGATCCGAAGGTCAATCCGTCATACGAGAGCGCCTCCTGGCGCTGCGGGTTCGCCTCGTTCTGGTGCTCATTCACGACGGCGACCACGGGTGAGCCGAATGACTTGATCACGACGGAGTATTGGCCTCCGGCCGCGAGCTGGTCATCACAGTTCGGGCAATGGAACACCGATGTCCCCGACGCGAGACCGGTCACCGTGCGGGTCTTCACTACCGCGCCATCCGAGAATCGCCGGAACTCAAAGGTCAGGTTTGTCGACGAGGTCCCGACGTTCTGGACGATGAACGGAGTGTTCCACCCATCCGCTCCGCCCAACATCTTTGTGATGTTCGGCAGGAAGATCGTGGTCGTGGGCTGGAGATCGATGGCGAGCGCTGTCGTTGCGCCGGTCAGCTGAACGAGCGACGTGGTGAGAAGAATCGCGATCGTCAGAGTTATGCCGCGGAATAACATCCTGCTCCCCCTCCTGTAAAAGGCACTTGGCCAGTCGGCGGTCGTCAAAGCGTGCGCCCTGATGTCAAGCAGCCGACAGGTCATCACGGCGCGACTATGTAACGCCGCCCATTCGGAGAAGGTGATCTGCGGCACGGAGCAGGAGTCGGCTCCGCCTCCTTGGCGGTTAGAAGCCGCCGTAGCCGATCGAGCTCATCCACTTCCCGGAGGCGTCGAAGAGGTTCGCTCGATCGCCCGTGTTGTTCCATTGGGGGCCGGCCCGCCCCCAGCTCAGCCCGCACCACTCGGGATGAATTTCGTTTGTGTAGAGACGACAAATCTGACCGGGTTGCATCGTCAGCGTGCCGACGACGTAGGTCTGTCCGCCGCGCACGCTCGAGATCCTCCAACCGCTCAGGTTCTGCGGAAGCGAACCCTGGTTTTGGAGCTCGACGTATTCGTCCGCCTCGGTGACGGGAACGCGACCATCGAAGACCAAGTCGGTGAATGCGACGTTCGGCGACACGGCGATTGGGCCGACCGCGAAGCCCTCGTACATCATCGCGTTGTCGCCGCCGTCGGCGAGCTCGATCACGACGGAATTGAGCGTGCCCGCATCGCTCCCGCGCTGCCCGATGATCGTCACGGCGTACTGGGTGTCATCCGAGAGTCCCGGCACGCTCCGCGGATCTATTTTCACCGCCGCCGGCGGCGCCAGCGCGACCGTCTGCCGAGTGACGACGCCGGTTCGGAAGCTCCTCCAAGCGAGGGTCGCGCTCGTCGCTGTGACGCCCTGGAGCACGATGGGCGTTGTCCACCCCGAGGCGCCACCGAGAGTGCGCGTCACGTTCGGGAGGCCGGCGCTGGCGCTGACCTGCGAACTTGCGCTGTAACCCATCGCGGTCGTCGGGCTGATCACGTTCACGACGGCGGCGATCCGTCCAGGGGCGTTGGCGACGAAGCTGTATTCGCCATCGGCGAGGCAGGTCGCCGACGCAGCTGCGCAGAACGGGAGCGTGGTATCGCCGTTCCCGTACCTCGGGTCGAATACCCAGGCGGCACCCGGCGCGAGCGGGGTACCGCGTACGAATCGTCGAGTCGTACCTCCGCCGAGCGGCGCGAAGGTGATGGCCGGAACGGTCGCTGTTGGGCCGACGTTCTGGACGACGATCGTCGACGTGGTGTTCGTGCGACCGCTGTCGTCGGCATTCTTGGCCGCGTACGCGCCGTACAGCGCGAACGCACCAGCCGCGACCCCATCGGTCGCGTATGCGACCGGATTGGCCACGTCCGGATCGTCTTTCTGTGTATTGACGACGACGGCGATCGGCTCGCTCGACGTGAGGGTCACCGCATACTGCCGGCCGTCTATCAGGCCCGGCTCCAGGTTTGGCTCGACGAACTGCGATTGACCCGGCTGCACCGTCCGCGACGCGATCGTCGGCGCGCCGCCATCGAACGGTACGAACCGCGCGGTCGCGATCGTCGTAGCGGCGCCGAGGTTCTGGATGATGATCGGCGTGTGATACCCGAAGAAACGACGAACGATGTTCGGCAGCCAGACCGTCGTCGCGCCTTGGCTGAATCCGAGGTAGCTCATCGCTTCGGCGCGCGATCCGGAGCCGGCCTGCTCGTTCACGACCGAGACGATTGGGGACGCGAAACTCCGGACAACGACGGAGAACTGACTGTCGGCGGGCAGGAGAGCGTCGTTTACGAGCGTCGCCGCGAACGATGTGCCGGATGCGAGCCCGGGGATCGAGCGGCGCCAGACGCAGACCCCGTCCGAGAATCGCTTGAACTCGATCTCAAGATCGGTCGGCACGGCACCGGTGTTCTGGACGATGAACGGCGTCGTAAAACCGGTGGGTCCACCGAGGGTCTTCGTGATATTCGGCAGATAGTTCACCGCAGTCGGCTGATCGGCGCGCGGCGACGGACACGGACCTGACTCGGCCGGCGGCGTCACCGGCCCCAGATTCAGCAGCCCGCTGCCGTAGTCGTTGTCCAGGCCGGGCACGCCACCGTCTCTGGCGGTGGACATGAGGAACGAACGAACCTGCTGGGGAGTGAAAGTGGGATTCGCTTGGAGGACGAGCGCTGCCGCGCCTGCGACGTGCGGTGCCGAGGAGGACGTCCCGGGGAAACCGGTCGTCTTTGAGCAGCCGGCGGCAGCGCCGTACGTGGCGGTGGAGACCTCACTCGGTCCGAGGAGGTCGGGCTTGATGCGCCCGTCGATCGTTGGTCCGCGCGAGCTGTACGAATCGACCAAGCCGGTCTGCCAGCACGCGGCTCCGACCGAGATGACCGAGGGCGACGTTGCGGGCTCCACGACGCTTCCGGTCGGGACGCTCCGATCAAGCTTCGCGCCGGCGACAAAGAGATCGATTCGAGGGCTTGCGGTCCCGCTCGCGCGCCAGATCCCGAGGTGGTAGGTCGTCGTCGATGGATCGAGGTTCGGGTAGCAAAACGCTTCTCTTGGCTCGGCGCCGGTGCTCGGGCGATCGGATCCGCTGACCGGATTCACCGGATCGTTTCCGAAGAGGAAGACGTCGTAGTCGCTCGTCGCGAGTGGCCACTCATCCCACTTGAGATACGCACACACCTCGGTGCCGTATGGCAGCGGGAACGTCTCGCGGTCGACGCCGGGCGCGAATTGCAGCCACTGCCCGCCCGACCCCGCGAAGGAGCCCGACCAGTGCCGCTCGGCTTCATTACCGGCGGCGTTCACCCAAACAATTCCCGACGCGATCGCGTCCGCCACGATCCCCTCGGCCGTGCCGGCGCCGCCGCGGCCGTCGCCACGACTCGACGCTGGATACCCGGCCGACAGATTGATGACCCGTATCCCCTGGGCCTTCGCGTAGTTGACCGCGGACTGGAGCCCGGCAAGTCCATTGCCGATGCAGATGAGGTACAGGGATGCCTCCGGTGCCACGTCGTAGACGATCTCGGCGACCGCTGTTCCGTGAGCGCCGTCGTCCGCGGGCTTGAGGATGTTTCCGGAGCAGAGGTCGACGGCCGTGAGGTTCGGCGGCAGATCGCCGGTGGATTGACGCGCGGGATAGTCAGCGAAGCTCCCGTCGACAACGCCAACCTTCACGCCCTTGCCACGAAGACCGCGCGCCTGCCAGGTATTCGTGCCGCTGCTCGCGACACCCTCGCTCGTGACGGACGCCCGCATCATGCGGTCGAGCTGGCCCACGTAGCGCGTGTCCAGGCGAGCGGCGATCCCCTCCAGAGCGCCGAGCGGCAGATCCGCCTCGATCGATCCCGGAATGGCGCCGAGCACGGTTCCTCCCGCGACCACTATTGCAGTGAGGACCGCACGCGTCGCGTCCGGTTGAGTCTCGACGCGCACTTGCACTCTTTCGTGCGGACCGGTCCCGCCGTCGCGCGCAAACGTCCGCTCGGCGACCTCGCGCTGGAGCTCGAACGCGAGCTTTTGATGCTTCGGCGGTCGTTCGACCAGACCTCCAGCGGCAGGTGCGGTGAGCACGATCCCGCTGAGGACCACGAACACGCAGATCGACAACACACGTAACACCGAAGAATCCCTCGCCCTTTGACTCCCCAACGTTGGAGGCAAGGTGACAGTGCGCCGTCGCGAACGCGGTCGTCAATCGCGGGGAAAGGCAAGATCAGCCCGCCGGATCGAGCTCGCTATTCGCCGTCGAGCGTGTTTCCCACCGTCAGTTCGCGCATCCAGTCCTCGAGAAGCCTTCCGAGCCGGTCGTTCGGGGCCGGTGCGCTCTTTGCGAAGCGGTGCGAGCGCGGGGGCTCGGGGAGCGGCCGCGCCGCCCAGTGCCTCGCCTTGAATCGCGCGAGATCTTGGGCAGTCGCGGCCATCTCTCCATTACCTCCAGCTAGACGTCGGAGTACAGGTAGAACTCGTACGGGTGCGGGCGAAGCGCGACTTCCTTCGCGCTCTGGCGCTTCAGCACGAGCCAAGCCTCGATGAGGTCCTCGGTGAACACGTCGCCGCGCATGAGGAAGTCGCGGTCGGCGTCGAGCGCGTCGAGCACCTCTTCGAGCGAGCCGGGCGTCTGCCTGATGCGCTTCTTGGCCTCGCCCTCGAGCTCGTACAGGTCCATGTCCATCGGCGTCGGCGGCTCGATCTGGTTGATCACGCCGTCGAGACCTGCCATCAGGCATGCCGAGAACGAGAGGTACGGGTTGCAGCTCGGGTCGGGCGCGCGGAACTCGAGGCGGCGCGCCTCGGGCTTGTCGAAGTACGTGGGGATGCGCACGCAGGCCGAACGGTTCCGCATCGAGTACACGAGGTTGATCGGCGCCTCGTAGCCGGGCACGAGCCGCCGATAGCTGTTCGTGGTTGGCGCGGCGAACGCGAGGATCGCGGGCGCGTGCTTCAGCAGGCCGCCGATGTAGTGGCGGGCCATCGTGGAAAGGAGCGCGTAGCCGTCGCGGTCGTAGAACAGGTTCGATCCGTTCTTCCAAAGGCTCTGATGCGTGTGCATACCCGAGCCGTTGTCGCCGAAGAGCGGCTTTGGCATGAACGTGACGACGTAGCCGTTCTGGGCCGCGACGTTCTTGGTGACGTACTTGTACTTGAGGACGCGGTCAGCCATCTCGACCATCGTCGAGAAGCGCATGTCGATCTCGGTCTGGCCGGCCGTGCCGACCTCGTGGTGGTGCACCTCGACAGCGATGCCGGTATCGATCAGTGCGCGGACCATCTTGGAGCGGATGTCCTGGAGCTTGTCGGCCGGCGGGACCGGGAAGTAGCCCTCCTTGTTGCGCGGCCGGTGCGCGAGGTTGGGCGTCCCGTTCTGGCCCGAGTTCCAGATGCCCTCCTCGGAGTCGATGTAGTAGTAGCCGAAGTTCTGCCCCTGGTCGAAGCGGAGCGAGTTGAAGATGTAGAACTCGATCTCCGGCCCCCAGAACGACGTGTCGGCGATGCCGGTCGACGGGAGGAACTCTTCGGCCTTCTTGGCGACGTAACGCGGGTCGCGCGAGTACGGCTTCCGCGTCAGCGGGTCGATCACGTCACAGATCAAGTCGAGGGTCTTCACCTCGAGCACGGGGTCGATGAACACGCTCGTCGGGTCTGGCATGAGGAGCATGTCGCTCTCGTGGATGTGCTGGAAGCCGCGGATCGAGGAGCCGTCAAAGCCGATACCGTCGGAGAAGAGGCCTTCGGAAAGCTCCTCGACGGGGATCGAGAAGTGCTGCCAGGTGCCCGGCAGGTCAACGAAGCGCAGGTCGACGATCTTGACCTGCTGCTCCTTGGCGAGCCTCAGAACATCTTTCGGCGAGGTCTTTGGGACCGCCGGTGCCGCGGTGGCGGGTCGCTCGACGGTTAGCGTCATCTCCAACTCCCCACGGGTGGTTTGTCGCACCAAGGCTGTCGCCGGCGCAGTTCGCGGTGAACGGCCCGGACGGTCGTGATTCAGTCGTGAATCGGTAGCGAGGCGCGTTGCAAATCCGTAAGCACGCGCTTACGCTAAAAAAATGGACGCATTTGCCGCCTTGGGCGAGCCACGGCGTCGCGAGATCCTTCGACTCGTCTCGAGCAAGGAGCTCTCGGTCGGCGAGATCGCGCGTCGCTTCGACGTGACCCGGCCCGCCATCTCGCAGCACCTGCGCGTCCTGAAAGAGGCGGGCCTCGTTACCGAGCGGCGGGAGGGGACCAAGCGCCTCTACCGCTCGCGACCGGAGAGCATCGCCCAGCTTTGGGCGTCCCTCGAGGTCTTCTGGTCGGAGAGCCTCCGTACCCTGAAAGCTGCCGCCGAGCACGAAGAGCAGCAGAGGAGGAGCAGGCATGGCCGTCGACACGAAAGTCATTGAACGGGTGATCACGATCGACGCTCCGCCGGAGGCGGTCTTCCGCCTGCTGACCGATCCGGTGCAGTACGTCCGGTGGAAGGGCCGGCTCGCTGAGCTCGAGCCCCGACCGGGGGGCGCGTTCCGGGTCGAGTTCCCGAGCACGAAGGACATCGTCGGCGGCAAGTACGTCGAGGTCGTCCGCGACCGGCGCGTCGTCTTCACCTGGGGATGGGAAGGCAACGAGATGGTCCCGCCGGGATCGAGCACAGTCGAGATCGACCTGCAGCCGATGGGATCGGGGACTCGTCTTCGCCTGGTCCACCGCGGGCTGCCACAGGGCGCGATCGCGAGCCACACCGAGGGATGGGATTACTTCCTGCCGCGTCTCACCGACGTCGCCGAGGGACGTCCTGCGCGCGAGGCACCGAGCGCGAGCTAGAACGAAGAGGACCAGGCCTATCGGCCCGGTCCTCCATCGACCGTAGTGAATCGGCGGCTCAGGCCGCCTTAGCTGGTGCCTCCGCGTGACTGACCACCGCGACGCTGCCACGCGAGGGCGCGACGAGCCACGCGACGACCAGGACCGCGAACGATACGAATGCGAGGATCTCCATCTCCGCCTCCTAAATCTGGTACGCGGCTTCGCGGTGCTGCGACGCGTCGAGGCCGAGGACTTCCTCGCTCTCGGGCACGCGCAGTCCGACGAAGACATCGATGAGCTTCAAGATCACGAATGTCATGACCGCCGAGTAGATGATCGACGCGGCCACGGCGATGGCCTGGATGCCGAGCTGTCCCGGGTTGCCGTACACGAGACCGTCTTTCGCGCCGCTGTTGATCGCGACGGTCGCGAAGATGCCGGTCGCGAGCGCGCCCCATGCGCCGCCGACGCCGTGTACGCCGAAGACGTCGAGGGCATCGTCCACCTTGAGCCGCTTGGTGAGCTGGATCGCGGTGTAGCAGAAGACGCCGGCGCCGAGCCCGATGAGGATCGATGCCGACACGTCGACGTAGCCGGACGCGGGTGTGATCGCGACGAGACCGGCGACCGCGCCGGCCGCCGCGCCGAGAACGCTCGGGGCTCCCTTGTGTAGCCACGAGACGGTCATCCATGTGAGCGCCGCCATCGCCGCGGCAGTGTTGGTCACGACGAACGCGTTCGCCGCAAGACCGCCCGCGTTGATCGCGCTTCCGGCGTTGAAGCCGAACCAGCCGAACCAGAGAAGTGACGCGCCGAGTACGGTCATCGTTGCGTCGTGCGGCTCGAGCGCGTCGCGGCCGTAGCCCACGCGGCGTCCGAGGACGAGTGCCGCGACGAGGGCCGAGACGCCACTCGTGATGTGCACGACAGTGCCACCGGCGAAGTCGAGAGCGCCGAGCTGACCGAGCCAGCCGCCGCCCCAGACCCAGTGCGCGACCGGGTCGTATACGAAGGTGGCCCAGAGCAGAGTGAAGACGACGAATGCCTTGAACCGTTTGCGCTCGGCGAACGCGCCGGTGATGAGTGCCGGCGTGATCACCGCGAACATCATCTGGAAGACCATGTACGCCTCATGCGGGACCGTGGGCGCGTACGGGCCCGGATCCTGGCCGACGCCACGGAGGGCGAGCCAGTCGAGACCGCCGATGAGCCCGCCGTGGTCGGGACCGAAGGCCAGCGTGTAGCCCCACAGGACCCACTGCACGCTGATGAGGCAGAGGATGAAGAAGCTGTGCATGATCGTCGCGAGAACGTTCTTCCGCCGGACGAGCCCGCCGTAGAAGAACCCGAGCGCGGGGGTCATGAGCATGACAAGCGCCGCGGACGCCAGAAGCCACGCGGTATCGCCAGCGGAAATGTTGTTCGGCAATTCGCTACCTCCCGTCGGAGAGCGTGCGCGACCGGGGTGCCGCGGTCAGCGACGGGAAGGCGCTACGAGGGTTGCGGTTCGGTCGTGGTGACGGTCGAGAAGCGGGGCGCGAGCCGGTAGCCAACGCGACGCACGTTCTCGATGCGGAGATCGCTCCCCGCTTCCTCAAGCTTCGCGCGGAGCCGCCCGATCGGCGCCCGGAGCAGGTCCGCCCGCAGCTCGTGTTGCTGCCCTGGCCATCCGGCACGGAGCAGGCTCTTGTTCGAGATCACTCCGCCGCGGACCAGACGCAGCGGAAGCCGAAATTCCGTCGGCGTGAGAACGAGCGATCGACCGTGGACCCGTGCTTCGAACGTCGCCGGATCGACCGTCAGGCCGTTGGCGCCCGATCTGGGGTGGACACGCACCGCGCGACGGAGCGTCGCGCGGACCCGCGCGAGCAGCTCCTGCGGCGTGAACGGCTTGGGTACGTAGTCGTCGACACCGAGGTCGAGGAGCCGCGCGATCTCGGCCGGCTCCTTCCGTCCGCTCAAGA
>VBIZ01000053.1 GCA_005880575.1 Chloroflexota bacterium | reverse complement strand
CGCCGGGCTCGCGACAGCCTGCGGAAGCGCAAACGCGACGCCGCTCCCGTGGGGCGCACCCGGGACCGGGATCGACGCGAGCCGATACGTTGACAATCGCAGCGCCGGCGAAGAAGAGATCCGCTCCTACTACAACGCGGTCAACCGGAAGGAGTACGCGCGGGCGTACACGTATTGGGAGCCCGGCGCCTCAGGGCTCGCGGCCTTCGACCCATTCGCCGCCGGATACGCGAACACCAAGTCCGTCGCGCTCGTGACGAAGACGGGCACGACGGACGCCGGCGCCGGCCAGCTCTACTACAGCGTGCCGGCGGTGATCAGCGCATCGAACGCCGACGGCACGACGACGCTCTTCTCCGGTTGCTACAAGCTCCACCTCGCGAGTCCGAATATCCAGGCCACGCCGCCGTTCCAGCCGCTCGGGATCCAGTCCGCAAAGATCTCGCAGGCTGCCTCCGGTGCGAACCCAACCGACCTGTTGAATACGGCATGTCAATGAGCATCTCGAACCGCTGACTCACGTGGCGGGAAGCGTCGCGCGTTCTTTCGGCCCGGCGCGCCCCGCGAGGATCCGGTCCGCACCTCCGGCGGCGAACGGGCTCAAGCCGAACCACCTTCCGAAGAGCGGCCCGGCATCGTCGTCGCCTTCGAGGCGGATCGAGCCCGCCGCGACCGCTTCGTCGAGGCGCTTCCGGCCTAGCCACACCGCGGTCAGCGCGGCGAGATCGGTGTCGACCGCGAGGTCGACGTCGAAACCCTCATCCGTGAAGCACAGGTCAACGGCGGGCGGCTCGATCCGTAACCAGAACGACCGCCGCGGGCGCCGGAAGTCGAAGCGGATGACGGTTCGACCGCGCCGAAGCGCCGTGATTTGCACCCGCCGTCGAATGAACCACATCAAGAGCACTGGGTTGAGCTCTTTCGAAGGCAGGTCGGTCCCGCCCCAACGGTAGCCCCACGCCCCGAGCGTCTCCACGACGGGTCGCAGCTCCTCCCCGGCAGGAGTGAGGTAGTACGCGAAGCCGCGTCCTTGTGCCGCGGGCCGGCGCTCGATGATTCCGGCGCCGGCGAGCGAGACGAGGCGCTGGGTCAGAAGGTTGCGGGAGATCCGCGGAAGGCCGAGCTGGATCTCGCTAAAACGATGGCTGCCATTCAGGAGCTCGCGCAGGATGAGCGGCGTCCAGCGCTCGGCGAAGACTTCCGCGCCGCGAGACACCGGGCAGAACTGGCCGTACTCAGCCACGCGCCCAGTGAACGCCTGAGCCCGCCCGCCCGCAAGTTCATTTTTTGGTCTGTCGGCTCATGCCCGCCACATCGATCGTTCCAAACGGCCGAAAAGGCACCAGGGAGGAACGGACATGCGCATTCGATTCGTGCTCGCGCTTCTCGTCGTCGTCGCGGCGCTCGCCGCATACGGTGGAACTGTTCTGGCGACATCGGTCCATGGCGTCACCAGCACGATCTTCGCGATCGGACAATTTCACGAGATCGACTCGAAGACCCTCTCGCCCCACTGGCAGGCGCGGATCGACACCAAGGGCGAATCCGATGTGTGGATGCTGCAGAACACGATCGTGCCCGGCGGATCTTTTGGCTGGCACTCGCATCCCGGCCCGAGCCTCGTGGTCGTTAAGTCGGGCGCGCTGACCCTGTACCGAGCAGACGATCCGGCGTGCACCCCGGAACACGTCTCGGCGGGGTCCGGGTTCGTCGATAACGGCGGCGACACCCACCTCGTCCGTAACGAAGGGACCGTCGACGCCGTCGTGTATGTGACGTCGATCGTGCCGCGCGGGGCCCAGCGCCGGATCGACGAGCCTCAACCGAGCAACTGCGCCGGGATCCAGTAGCCGCCGTGTGCACGATGCATGTCCGAGTTGACCGCGCTGAACACGGTCCCATAACGTGGACCTCGATGCGGCACCTGCACCACACGCATAGCTCTACGGCCCCGGTCTCGGGGCTGGCTGTGCGTCCGGGAGGCTAGCCGACCTACTTCATCAGATCGCAATGCCAAGAAGGCCTCCCGCAAGGGAGGCCTTCTTCATTTTGGGGGTGTCACACCTATATATGAACGACCAGAGTCCGATCGGGCCGCCGCGCGGCTTCCGCGACGTCCTGCCGACCGAGGCGCGCGAGCTCGGCGTGATCGAGCAGGCCCTGTCCGAGACATTCGCGGACTCGGGCTTCACACCCCTCTATCCACCGTTGCTCGAGTACGGCTCGGACGATTCGGTGAGGCGCCGCCGCATCCAGTTCCTCGACAGCGACGGCAGCCTCGTGGCGCTCCGGCCCGACCTCACGACGAGCGTCGCGCGACTCGTCGCCGGCCGCTACCGGGAGATGACCGGCGTGCTGCGCCTCTCGTACATCGCGCCGGTGTTCCGTGAGGAGCCTGCGATGAGCGGCGGATCGCGCGAGATCCTGCAGGCCGGTGTGGAGCTCGTCGGTGGAGATGGCGCGCTCGCCGACGCGGAGATCCTCGCGTTGCTCGGCGAGTCGCTCGAGCGCGCCGGACTCGCGGTGTGCGAATCGACGCTGCAGGTCGGGAGCATCGCGCTCACGGGTGGTCTCTTCGCGGCTCTTGCCGGAGAGGTGCGCGTCGACGTGCTTCACGCACTCCGTCAAGGCGACATCGCGGGCGCGCTGAACCGCGCACGCGGGGCCGGGATGCCGGCGGACCAGCTCGCGCGCGCGGCTCGCGCGCTCACCGGCGTCGAAAGCGGCCCCGAAGCCGCGGAGCTGTGCCGCGTCATCGAGCTCGCTCGCGAGCGGTGGCCCGGGGCCGTCAAGGGGTGGGGCGCTCCCAACCTCGCTGTTGTTCCTGCGCTCCCGTACTACACCGGGATCGTCTTCGAGGCGATCCACCCCGACGCAGGGGTCATCGCCTCGGGAGGCCGGTACGACCTGCTCATCGGCGCATACGGGACGCCGCGCCCCGCGATCGGCTTCGCCATCGACGTGCTGCAGCTTCATCGGGCCCTCTTCGCCGAAGAGTGGCGGCCTCGATTGCAGCGCCCGCTCGTCGTGCTCCGCGCGAGCGCGGACGAACGCGCCACCCTGCGCTGCACCGCGTCGCTCCGCGCCGGTGGCCTGGCCGTCGCCCTTGGCGATGTCGCCGAGCGCGCGGGTCGCGCCGTGATCGAAGCCGAGGTGATCGACGAGTGCCGGGTCAGGCTCGCCGACGGCCGCGTGACCGATGCCGCGACTCTCGGAAGCGAGATCGGCTCATGAGGCCACTGCGGTTCGCGCTCGCGCAGGGGCTGCTGCTCAACGAAGCTCTCGGCGCGCTACGCGCGATCGGGCTCGATGTGTCGGGTGTGACCCCGGGCGGCCGGAGGCTCGTCGTCGACGGCGGTGAGGTCGAGTTCGTCCTTGCCCGTCCGAGCGACATCGCCACGTACGTCGAGCGCGGCGCGGCGGACCTCGCGATCGTGGGCAAGGACGTTCTGCTCGAGAGCGGGGCGCGTGTGATTGAGCTCGTCGACCTGGGCTTCGGCGCGTGCCGCTTCGTCGTCGCCGCGCCGCGCGGCGCGGTGGAGCGGTCGCTCGACGAATACCGCCACCTCGGTACGCTCGAGGTCGCGACGAAATATCCGAACGTCGCCGAGCGGCATTTCCGCGAGCGGGATATCGCGGTCGAGATCGTGAAGGTCGCGGGGTCTGCGGAGGTTGCCCCGCTTGTCGGCCTTGCGGACTGGATCGTCGATCTGGTCGCCACCGGACGCACCCTGCGTGCAAACGACCTCGCGATCGTCGAGGAGATCGCGAGCAGCACCGCGCGCCTCGTGGCGAACCCCGCCTCGTACCACCTCCGGAGGCGCGAGATCGCGCCGCTGGTGGAGCGCCTCGCGGCGTGGGCGGCGGCATGAGGATCGCGACGCTCGCGGCATTTGCGTCAGACGTGGATCGGGCGCGGGGCGGTGGCGCCTTCAGGGCGGCGCAGCGCGAGGCGGCGGCCGCGATCGTGAGTGCCGTGCGGCGCGGCGGTGACAGAGCCGTGCTCCGAGCGGTGCGTCGGTTCGACCGCGCGGCCGCGAAGCTCGAGGACCTCATCGTCGAGCCCGCGGCGTTGCGTCGTGCCGCTGCAGCCTGCCCGCTGGACGTCCGCCGCGCGCTCGATCTCGCGCACGCGCGCATCCGCGCCTTCCACGAGCGACAGCGACCGCGCGAGGTATCCCGTCGCGACGCGACCGGAGAGCTGCGGCTCGTGCCCACCCCGCTCGAGCGTGTCGGCGCGCTCGTGCCGCGTGGAGCGTCCTCGTATCCGTCCACCGTGCTGATGACCGGCGTGCCGGCGCGCGTCGCCGGTGTCGGCGAGCTCGTCGTCGCGTCGCCCATGCCGCCCGACGGCTCCCTCGATCCCGCACTCGCGTACGCGCTCGAGCTCGTCGGCGCGACGGTCCTCTATCGCGCCGGTGGCGCTGCCGCGGTCGCTGCGCTCGCGTACGGCACGCCGTGGGTGCGGCGCGTGGACAAGATCGTCGGCCCCGGCAACGCCTACACCGCAGCGGCGAAGTGGCTCGTGTCGGCCGACGTCGGCATCGACGCGCTCCAGGGCCCGAGCGAGCTTGTCGCCGTCGCCTCGGGTGACGCCGACGCAAACGCGCTCGCCCTCGATCTGCTCGCGCAGGCGGAGCACGGCGCCGGCGCTTTTGCCGCTCTCATCAGCGACGACGCGGGGTGGCTGCGGGCGGTGGCCGGCGCCATCGGGGGGAATCATGCCGCGCGCGTGCGCGCATATCGCGCGCGCGATCTCGGCGCGGCGGTGCGCGCCGCGAACGACGCTGCGCCGGAGCACGTGTTGCTCGCGGGCCGGCGCGCCGCGGCGCTCGCCGATCGCGTGGATCGCGCCGGCGCCGTGTTCATCGGAGCGCGGTCCGCGGTCGCCTTCGGCGATTACGTGGCCGGAACGAATCACGCGCTGCCGACCGGCGGCACTGCCCGCTGGTCTTCGGCGCTGCGTGTCGAGGATTTCGTCCGGTGGACGAGTCGCGTGTCGCTGCGCGGGGATCTGCGCCGCCTCGCACGGGCTGGAACGGCGATCGCGGAGCATGAGGGCATGCGGTTCCACGGCGCGTCGATCGAGGCGCGGGCATGATCGGCGATCTGCCCCGTCCGCGAGAGTGGCTCGCGGGCGCGAAGCCGTATCGCACCGAGTCGCAGCCCGCGGAGGTCCGTCTTCAGTCCAACGAATGGACCGAGCCGACGCCGCTTGGCCGGTACCTCAGCCCGGCCGACCTCGAGGACACGATCCTCAACCGGTATCCCGACATCGCCGCAGGGGAGCTGCGGAAGCTCGTCGCGCGACGGTGGGGCGTGACGCCGGACCAGATCATCCTCGGGAACGGCAGCAACGAGGTCCTCCTCTACACCTTTCTCATCTTCGGTGGGGCCGACCGGACGCTCCTCGTGTTCACGCCGACCTACACGATGTACGCGCGGCTCGGACGCCTCACCGGCATGCGCGTCCGCGAGGAGCGTGTCGGAGTGCCGTACGCACTCGACGCGGCACGCGTGCGCGATGCGGTCGCTCGCGTGCGCCCCGACGTGGTTTGCTTTTCGTCGCCGAACAATCCGACCGGCGATCTCGTCGACGATGCGACGATCCTCGCCGCGGCCGACGCGCCGCGCACGCTCGTCCTCGTCGACGAGGCGTACGCGGAGTTCTCAGGCCACACTTTCCTGCCGCGGATCGCCGAGCAACCGAACGTCGTGGTCGCGCGAACCTTCTCGAAAGCGCAGGCGGCCGCGGGCCTTCGGCTCGGCGCGCTCGTCGCGGACCGGCGGATCGCCGCGACATACGAGGCGGCGCGGCTGCCGTACAACGTCGGGACGCTGACGCAGCTCGTCGCCACACGCATCGTGGCCGACGAGGCGGGACTCGCCGAGCGCGTGAGCGCCGTCGTGGAGGAGCGGTCGCGTGTGGAGCGCGAGCTGCGCGGTCTCTCGGCGATCGAAGCGTTTTCATCGGCCGCGAACTTCGTCCTCTTCCGGCACCGCGCGATGGCCGCGGCTGCGTTGCACGCGGCGCTCCTCGAGCGCGGCGTCCTGGTGCGCGACGTGTCGTCATGGCCCGACGCGGGCGAGTCGCTGCGCGCGACGATCGGGAGCCGAACCGAGAACGATCGGCTCTTGGACGCTCTGCGCGACGTTCTTGCGGAGCGCGGTCGATGACCGCCCTGCGCGCGTCGCGCCGGATCCGGCGGACGAAGGAGACGGACGTCCAGATCCGCTTCGCGCTCGACGGCACGGGCAAAACGAGCATTCAGAGCGGTCTTCCGTTCCTCGACCACATGCTCGAGCTGCTGGCGGTGCACGGGCTGTTCGACCTGAGGCTCAAGGCGAGGGGCGACATCGAGGTCGATCAACATCACACCGTCGAGGACATCGGTCTCGTACTCGGCGGCGCGATAGACGAAGCCCTCGGCGATCGAAAGGGTCTGCGCCGCTACGCCTCGCTCGAGCTGCCGATGGACGAGTGCCTGGTAAGCGTCTCGCTCGATCTCGGGGGCCGCCCCTATTTCGCGCATGACCTGAAGCCGAAGACGCGGATCGTCGGCTCGTTCGATTCGACCCTCGTCCCTGACTTCTTCGTCGCGCTGACCCAGGGCGCACGCTGCACGCTCCACGTGCGACAGATACGCGGGGGCAACACGCATCACCTCCTCGAGGCGACGTTCAAGGCGTTCGGCCGCGCGCTCGATCTCGCGTCCCAGCGGGATCCCCGTCGGCGCGGCGTGCCGAGCTCGAAGGGCCGCATCGGATGATCGCCATCGTCGACTACGGAGTGGGGAACCTCGCGAGTCTCGACGCGGCGCTGCGTCGCGCGGGCGCCAACGACGTTCGCATCACGCGCTCGCACGTCGACATCCTTTCGGCGAAGGCCGTCGTGCTTCCGGGCGTGGGCCGCTTCGGACATTGCGCGACCGAGCTCCGCCGCCTGGGCCTCGACGTCATGGTGCGCGTGGCGCGCGACCGTGGAATACCGCTCCTCGGGCTGTGCGTCGGCATGCAGCTCTTCTTCGACGAGAGCGAGGAAGACCCGGGGACGCCCGGCCTCGGACTCTGTCGCGGCCGCGTGCGATTGCTGCGCGGCGACGTCCGAGTGCCGCACACCGGCTGGAACCAGGTGCGGATGGTGCGGTCACATCCGTGGCTCGCGGGCGTTCCCGACGAGGCGTACTTCTACTTCGTGCATTCGTATGCCGTCGTACCCGTCGACGATGGCGCGATCGTGGCGACGGTGGACCACGGCGGCGTGGTCACCGCCGCCGTCGGCAGCGGCGCGCTGCTCGGCCTCCAGTTCCATCCCGAGAAGAGCGGCGCGATGGGCACATCCGTGCTGCGCGCGTTCGTGCGCGCGACGGCCGCCCACGCGACGGCGGCGTGAGCACGATGCTGGCGAAGCGGGTCGCGATACGACCGCGAAGGTGCCGACGAGCTCGTCTTCCTCGACATCACGGCGTCGGTCGAGCGGCGGCGCACCGTCGTCGATCTCGCGCGCCGGGTCGCCGAGACACTGAGCATTCCCTTTTGCGTCGGCGGCGGGATCGGCTCTGCCGACCTCGCGGCCGCGATCCTGCGCGCCGGTGCGGACAAGGTCGCGGTGAATACCGCGGCCGTGCGCCGCCCCGCGCTCCTCGGCGAGATCGCGGCACGCGCGGGCTCGCAGGCGGCCGTGCTCGCGATCGATGCGAGGCGAGGCAACGGCGGGGGGTACGAGGTCGTCGTCGAGGGCGGGCGCATCTCGACCGGGCTCGACGCGATCGAATGGGCGCGCCGCGGCGTCGCGGCGGGCGCCGGCGAAATACTTCTCACCTCCATCGACCGCGATGGAACGCGCGACGGCTTCGATCTCGACCTCATCGCACGGGTCGCCGACGCCGTCCGCGTCCCGGTCATCGCGTCCGGCGGCGCGGGTTGCGCGCGTCACTTCGTGGAGCTCTTCGCAAGGACCGGGAGCGACGCGGGCCTCGCGGCGTCCATCTTTCACTCGGGCGAGGTGGTCGTCTCCGACCTGAAGCGCGCGCTCGCGTCCGCCGGCGTTCGCGTCCGCCCCAGCGAGGAGGCTGCGGCGTGATCGGTCACGTCAGCTTCGATGAGCGCGGCCTGGTGCCCGCGATCGTGCAGGACGCCGCAACGGGGTCGGTGCTCATGCTCGCCTACATGGACCGCGAGGCCGTCGAGGCCACGCTGCGGACGCGCGAGGTTCACTTTCATAGCCGCTCGCGCGGTCGTCTCTGGAAGAAGGGCGAGACGAGCGGCAACGTCCTGCACCTCGTGGACCTGCGGCTCGACTGCGATGGCGACGCTCTCCTCGTGGAGGTCCACCCCGCGGGCCCCGCATGTCACACCGGCAGCGCGACCTGCTTCGGGCCGGCGAACGAGGAATCTCTCTCGCGCTTCCTCTCGGAGCTCGCCGGTGTGCTTCGACAACGGCGCCGCGATCTGCCGGAGGGATCGTTTTCCGCGGAGCTCTTCAGAGGTGGCGCGCCCGCGATCGCGGCGAAGCTCGTCGAGGAAGCGAACGAGGCGGCCGTCGCCCTCCGCGGCGAAGGGCGGGAGCGCACCCTCAGCGAGCTGACGGACCTCCTTTACGTGATGCTCGTGCTCGCGACCCATCTGGACCTGCGGCCGGACGAGATCCGCGCGAGTCTCGAAGAGAAGCGGCGCCAGGTCCCAGCGCGGCGAGGGCGGCCCTCAGCTCCGTGAGCACGGTGACGCGCGCGTCGGGCACGGGCGTCGGGGCGGGCGGGTCCTCGCGTGCGCCGCGGTCCATCCAGATCGCGCGAATCCCCGCCGCGTGTGCGCCGGCGACGTCGCGGACGAGGCTGTCGCCGATCATGACCGCGTTCCGTGGCTCGGCGTCGAGCGCCATGAGCGCCGCGTTGAAGATGCGCGGATCGGGTTTTCCGACGCCGACCTCGGCCGAGATGACGATCGCCTCGAAGAGTGGCTCGAGCCCGGTGTGCGACAGCTTCGCCCGCTGCACGTCGGGAGCGCCGTTCGTCACCAGGGCAAGCCGGTGATCGCGCGCGAGATCGCGCACCACCGCTTCGGCATCGGGATCGATGAGCTGAACCGTGCGACGAGCAACGCGGAACGCATCCGCGGAGACGTCGACGAGGACGCCACCGCTGACGCCGGCGGCCGCAAGGGCTCCGCTCCAGACCTCTCGCCGGAACTCGGGGACGAACGCTCTTAGGGCCCGTAGTCCCGCGGTCTCGCCGACGAATTCGCCCCAGAGCGCTTCCCCCCACCAGATGCCCATCGTGTCCGCGTACCCGAAC